>NZ_JBBCBW010000002.1:0-469004 GCF_037204085.1 Variovorax sp. CCNWLW235 | reverse complement strand
CCTTGCGCAGCGAAATAAAGGAGGAGGCCGCAGGCCGGGGGACATTCGCGGAGAAAGGTACCCCGTCGGCGGGTGCGGACCCTGAACGTCGACGCTGATCGCGCCACGACACGAACTAACAAAACCTACGGCTTGCCGGCCCTCGGTGGTTTCATGTGCTGCCGAGCCATGGCCAAGAAGGCGAGCGCGGCAGGGCTGAGCGGGTGCTTGGCCAGTCGCACCGCGACCACCGGGTATTCGAGCGTGGGCCGCGTGACCGCCACCGCACGCAGGTTGCCGGGCATCAGCACCTCCACGTACCGCGGCAACAGCGCCACTCCGGCGCCTGCCTGGATCAGGCCGAAGGCGGTCGACAACATCGATACGTGGTGCGCCACCTGCGGGTACACATTCGCCACGCTCGACAACTGGCGGCTGACCGAGCGCCACACATTGGCGTCGGGATTCACGTGGATGAACGGCAGCGCCTCCAGGTGCCTGGCGTCGACCACCACGCGCTGCGCCAGCGGATGATCTTCGCGCACGAAAAGAGCCATACGCTCCGTGAACAGCGGCTCGGTGGCCAGCTCCGAGTGCTTCTGCCCGATGTCCGAGCCAAAGCCCAGGTCGGCTTCCTGCGAGAGCAGGCGCGAAATCATCTGCTCGGCGGTGCTGTCGAGCAGCGTGGTGGCCAGCGTGGGGTGCTTCTGCGAAAAGCGGCCGAGCATCGGCGGCAGCAGGGCACCGGCCGTGAGGTGGCCCACAGCCAGCACCACGCGGCCTTCGCGCAACTGCGACTGCGAACGGCAGGCGTCTACCGACTCATCGATGAGCCGCAGCGCGCGCACGGCCGTCTCGACCATCACCTGGCCCGCGCTCGTCAGCTGGATGCGGCGGCCGCGCACCACCAGCGGCTGACCGATCTCTTCTTCCATGCGCTTGATCAGGTGGCTGATCGCGGGCTGGGTCAGCTGCAGGGTTTCCGCGGCCAGCGTAAAGCTGCCCGTTTCGGCTACTGCCGCCAGCGCCCGCAACTGCTGCAGCGAGACTTCTTCGGTGGCGTTCTTTGCCATAAACCATGTTCATAGTTGAATAAGGTGGATTATCTGGCTTGATGCGCGGCGGCTGCATAGCATGCAGGGTTTCTCCACCGGGCCAGAATCCAGCACCATGAAACGAATCCAGTTCCTTCAGGGGGTTGCCGCAGCGCTCTGCCTGGCTGCATCAAGCACAGCCAGCTTCGCACAGGGCTATCCCAACAAGCCGGTGCGGCTCGTCGTGCCGTTTCCCGCGGGCGGCGCCACCGATCTCTTTGCTCGCACGCTCGGGCAGAAGATGGGCGACAAGCTCGGCGCCACGCTGATCATCGACAACAAGCCCGGCGCTGGCGGTGCCATCGGTTCCGACCTGGTCGCCAAGGCACCGGCCGACGGCTACACGCTGCTGCTGGCCACCACCAGCACGCATTCGATCGGCCCGGCCATTACCAGCAAGCTGCCCTACGACACGGTGCGCGATTTTTCGCCCATCGCGCACGTGGGCGACGCGCCCAGCATCATGCTGGTGCCGGTCAATTCGCCCGCGAAGACGGTGCGCGAATGGATCGACCATGCAAAGAAGAACCCCGGCAAGCTCAACTACGCCTCCAGCGGCAACGGCACCATCGTGCAGCTCACGGCGGAACTCTTCAAGGCGCAGGCCGGCGTGTTCGTCACGCACATTCCCTACAAGGGCACGGCGCTTGCCATTCCCGACCTGATCAGCGGCAAGATCGACGTGCTGTTCGACTCGCTCCCCACCGGCATGCCTCATGTGCGCGACGGGCGCCTGCGTGCGCTCGGCGTCACCACGCTCAAGCGCAGCCCGCTGGCGCCGGAGCTGCCGCCCATTGCCGACACGCTGCCGGGCTACGAGTCGAACACCTGGTTCGGCTTCTATGGACCGAAGGGCCTGCCGGCGGACATCGTGGCGCGCGTCAACAAGGCGGCCAATGAGGCGCTGGCCGACCCCGAGGTGAAGGACAAGCTTTCTCGCCTGGGCATCGAACCCGCCAATGCCGGAACGCCCGAGCAGTTCGCGAAGATGGTGGCCACCGATGCCGCCAAGTGGAAAAAGATCGTGGTCGAACGCAAGATCACCAACGACTGATGACGAGACAAATCACGACGAGACAAACCGATATGAACTTCGATTTCAGCAACCCCTATCTCTCCACCCGCATTCCGATCTTCGCGCGCAACGTGGTGTCGACCTCGCACCCGCTGGCATCGCAAGCCGGGCTGCGCATGCTCCAGCAGGGCGGCAACGCCGTCGATGCGGCCATTGCCACGGCGGCCGTGATGACGCTGGTCGAGCCGGTGAGCAACGGCCTCGGCAGCGACGCGTTCTGCATCCTGTGGGACGGCAAGGAACTGCATGGCCTGAACGGCTCGGGTCCCGCGCCCAAGGTTTGGACGCCCGAGTACTTCAAGGCCAAGTACGGCGCCGATGCCGCAACGCCGCCCATGCGCGGCATCGACTCGGTCACGGTGCCGGGCGCCGTGCGCAGCTGGGTGGCGCTGAGCGACCGCTTCGGCAAGCTGCCCTTCGCCGACCTGATGGCCCCGGCCATCGACATTGCCGAGCGCGGCTATCTCGTGCCGCCAGTGGTGCAAGGCAAGTGGCTCGCAGCCACCTCGCTGCTCGAGTCGCAACCCGGCTTTGCGCAAGCCTTTCTGCCCTGGGGCCGCGCACCCGAGATCGGCGAGCTGTTTCGTTTTCCGGCCGCCGCGCGCGCGCTCAAGGCCATTGCCCGCACCAAGGGCGAGGCCTACTACAACGGCGAAATCGCCGAGGCGCTTGCCAAGTTTTCGAAAGAGCAGGGTGGCTCGCTCACCGTGGCCGACCTGTCGGCTTACCAGCCCGAATGGGTCAAACCCATTTCGCGCGACTACCGCGGCCACACGCTGCACGAGATACCGCCCAACGGCCAAGGCATTGCGGCGCTGATCGCGCTCGGCATTCTCGAAAAGTTCGACATCGCTTCGCTGCCGGTCGACTCGGTCGCTTCGCAGCATTTGCAGATCGAGGCCATGAAGCTGGCCTTTGCCGACGTGTACCGCTACGTGTCGGAGCCATCGTCGATGACGGTGACCCCCGCGCAAATGCTCGATGACGCCTACCTGGCATCGCGTGCGAGACTCATCGACGTGAAAAAGGCGCAGGACTTCAAGGCCGGCAATCCCGTGAAGGGCGGCACCATCTACCTCACGGCTGCTGACGAGAGCGGCATGATGGTGAGCTTCATCCAGAGCAACTACATGGGCTTCGGCTCGGGTTGCGTGGAGCCGGAGTTCGGCATCAGCCTGCAGAACCGCGGCCACGGCTTCAGCCTGAAGGCCGAAAGCCCGAACGTCGTCGCGCCGGGCAAGCGGCCCTTCCACACGATCATTCCGGCCTTCCTTACCAAGGACGGCCAACCGGTGATGAGCTTCGGCGTGATGGGCGGCAACATGCAGCCCCAAGGCCACATGCAAACGCTGGTGCGCATGCTCGACTACAAGCAGAACCCGCAGGCCGCTTGCGATGCGCCGCGCTGGCGCTTCAACGCGGGGCTCGAGATCAACGTCGAGGCCGCGATGAATCCGAACACGGTGCAGGGCCTGCGCGATCTCGGCCACCAGCTTGATGTAATCAACGACTCGTACCAGGACTTCGGTGCCGGCCAGTTCATCTGGCGCGCGGGCGATCCGTCGGTCGAAGGCTACGTGGCCGCCAGCGATCCGCGCCGCGATGGCGTGGCTGCAGGCTATTGAAGACCGCGCGATGATCGAGGGATGACCAAGTCCGCCGTACAGACCGGCATTCCCTCCGCACATGGCGGCGCAAAGAGCATTGCGCCCGGCCTCATCCTCGCTTCGCTGGGCGCCATCGCGTTCAGCGGCAAGGCCATCATCGTCAAGTTGGCCTACCGGCATGGCGTGGATGCCATCACGCTGATCATGCTGCGCATGCTGTTCGCGCTGCCCCTCTTTGCTGTCATGGCGTGGTGGGCGGGGCGCGGCAAGCCTGCGCTCACGTCTCGCGATTGGCTTGGGGTGATCGGGCTTGGCTTCTCTGGCTATTACCTCGCGAGCTTTCTCGACTTTGCGGGGCTCGCATACATCTCGGCCAGCTTCGAGCGGCTGATTCTCTATCTCAACCCCACGCTGGTGCTGCTGTTCGGCTGGCTGCTGTACCGGCGGCGCGCAACCCGGCCGCAGGTGCTGGGCATGATCGTGAGCTATGCCGGCGTGTTGCTCGTGTTCGGGCACGAGCTCTGGACCGGCGGCGGAGGAAAGGGTGGCGGGGCGGCGGCCTGGGGCGCCTTTCTGGTGTTCCTGAGCGCGGTGAGTTATGCGGGCTACCTCGTCTACAGCGGTGAGTTCGTCAAGCGGCTCGGGTCGCTGCGGCTCGTGGGCCTGGCCACCACCGTGGCGTGCGTGCTGTGCATCTTGCAGTTCGTGCTCACGCGGCCCATGAGCGTTGCGATGCAGGTCGCTCCCGAGGTCATCTGGCTGTCGGTGCTGAACGCCACGCTTTGCACGGCCGTGCCTGTCCTGATGGTCATGATGGCCATTGAGCGCATCGGTCCGGCCATGGCCGCGCAAACCGGCATGATCGGGCCTCTTTCGACCATCCTCATGGGGGTGGTCATACTTGGCGAGCCGTTCACCGCGTGGATCGCGGCCGGCACGGTGCTCGTGATTGCGGGCATCTTCGTTTTCACACGCACGGGGCGCTAGCGCCCCTGCAGTACAGGAGAAAAAACATGGATCTGGGCATTGCAGGCAAGACCGCACTGGTGTGCGGTGCGAGCAAGGGACTTGGCTACGGCTGCGCCGAAGCGCTGGTGCGCGAGGGCGTGAACGTGGTGATCGTGGCGCGCGGAGCCGAGGCGCTCGAAGCAGCCGCTGCAAAGCTGGCTGCGGCGGCAGCCGGCTCGCCGGCACCCTTCGTCAAGCACGTGGCGGCGGACATCACCACCGAGGCCGGCCGCGCCGCCGTGTTCGCGCTCGGCCACGATTTCGACATCGTGGTGACCAATGCAGGCGGCCCGCCCCCCGGCGATTTCCGCAACTGGGACCGCGAGGCCTGGATCAAGGCGGTCGACGCCAACATGCTGACGCCCATCGAGCTCATCAAGGCCACGGTCGACGGCATGGCCAAGCGCGGCTTCGGGCGCATCGTCAACATCACTTCAAGCTCTGTGAAGTCGCCCATCGACATCCTGGGCCTTTCGAACGGCGCGCGCAGCGGCCTCACGGGCTTTGTGGCGGGTGTGGCGCGCACGGCCATTGCGGCGCAGGGCGTGACCATCAACAATCTGCTGCCCGGCTCCTTCGATACCGATCGCCTCAAGGGCACGATGGCCGGTACGGCCCAGAAGACCGGCCAGGACTTCGACACCGTGTGGGAAGCCCGCAAGAAGAACATCCCGGCCAAGCGCTTCGGCACGCCGGCCGAGTTCGGCGCCATCTGCGCTTTTCTGTGCAGCATCCAGGCCGGCTACGTGACCGGGCAGAACGTGCTGGCCGACGGCGGCGCCTACCCGGGCACTTATTGAGCCCGCCCCATGGTCTCAACGTTTAGACGATGAGACCACGATGCCGCCCACGATCAGCAAGAATGCCGCGCCGTGGTACCACTGCGGTGGTTCACCCAGGAACGCGGCAGACAACAGCGCGGCGAACAGCGGCGTGAGGTTCATGAAGAAGCTCGCCGCCTGCGGCCCAGCATGCTGCACGCCGCTGCCCCAGCAGCGGTAGGCCAGTACGGCGGGGCCGATGCCGATGAAGGCCAGGGCAGCGAAAAGGGGCCAGCCCGGCACGATGCGCGCGTCTGCCAGCGTCCACTCGCCGGCCGCGAACGCGCCCGACCACGCAAGACCGAACACCATCTGCGCCATGAGAAACGCGGCCCAGTCTTGCCGCACGGTTTGCGGCTCCCGCGTGCGGGCCAGTATCCAGCTGTAGAACGCCCACGCGATGGTGCCCAGGATCATGTACAGGTCGCCCGGCACCAGCCGCAGCCCAAGCAGCTGCCGCCATTCGCCGCGGCTCAGCACCAGCAGCACGCCCAGCATCGAGAGCAGCGAGCCGCCGATCTCGCGCCCGCTGACGCGGGCGCCGAAGAAAACAGCGCCGGTCGCGAGCATCCACAGTGGCAGGCTGGAACCCACCAGCGTGACGTTGATGGGCGTGGAGGTCTGCAGCGCTAAATACTGGAACGCGTTGTAGCAGCCGATGCCGAGCAGCCCCAGCACCGCGTAGCGCTTCCAGTGCGTCCACATCGGGCTGCCGGGGCGCAGCACGGGCCATGCAAGCGGCAGCAACAGCACGAAGGCGATGACCCAGCGCACGAAGTTCAGCGTGAGCGGCGATACCAGGTCGCGCACCATGCGGCCGACCACCGCATTGCCGGCCCACAGCAGCGGCGGCACGGTGAGCAGGAAGACGGTCGAAGGCGTGAGGCGCTGCTGAATCTGCATGGCCGCCGACTCTACCGGGCATTGCCCTCTGCCGCCGCTAAAAGGCCAAACGTGGCACGATGCGCGTCTTCTTTTTCCGCATGCCTGGAGACCGCAAAGATGATGAGCAAAGCCGTCCGTATCGACCGCCATGGTGGCCCCGAAGAACTGAAGATCGTCGACGTGGAGGTCGGCGAGCCCGGCCCGGGCGAAATCCGCATCCGTCACAAGGCCGTGGGCCTGAACTTCATCGACACCTATCAGCGCAGCGGCCTCTACCCTTTCCAGATGCCTTTGCAGCTGGGCATGGAAGCCTCGGGCGTGGTCGAGGCGGTGGGCGAGGGCGTCACGCACCTCAAGGCGGGCGACCGCGCCGCTTACGCGAGTCAGCCGCCCGGCGCCTACAGCGAACTGCGTGTAATGCCGGCCAAGTGCGTCTGCAAGTTACCCGATGCCATTTCGTTCGAAACCGGCGCGGCCATGATGCTCAAGGGCCTCACGGCGCAGTACCTGCTGAAGAAGACGCTGCCGGCGGAAGGTTTGCAGCCGGGCGACTTCGTGCTGTTTCACGCCGCGGCCGGCGGGGTCGGACTGATCGCATGCCAATGGGCCAAGGCGCTGGGGCTGCAGCTGATCGGCACGGCCGGCAGCGACGCCAAGTGCAAGCTCGCGCTCGAGCATGGCGCGGCGCATGCCATCAACTACAGCACCGAGAACTTCGCGGCCCGCGTGAAGGAGATCACCGGCGGCAAGGGCGTGAAGGTGGTGTACGACTCGGTCGGCAAGGACACCTGGGAGGCCTCGATCGAATGCCTGCGCCCGTTCGGCCTGTTGGCGATATTCGGCAACGGCTCGGGCCCCGTGCCACCGATCAGCCTGGGCACGCTGGCATCGAAGGGTTCGCTCTACGTCACGCGTCCGACGCTGTTCACGCACATTTCCACGCGTGAGAGCACGCAGGCCATGGCAGACGACCTGTTCGCGGTGGTGCAGAGCGGCGCGGTCAAGATCCCGATCGACCAGCGCTATGCATTGGCCGACGTGCAGCAGGCGCACCGCGACCTCGAAGCGCGCAAGACCACCGGCTGCACGATCCTCACGCTCTGATGCGCTGGTAGTGGGCCACGGCCGGCCCGGCGACGGGCCAGCCTTGTCCTACCCGCGATGGGGTGTCATGCCTTCGTCTTGTACAGGGCGCAATTTGTAGCCTGCTACAAAGCTTGAGAAACGCCGCCGCCATGGACACCGTTAGAACCTTTGTTGTCGAGGACAACCCCACCATCCGCGAAAACCTGTTGGGCACCTTGCGCGAAGTGGCCAGGGTCGACCCCGTGGGCCAAGCGGAATCGGAGCGTGAGGGCACCCGTTGGCTGACGAGCAACCTCGCGCAATGGGACCTCGCCATCGTCGACCTGTTCCTGAAGGACGGCACCGGCTTCAGCGTGCTCGAGGCCTGCCGCAACCGCGAGCCGGCGCAGAAGATGGTGGTGCTCAGCAACCATCTCACCCCCGAAATGCGCCGCAAGTGCACACAGCTCGGCGCCGATGCGGTGTTCGATAAAGCTACGGAGATCGACGACCTGATCGACTTCTGCCTGCGCCGCCGGCAGGAGCAGTTCATGCGTTCGCCGCTCTCGGCGGCGCACTGACGCTCACCTTGCCGCCTGCTGCATCCGCAGGCCTGCAGGCCGCGCCCTCCGCGTAAGCGACTCAGCCCTCGATCTTTCCCAGCCGCGATTCACGCAACCGGCTCGGTGCCAAGGCGCCCGCCGACTCGAGGATCGGGTAGGCGATGGAGCAGATGTGCGAGTTGATGCGCTTCAGGTCGCTGATCAGGTCGATGTGCAGCGAACTGGTCTCGATGCTCAGCGTGGTGCGGTCGGACAGGCGATCGAGGTGGGTGGTGGCATAGGCCCGTTCAAGGTCGCGGAAGCGGGCTTTTTCTTCCAGCAGCTTTTGCGCGTCGCGCACATTGCCGTTCAAAAACACGCTCATGCTCAGCCGCAGGTTGGCCACCAGCCGGCCGTGCAGTTCCACGATTTCCGCCATGCCGGCGGCGGAGAAGTTGCGCTGCGGCTTGATCTTCTTGTCTTCGATGTCGATGATCACGCGCTCGATGATGTCCCCGATCTGCTCCATGTTGATGGTGAAGCTGATGATGTCGGTCCATCGCCGGCTCTCTTCTTCGCCCAGCGCCTCGCGCGAGATGCGCGTCATGTAGTACTTGATGGCCGAGTAAAGCTCGTCCACCGTGTCGTCGAGCTGCCGCAGCTCCTGAGACAGGCGCAGGTCGTTGTGGCGGATCACGTCGAGCGTGCCGATGAGCATGGTCTCGACGATGTCGGCCTGGTGCAGCGCCTCGCGCGCCGCATTCGAAATGGCCAGCGAAGGCGTTGAAAGCGCCGAGGGGTCGAGGTGATGCGGCCGCGTGGAAGTGGCCGGCTGCTGCGGCACCGGCAGCATCTTGGTGACCAGCGTTGCCACCCACTGCGTGAGGCCGATGAAGCCCACGCTGATGATCACGTTGAACGCCAGGTGAAACAGCACCACGCCGTGGGTCGCGTTGGGCACTTGCGGCTGCACGTAGCGCAGCCAGAGCCCGACGAAGGGCGCGACGATCGCCACGCCGAGCGCCTTGAACAGCAGGTTGCCCACCGTGACCTGCCGCACCGGTATGGCCGACTTGGCGGTGGTCAGCACCGCCAGCAAGCCGCTGCCGAGGTTGGCGCCGAGCACCAGCCCGAGCGCCACGTCCAGCGGAACCACGTTGGAGCTTGCCATGGCCGCCACCAGCAGCACCACGGCCAGGCTGGAATATGCCACGATGGCGAGCGCGGCGCCAATGGTGATTTCGAGCAGCACGTCGCTGCTGAGCGAGGCCAGCAGCGCCCGCACGGCCGGGGCCGAGAAGAGCGGCTCGGTGGCTTCCACCACCAGCTGCAGCGCCAGCAGCATCAGCCCCAGGCCGATGAGCACCCGGCCCACGCGGCCCGCCACGCTGGCGGAGCGTGAAATGAACAGCACCACGCCCACGAAGATGAACATCGGCGAGAGCCACGAAAGGTCTGCCGAGAACAGCACCGAGATGAGCGCCGTGCCGACGTCCGCCCCGCGCATCACAGCCAGCGCCGCAGGCAGCGTGACCAGGCCCTGCCCCACGAAGGACGAAGTCATCAGCGACGTGGCCGTGCTCGACTGCACCAGCGCGGTTACACCGATGCCCGAGAGTGCGGCGGTGAAGCGGTTGCGCATGCTCTGCACCAGGATCTTGCGCAGGTTGGCCCCGAACACGCGCAGCACGCCCGTTCGAACGAGGTGCGTGCCCCACACCAGCAGTGCGACGGCGGCGAGCAGGTTCAGAAGATGCTTCATGGGTGCCGGTTTCTATCCTTTTCGTTTTGGTTCGTTTTCTTCAGCCCCATTTTCCACACTATGGGCTCAATCGATCAGTGCTCCGTTGTCATGGAAAGGAAAAGGGCCCTCGAATGTGCCGGAAGCCGCCAGATGGGTGACCAGCCGCCTGCTGCGCGCAGACCAGGCGTGAACCCGGAATCCCGGCGGCTCCAGGGTCCATGCAGAGGCCGCATCGGGCGCCAGGTCCAGGCAGACTTGGTGGGCCGGTGCGGGCGAAATGGATGCAATGGTGCCGCCGAAGCGCGCGTCGATGGCGCGGTGCAGGTGGCCGCAGATCACGCGTTCGACATTGGGGTGCCGCGCGACCAGTGCTTCCAGCGCCTCGGCACCCTGAAGCAGGCCGATCTCGTCCATGTGGCCGATCAGCGTCTGGAAGGGCGGGTGATGCATGGCAATGACCACGGGCTCGCCCCGGCAAGCGTCGAGCTGTTGCTCCAGCCAGGCCAGCCGTTCGTTGCAGAGGGCGCCATGGCTCTCGCCCGGCACGCAGGTGTCGAGCGTCAGCAGGCGCAGCGCGCCCACGCGCACCGAGTATTGGACGAAGCCGGCGGAGCCCACGCCCGCCGCCAGGTAGCCGTGGCCCGGAAAGCTGCGGCGCAGCTGGTCGCGGTCATCATGGTTGCCGGGCATCAGGTACACCGGCATGGTCAGCGGCCCCAGAAGGCGCGCCAGGTGCTCGTATTCGGCCGCGCGGCCGAAGTCGCTCAGGTCCCCGGTGATCACCACCGCGTCGGGCAGCTGCGGCAGCCGCAGCACCGACTGCACTGCGCGCTCCAGGTAGGGCGCGGTGTCGATGCGGCCGTATGCCAGCCGGCCGGGCTCACGGATGTGCAGGTCCGTCAACTGCGCCAGGAAAGTGGTGTCTTGTGTGGTTGCTGTGGTCATGCGCTGGTTTCCTGCGACGTCATCAGGCGATCGGTTTGGATGCGAAGGCCGACCGGATCACCCGGGCCGAAAGGCGTGTCGCGGCCTACGTCGGCCACCAGCAAGGATTGGTCCTGCATGCGCAGGTGCAACTGCACACGGTCGCCGAGAAAGGTGCGGCGTTCGACGGCGGCAAGCCCCCAGTCGGGCCGGGGCGCGCTCACTTCCACGTCTTCGGGTCGCACCAGGAGCATCGCATGGTCGCGCCAGGCAGGTGGGCAAGGCAGCGTGCTTCCGCCGAGTCGGACAACGCCTTGCGCAATGGCGTCGGGCTCGCGCGTGAGCCGATTCACCCGGCCCAGGAACTCCGCCACGAAAGGGTGGGACGGCGCGCGGTACAACTCTTCGCCGCGACCGACCTGCACGATGCGGCCCGCGCTCATAACCGCCAGGCGGTCGGCAATGGCCAGCGCCTCCTGCTGGTCGTGAGTGACGTGGATGGCCGTGATGTGCAGGCGGCGCAGCAGTTCGGCGAGCTCGTCGCGCAGCGACTCCTTGAGCTTGGCGTCGAGCGCGGCCAGCGGTTCGTCGAGCAGCAGCACGCGCGGGCGCACGGCAACCGCGCGCGCCAGCGCCACGCGTTGGCGCTGGCCGCCCGAAAGCTCGGCGGGGCGCTTGTTTTCAAGCCCGCCGAGCCGCGTCAGGTCGACCAGCTCGCCCACGGCGCGCTTTTCTTCTTCGGGCGCCACGCCGCGAATGCGAAGGCCGTAGCCGATGTTGGCGGCTACGGTCATCTGCGGAAAGAGCGCATAGCTTTGAAACACCATGCCCACGCCGCGATGCTCCACCGGCCGCTGCGTCACGTCCTGTCCGCCGAACACGATGCGGCTGCCTTCGTCGGGCGCCTCGAGTCCTGCAATGAGCCGGAGCAGCGTGGTCTTGCCGCAGCCGGAGGGGCCGAGCAGCGCGAGCACTTCGCCCGCTTCCACGTGCAGGTCGGTCGGCAGCAGGCCGCGCGTGCCGTCTGCATAAGTCTTCGCGCAGTTGGCGATGTCGATAGGAATGCGTTCAAGTTCCATGGCGTTTCTGGATCAGGTTGGCAAGGTACTGCAGCCCCCACAGCACCGGAAGAATGACGGCGAAGAAGACCAGCGTGTAGGCCGATCCGATCTCGATGCGCATCGAGGCATAGCTGTCGGCCAGGCCCACGGGCAGGGTGCGCGTGAGCGGCGTGTGCAGCATCCAGGTAAGGTTGAATTCGCCCACCGAGAGCGTGAACACCATCAGGCTGCCGGCCACGATGGCGGGGAACACGGCCGGCACCAGAATGCCCATGAAGCGCTGGCGGAAGTTCGCGCCCAGCGAACGGGCGGCTTCCTCGAGCGCGAGCAGGTCGTCGCGCTGGAAGGCCGAACTCACCGTGCGCACCATGAACGGTAGAGTGAACACCATGTGGCCGACGAGGATGAAGGCGAAGCTCTGGCGGAAGGCCGTGAGCTGGCCGTAGGCCAGGATGAGCGCCAGCGCGGTCGCAAGGCCGGGCACCGCAACGGGCAGCGTGAGCAGTTCCTCGAAGACGTGCGCAGCGCGCGAGCGGCTGCGCGCCAGCGCATAGGCGCAGGGCACGCCCAGCAGCACGGTGCCGACCACGCAGGCCAGCGCCAGTGCGAGCGACCAACCCACGGTGCCGCCGTAGTTCTCCCATACCTCGCCGAGCCAGCGCAGCGTGAGGCCGCTCTTCAGGCCCGCGCTGTAGTTGTTGACCAGGCCGGCCATGACGGACAGCAGCATCGGCGCGATCATGAAAATGCTCACGAGCACTGTGATGGCCAGCAGGAAGGGCGCCTTGGGTTGCGTGTTCTTTCGCATGAGCGTTTTCCTCGATTCAGCGCGCGACCGGGTTGGCCCCGAAGCGCCGCGCCACGAACAGCACCAGCCAGGTCACGATACCCAGCGCAATCGAGAGCGAAGCGGCGAGCGCAAAGTTGGCGTAGTTGGTGAACTCGTTGTAGATGGTGATCGGAATCACCTCGAACTTGCTGGCGAGCGTGAAGGCGGTGCCAAAGGCGCCCATCGAAGTGGCGAAAAGAATGGCGCCGCAGGCCAGCGTGGTGGGGGCAAGCTCAGGCATCCAGACATCGCGCGCCACGCGCAGGCGAGAGGCACCGAGCGAGCGCGCGGCCTCTTCGAGCTGCACGTTCATGGCTTCTGCCGCTGCGGCGTAGGTGGCAATGGCGCGTGGAAGCGAAAAATACAGGTAGGCCAGGAACAGGCCGAGCAGGCCATACGCAAAGGTGATGCGTTCACCGAAGAGGCTGTCGCCGATGTCAGCCACCAGCCCTTGCCGTCCGCCGAGCAGAATGACGAAGAAGCCGATGATCACGCCCGGAAAAGAGAGAGGCAGCGTGAGCAGCGACAGCAGCATGCGCTTGCCCGTGAAGGCATGGCGCGCGAGGTAGATGCCCACGGCTGCGCCGAGCACCAGCGTTGCGAGTGTCACGGCCACCGAAAGCGCCACAGTGTTGGCCATGCTCTGCAAGTAGCGCGAGTCGGTGAGCACAGCGAAGTAAGTGGACCAGCCCTTGGTCGCGGGCAGCGTGAGAAGGCGCACCACCGGCAGCAGCCAGAAGGCGGCGAAGAACACGGCTGCAGGGGCTGCACAGGCCAGCAGGCGCCAGCGTGGGTTCCAGGCGTTGGGTTGCTTCATCTCAGTTGCTTGTCTTACGGTGTTGTTGTTCTTGGCGCTGCTGTGCTGGGCGCTGTTGTTCAGGGCGAGTGCAAAGGCCACCGGGTACTCCCCTCCGCGAATGTCCCCCGCCTTCGGCTCCTCCTTTATTTCGCTGCGGGGAGCACCCGATGCCCTGTGCACACCGGGCGCTGCGCTTGTTCCGTTCGATCAACCACCGCACTGCCCAACGCTCACGTCGATGGGGTGCCTTGCGCAGCGAAATAAAGGAGGAGCCCGAAGGGCGGGGGACATTCGCGGAGCAAGGTACCCCGTCGGCGGGAGCGCGCCCTGAACGGAGCATCAACCGCACAACGTGACGTAGAAAGAAGCAAGGCTTCATCCGAGGGATCTATTCAGCGCACATCCTTCAGGTAGCGGTCGGAGAACGCCCGCTGCGCCTCAGCCATGCGCGCATAGTCCACGCTCTTCGCGCGAGCGTATTCACTAGCAGGCAGGAACTGCGCCTCCACGTCCTTCGGCATCGCACCGGCGCGCACCGGCCGCAGGTAAGCCTTGGCCCAGATGGCCTGGCCTTCGTCGGAGAGTACAAAGTCGAGCACCTTCTTGCCTTCGGCGGCATGCGGTGCCTTCGCGACGAGGCTCATCACGTAAGGCACTGCCAGCGTGCCTTCGCTCGGAATGACGAATGCGACGTTGGCCTTGTCCTTGTACTTGGCGCGGTAGGCGTTGAAGTCGTAGTCGAGCAGGATCGCGATCTCGCCCGACAGCACTCGCGCATAAGAGGTTTGCTTGGGAACGATGGGTTCGTTCTTCTGTAGCGCCTTGAAGTAGTCGATGGCGGGGCCGAAGTTGTCGAGCGTGCCGCCGCGTGCTTCGTTCACCGCCACCGCACCCACGTAGCCGACGAAGGCCGAGGCGGGATCGAGGTAGCCGATGAGGCCCTTGTATTCGGGCTTGAGCAGGTCGGCCCATGACTTGGGAACCGGCTTGCCCTTGAGCGCATCGACGTTGACCATAAAACCGAGCGTGCCCGAGTGGATGGTGAACCAGTTGCCGGCCGGGTCCTTCAGGCCGTCGGGAATGTCTTTCCACGCTGCGGGCTTGTAGGGCTCGACCACCCCGTCCTTCTGGGCCTGCACCGCGAAGGTCACGCCCAGGTAGGTGACGTCGGCCACGGGGCTGGCCTTCTCGGCGACGAGCTGCGCGACCGACTGGCCCGAGTTCTTGTTGTCGGCCGGCACGGTGATGCCGGTCTTGGCCTTGATGGCCTTGAGCTGCGTGCCCCAGTCGGCCCACTCGGTCGGGCAGTTGTAGCAAATGGCGGTCTGTGCCACGGCACTGCCGGCGGCAACGAGCGCGGCGGTGAGCAAGCCCAGGCGGGCCATGCGAGAGATGCGGAGAGACATGAAAGAACTCCTTGATGGATGTGAGGGTTGAGGCGGGTGAAACGAGTGATCAGTCGTTGGCGATATCGCGCGCGGATGCGCACGATTCGCCGTCGCGGAAGACGCAAGGCAGCAGCAGGCTCGCGTCGGCTTGCAGCGCGGTGCCGCCGGCCATGGCCTGGACCAGCAGTTCGACGCTGCGGCGGCCGATGTCGCTGTTGGGCTGCGCAATGGTGGTGAGCGCCGGCGTGAGGTCTTCGCCGAGCGCAATGCCGTCGAAGCCCACCACGCTGAGGTCGTCGGGCACGGAGAGCCCGCTCAGGTGCGCGGCGCGAATGCTGCGGATGGCAAGCAGGTCGTTCGAGCAGACCAGCGCGGTAGGCCGCTCCTTGGCTTGCAGCAGGTGCGCGAGCATGTCCACCGCACTTTCGACAAAGGGCACCTCGATGAGTGGCGGCGCGTCGAGCCCGGCATCGGCCATGCCTTTCTCGTAGCCCCGGTAGCGCTGCTGCGCCCGGTCGGAGGCAGCCAGCGTGCCGCTGACCATGGCGATGCGGCGGTGCCCCAGCAGCACCAGGCGTGCGACCGCGTCGGCAACGGCAGCTTCGCCGTCGACGGTCACGCAAGGGTGGTCAGGATGCCGGTTGTAGGCCAGCACATAAGGCGTGCCGGCGGTGCGAAGCCGTGCGAGTGCCGCCGAAGTGGAGGGGTTCGATACCACCAGGATCAACCCATCGACATTGCCCGCGAGCAGCAGGTGAACGGCGCGTTCTTCTTCGTCGAGCCGGTAGCCGGTGGTGACGGGAATGATGGCGTAGCCGCCCGCCATGGCTGCGCCCGCAATGCCTTGCAGGCACTCGGCGAAAGTCGGATTCAGCAACGTGGGCAGCACCACGCCCAACGCGCGGCTGCGCTGGGTGCGCAAGGTGCGCGCGCTGGCGTTGGGCACGTAGTGAAGCTCGCGCGCCACGCGTTCCACCAACTCACGCGTGGCTGGCGTGACCTTGTCGGGGAAGTTGAACGCCCGCGACACGGTGGCCACGGAAACCCCGGCCTTGGCTGCGACGGATTGAATGCTCATCGTGCGGTGTTATGTAATCGATTACATTTCACCGCGGCAGTATGACCCTGCCATGACAAGCCGAGAAAGCCGGGAAAAACCCTCGCGTTGCGTCTTAAAGAGAAAGGGGCCAAAAGGCCCCTTGAGAAACTGGCTTACTTCCCGCGCCGAACCCGCCGGATCTCGTCCACGATCAGGCAGATGGCCCCCAGCGTGATCGCACTGTCCGCCGCGTTGAAGGCCGGAAAGTACCAGTTCCCCGCGTGAAAGCTCAGGAAGTCGACCACGTACCCGTGCATCATTCGGTCGATCACGTTGCCGATGGCGCCGCCCAGGATGCACGCCATCGCGAACGAAAACAGCTTCTGCCCCGCGTGCGATTTCAGCATCCACACGATGAACACCGCAGCCGCGAGGCCAATGGCCGTGAAGAACCAGCGCTGCCAGCCCGAATGGTCTGCCAGGAACGAGAACGCGGCGCCCGTGTTGTGCGCGCGAACCACGTTGAAGAAGCTCGTCACGTAGGTCGCGTCACCAAGCTTGTAGTAGCCCAGGATCAGCGTCTTGGTGAACTGGTCGATGATCAGGATGATGACCGCCAGGGCAAGCCATGGCCAGATGCTGCCGCTGCGCGAACGCGATGCCGACATGGAGCGTGCCGCGGCCATCAGGCAAAGCTCCGTGCTTCGCCGGCACCGAACAGGTTGCTGGTGCAACGGCCGCAGATCGTCGGATGCGCCGGGTCGTGGCCCACGTCCTCGCGGTAGTGCCAGCAGCGATCGCACTTCTGCGCGCTGCTCGGCGTCACCGTGGTCGAGAGCGCTTCGCCCGCAGCGATTGCGATGGCCGAGGTGATGAAGACGAACTTCAGGTCATCGCCCAGCGAGCCCAGCAGCGCGAAGTCGTCGGCCGGCGCGGTGAGCTGCAGGTTGGCCTGCAACGACGAACCGACCTTGCCTTCGGCGCGCACCGCCTCGATGTCCTTGTTGACCACGTCGCGGATCTCGCGGATGCGGCCCCACTTGGCGAGCAGTGCTTCGTCGGGCGCGGCGAATTTGCTGAACGTCTGCGCAAAGATCGATTCGCCGGGCTTGCCGGTGCTCACGAACTTCCAGGCTTCTTCGGCCGTGAAGCTCAGGAACGGTGCCATCCACCGCAGCATGGCTTGCGAGATATGCCAGAGAGCGGTCTGCGCACTGCGGCGCGCAAGCGAGCCGGGCGCGGTCGTGTAGAGCCGGTCTTTCAAGATGTCGAGGTAGAAGCCGCCCAGGTCTTCCGAGCAGTAGATCTGCAGCTTGGCCACCACCGGGTGGAACTCGTACACCTTGTAGTGCGCAAGGATCTCGTCTTGGAACTGCGACGCGCGCGCAAGCGCATAGCGGTCGATTTCGAACAGCTGGTCGAGCGGCACCGCGTCCTTGGCGATGTCGAAGTCGCTGGTGTTTGCCAGCAGAAAGCGCAGCGTGTTGCGGATGCGGCGGTACGAGTCGACCACGCGCGCGAGGATCTTGTCGTCGCCCGCGATGTCGCCCGAGTAGTCGCTCGCAGCCACCCACAGGCGGATGATTTCCGCGCCCAGCTTGCTGCTGATTTCCTGCGGGTCGATGCCGTTCTTGAGCGACTTGCTCATCTTGATGCCCTTGGCATCCACGGTGAAGCCGTGCGTGAGCAGGCCGCGGTAGGGCGCGCGGTCTTCCAGCGCGCAGGCGATCAAAAGCGACGAGTGGAACCAGCCGCGGTGCTGGTCGTGGCCTTCGAGGTACAGGTCGGCTTCAGGGCCCGCAGCGTGGTGCACGTTGGGGTGCGTGCCGCGCAGCACGTGATAGAAGGTCGAGCCCGAGTCGAACCACACCTCGAGGATGTCGGTGCTCTTGGTGTAGTGGGGCGCGTCTTCGGCGCCGAGAATTTCTTCGACGGTGACGCGGCTCCAGGCCTCGATGCCGCCCTTTTCGACGATGTCGGCGGCCTGGTCGAGGATTTCCATCGTGCGCGGATGCAGCTCGCCCGAATCCTTGTGCAGGAAGAACGGGATCGGCACGCCCCAGCTGCGCTGGCGACTGATGCACCAGTCGGGCCGGTTGGCAATCATGTCGTGCAGGCGCGCCTTGCCGTTCTCCGGATAGAAGTTCGTCTTCTCGATGGCTTCGAGCGCGGTCTGGCGCAGCGTCTTGGGCGCCTTGTCCTTGGTGAACACGCCTTCGCCTTCGTCCATGCGCACGAACCACTGCGCTGCGGCGCGGTAGATCACCGGCGTCTTGTGGCGCCAGCAGTGCGGGTAGCTGTGGGTGATGGTCTCGGTGGTGAGCAGGCGGTTGGCGTCGCGCAGCGCCGAGATGATCACCGGCACGGCCTTCCAGATGTTCTGGCCCCCGAAGAGCGGAAAGTCGGGCGCGTAGCTGCCGTTGCCCTGCACCGGGTTCAGGATGTCGTCGTACGCCACGCCATGGGCGATGCAGGAGTTGAAGTCATCCACGCCATAGGCGGGCGAGGAGTGCACGAGGCCGGTGCCGTCGGTGGCGGTGGCGTAGTCGGCCAGGTACACCGGCGACAGGCGCTTGTAGCCAGCGTCGACGTCGTACAGCGGATGCTCGAATTCGAGCCCGCCGAGCTTCTCGCCCTTGACCGTGGCCAGCACCTTGCCGTCGAGCGCATAACGGGTCATGCACATCTCGACCAGCGAGTTGGCGAGGATGAGCAGGCCGCGTTCGGTGTCGACCAGCGAATACTCGATCTCGGGGTTCAGGTTGATCGCCTGGTTGGCCGGGATGGTCCACGCGGTGGTGGTCCAGATCACGGCAAAGATGTCGCCGAGGATCGTGTGGTCGGTCTCGAAGGCCTTGAGCACCTTCTCGCGGTCGTGCGCCTTGAACGCCACGTCGATGGTCTGGCTCTTCTTGTCGGCGTATTCGATTTCGAATTCGGCGAGCGACGAGCCGCAGTCGAAGCACCAGTACACCGGCTTCAGGCCGCGATACACAAAGCCGCGCTCGATCACGCGCTTGAACGCGCGCAGCTCGCCGGCTTCATTCGCGAAGTCCATCGTCTTGTACGGATGGTCCCACTCGCCCAGCACGCCCAGGCGCTGGAAGTCGAGCAACTGCTGCGCGATCTGTTCCGTGGCGTAGGCGCGGCTCTTGGCCTGCATTTCGTCGCGGCTCAGGTTGCGGCCATATTGCTTTTCGATGGCGTTCTCGATCGGCAGGCCATGGCAGTCCCAGCCGGGCACGTAGAGCGCGTCGTAGCCTTCGAGCTGGCGCGCCTTGGTGATCATGTCCTTCAGGATCTTGTTCACCGCGTGGCCCATGTGGATCTGGCCGTTGGCGTAGGGGGGGCCGTCGTGCAGGATGAACTTGGGCGCGCCGTGGCGGGCGTCGCGCAGGCGGTGGTAGCGGCCTTCGTCGTTCCATTCCTTCACCCAGCCCGGTTCGCGCTTGGGCAGGTCGCCGCGCATCGGAAAGGGGGTGTCGGGCAGGTTCAGCGTGGAACGGTAGTCGGTGGTGGAAGCAGCGTCAGACATGTTGGGGTGCGAAACAGAGGGGCTTCGACAGGCTCAGCCCGAACTGCATTGAGCGGTCGGTGCGGAAGAAAAGCCGTTCGCCCTGAGCTTGTCGAAGGGCGGCAGCACGGTGCGTGCAGGGCTAAATTCGATCGCGTGTCGTCTGGCGATGGGTTTCGGCGTGGGTCGACGCAAAGAACGCGCGCGCGTCGCGCCCATCCTTCGCGATGCCCGCAGTGAGGGCCTCGAGGCTGGTGTAGCGCAATTCGTCGTGCAGTTTGTGCAGGAGTTCCACGCGGACGATTTTACCGTAGGCACCTTCGGCTCCCAGATGCGAGGGCCACTCCAGGCAATGCGTCTCCAGCAAAACCCGGCCGGCGTTGACATCGTTGGCGTCCAGAGAGGGGCGCACGCCCAGGTTGGCCACGCCGGGCAGGGGCTGGTCGGCCAGGCCGTGCACCAGCACCGCGAAGATGCCGCTGGCGGCCGGTTTCCAGTGCTTGAAGCGCAGGTTGAGGGTGCGAAAACCGTCGTCCTTGCCGGGCTCGGAGGCGCCCAGCGCGCGGCCCAGCTTGCGGCCGTGGACCACGTGGCCTGAAATTGTGTAGGGCCGGCCGAGCAGGTGCTGGGCGTCGGCCATGCGGCCCTCGGCCAGCGCCTCGCGCACGGCCGAGCTCGAAACGCGCAGGCCGTGGACCTCGTAGCTGTTCATGCGCGCCACGTCGAAGCCATGCGCGTCGCCGGCCGCGTCGAGCATGGCGTAGTCGCCCGCCCGCTTGGCGCCGAAGCGAAAGTCGTCGCCCACCAGCACATAGCGCGCGCCAAGGCCGTCGATCAGCACGTTCTGGATGAATTCGTCAGGCGACTGGGACGCCAGCCGGCCGTCGAAGGGCAGCACGACTGTCTGCGCCACGCCGCAGGCCGCAAGCTCGGTGAGCTTGTCGCGCAGCGTGCCGATGCGGGCCGGCGCCAGGTCGGGTTTTTTGGTGACGGCGGCGAAATAGTCGCGCGGGTGTGGCTCGAACGTGAGCACGCAACTGGGCAGCCCGCGATGGCGCGCCTCGGTCTGCAGCAGTGCCAGCATGGCCTGGTGGCCACGGTGCACGCCGTCGAAATTGCCTATGGTGAGGGCGCAGGCCGGAGCCACGCCCGGGTGCCGGAAGCCGCGGAAAACCTGCATCGGTGAGTATCTTTTTGATAGCGCCTTTTGCCCGTCAATTGGGCGAATCAGGCCGTTTTGTCACAAAGCCGGTATATTGTGACTCAGTGCGTCGCTTGAAGTGGTCTCCGGCGCGCTCCGTGTCCCTGGTCTTTCCGTGATTCTTCCCTTTTTGAGGAGGCGTGTGGTGAAGGTCTTGAAGCTGTCGGCCCAAGGGCTGCCCCAGTCATGGATATCGCTCGAACAGGCGGTCATCCACTATGCGGCGGACGAAGTTCGCTGGGAGGTGGGCGCGCAGGTGGCTGTGTTCCGTGGCGGCCACAACGCCATCACGGGCGAGCAATCGCAGATTGCCATCAACAGCATCATCGGCACCAAGGGCGTGCCGCGCATCAACCCCTTTACCCAGCGCCCGGGGCTCACCAACAGCAAGCTCTTTGCGCGCGACCGCAACATCTGCGCCTATTGCGGCGGGCATTTCCACGAAGACGAACTCACGCGCGAGCACATCATTCCGTTCGCGCAAAAAGGCATCGACACCTGGATGAACGTGGTCACAGCGTGCAAGCCGTGCAACCACCGCAAGAGCAGCCGCACGCCCGAGCAGGCCAACATGCCGCTCTTGTATGCGCCCTATGTGCCCAGCCTTTGGGAAGATTTCATTCTGCGAAACCGCCGCATCCTGGCGGACCAGATGGAATTTCTTATGGCGCACCTGCCGCAGAGCTCGCGGCTGCACGACACCTAGCCTGGGGCTCAGCGTTTCCAGTCGGGCGGGCGTTTCTCGATGAAAGCCTGAACGCCTTCGAGCGCGCTCTCGTCCATCATGTTGCAGGCCATGGTCTGACTGGCGTCTGCCAGCGCGGCCTCGATGCCGGTTTCGAGCTGGCGGTAAAAGAGGGCCTTGCCCAGTGCAAGTGCCTTGCGGGGCTTGGCGACGATGCTGGCGACCAGCGTCTCGACCGCGGCATCGAGCTCGGCCGGTGCAGCGATCCGATTGACCAGGCCCTTCTGCCTGGCCTCCTGCGCATCGATGAACTCACCGGTCACGAGCATCTCGAACGCCTCCTTGCGGCCGAGGTTGCGTGAGAGGGTGACGCTGGGCGTGGCGCAGAACAGTCCCACGTTCACGCCGCTGACCGCGAAGCGCGCGTCGCTGGAAGCCACCGCCAGGTCGCACACCGCGACCAGCTGGCAGCCTGCCGCGGTCGCGATGCCGTGCACGCGCGCAATTACGGGCACGGGGAGCCGCTGGATCGACAGCATCATCGCGCCGCAGCGCTCGAAAAGCTGCTGGTAATAGCCGAGCGACGGCTCCGCGCGCATTTCCTTCAGGTCATGGCCCGCGCAGAAGGCCTTGCCCGCCGCCGCGATGACCACCGCGCGCACGTTCTCGTCCACTGCAATCTCGGCGATGGCCTGCTCGAGCGCGCCGAGCATGCCCTCCGAAAGCGCGTTGAACGAGGCCGGGCGGTTCAGCGTCAGCGTGATCACGCCGCGTGCATCGCGTGTCTTCAGCACGAAAGGGGAGGAAGCCGCGTCGTTCATGCCATTGCCCTCAGTAAGTCAGTTCGAGCACCGTCACATGCTGCTGCGCCGCGGGCCAAGTCAGGCCCGTGATGCGCTCGCCGTTGAATTCACCGGTAACGGCGCGCTGAGGCTCCGCCGCGGCAACGCGCAACCGGGAGCTCGACACGCCCGAGCCCTTGGGCGGCACGCCGGGCGGCGGGCTCTGGCCGTCGAAGCGCATGGTGTCGCGCTGCGCATCGAAATACCCGCGTGGGCGCGTGAAGACGACGACTGCGCCGGCATTCGCGTCGGCCGTGGCAAGGCGTTCGGGGCGCAGGTTCACCACGCTGCTGCTGCGCGGAAACGCACTGCGGTAAATGTGGGTGATGCCGTAGCCCGGCGCGCTGAGGACGAATTCGTAGGCCGTGTCGCCGCGGGCGCTGAAGGGGCCCCAGCGGCCGTCCGCGCCGATGTTCTTGCTGTGCACGGCGTTGCCGCGCCGGGCACCCGTGGCGGAGTCGACCGCATAGACGGTGACCTGGCCGCCGTTCAGCGAAAGGTTTTCCGCCCCGATGGCACGGCCGTCGAGAACAACATTCGTTTCGGCTGCAATGGCCGTGCTGCGCGGCGGCTCGCCCGTCAGGAACTGCCAGGTCGCGGCAAAGGCGGCGGGGGAGAACGAAGTTTCGCGATGGTCCACGCGCGGCAGCGCGACATTGGTCGCGCCCTTGAGTGCCGGCCCGTCGAATCCGATGTTGGTCGGCTGGCCTGGCGCGCCGATCCAGAGGCCGTCGGGCTGCGCGTATTTGTCGTTGCTGTCGGAGCGCAGAGTGAGCCATTTCACGCCGGGCGCGACTTCGTCGCCATTCGGCCCTTTCGGTGCATTGAGCTGCTGCATGAACGCCGAGAGCCCGGAAAATTCATTGTTCTCTCGGAAGCCCTTCACCGCCCAGATGCCGTGCGCCGGATTGCCGCCCAGCACCACGTGGCTCACCACAGCCGCCCCGCCGCCGTTCTGCACGTAATTGCGAATGGTGTTGCCGCCGCGCGAATTGCCGAGCAGCACCACCTTGCTGGCGCCCGTGGCTTTCAGCACCTTCTCGACTTCGGCCTTCAGGAAGGCGGCCGAATCGGCGGTCGAACTGCGGCCCGGCTGCGCCACGGTGTCGTCGTCGCGTGCCAGCGGATAGGGCTGATCGACCGCAAAGAGCCGGTTGCGCGGCCAGCCGTTCGATTCGAAGCGCCAGATCGTGGTTTGCCAGAGCGCGGCCGAGTCGCCATTGCCGTGCATGAAGACGATCGGCGGACGTTCGCTGAGCGAAGGCGAGGGTGCGGTGGCGCAAGCGGTCAGCATGGCGGTCGATGCGAGCCCGAGGGCAAGAAGAGTGCGGCGTGATGGCATGTTTTGTTCCTGGCTGGTTCCAAGTAAAAACGCCCGCCGGCGCAAGGCGGGCGGGCGTTGGATGCTATGGGAAAAACATCGTCAGGCGAAGACGCCGGCGGTGTCCTGCATGCGGGCCGACACTTCGCCCAGGTGGTGCAGCGTGTCGCCGAAGGTCATTTCAAGCTGCGTGAGCTTGCGGAAATAGTGGCTGCCGATGTATTCGTCGGTTACGCCGATGCCGCCGTGCAACTGCACCGAGTTGGCTGCCACGAAGCGCATCGAAACGCCCAGCTGGTACTTGGCACGCGCCAACGCCTGCCGCCGTTCGTCGGCCGGCGCGTTGAGCTTGAGCGTGGCGTAGTAGCTCATCGAGCGCGCGAGCTCGAGCTGCATCTTCATGTCGGCCACGCGGTGGCGCAGCGCCTGGAAGGTGGAGATGACCACGCCGAACTGCTTGCGCTGGTTCATGTAGTCGACCGTGAGTGCCACGGTCTTGTCCATGACGCCGACCGCTTCGGCGCATGTGGCCGCAATGCCCACATCGACCGCGTACTCGAGTGCGGTCAGTCCGTCTGCGGTGATCAGCGTGGCGTCTGCCTTGTCGAACACGACCTCGGCGGCGCGGCTGCCGTCCTGCGTGCCGTAGCCGCGTGCCTCGACACCGCTGGCGCTGCGCTCGACCAGGAAGAGTGCGATCTTGCCGTCGGCCTGCGCGGGCACGATGTAGGCGTCGGCTTCGTCGCCCACGGGCACCACGCTCTTGGCGCCGGTCAGCGACCAGCCGTCGCCGGCCTTCACGGCCTTGGCTTCGCACACATCGAGCCGGTAGCGTGCCTTGCGCTCCTGGTAGGCCAGCACCACGATGGCCTGGCCGCCCGCAAGGCGCGGCAGCCAGTTGTCCTTGAGGTCCGCGCCGGCGTAGCCGCTGAGCACGGCGCCCGCAATCAGCGTCTGCGCGAAGGGCTCCAGCACGATGCCGCGGCCCAGCTCTTCCATCACCACCATGCCGGCCACCGGGCCCATGCCCAGGCCGCCGTCGTCTTCGGCGATGTAGAGGCCGCCCAGGCCGAGCTCGGCCAGTTCGTCCCAGGCTTCGCGCGAGAAGCCGCCCTTGGCCTCGATGCCGCGGCGGCGTTCGAAGTCGTAGCCCTTGTCGACCCACTTGCGCACGGCGTCGCGCAGTTGTTCCTGGTCGTCTGAAAAATTGAAATCCATGTTCTTGTCTCCTCAGCCCAGAACCGTCTGCGCGACGATGTTGCGTTGCACTTCGTTGGAGCCACCGTAGATGGTGGTCTTGCGCATGTTGAAGAAAGTGGATGCGAGCGGCGCGAGAGCCGGGTTGCCGCCCGGGAAGTCTCCCTGCCAGCCCGCTTCCATGGCTTCGCGGACGAGGGGCAGCGAATACGCGCCGCCGGCCAGCATCATCAGTTCGCTGTAGCGCTGCTGGATTTCGCTGCCGCGGATCTTGAGCAGGCCGGCCACGTCGAGCGAGTTCTTGCCCGAGGTGGCGGCCGAGAGCACGCGCAGCACCATCATCTCGAGCGCGACGATGTCGACTTCGAGCTTGGCGATCTCGTCGCGGAAGCGCAGGTCGTCGTACACGCCTTCGCTCTTGGCAATGCGCTTCAGGCGCTCGAGCTCGCGCTTGGCGCGGTTCACGTCGGCAATGTTGGTGCGCTCGTGCGAGAGCAGGTGCTTGGCGTAGGTCCAGCCCTTGTTCTCTTCGCCGATCAGGTTCTCGGCCGGCACTTCGACGTTGTCGAAGAACACCTCGTTCACTTCATGGCTGCCGTCGAGCAGCTTGATGGGGCGCACCGTGACGCCGGGCGACTTCATGTCGAGCAGCAAGAAGCTGATGCCGGTTTGCGGCTTGCCTTCGTTGCTGGTGCGCACGAGGTTGAACATCCAGTCGCCGTACTGGCCGAGCGTGGTCCAGGTCTTTTGCCCGTTGACGATGTACTTGTCGCCTTTGCGCTCGGCCTTGGTCTTGACCGAAGCCAGGTCGGAGCCCGAACCGGGTTCGCTGTAGCCCTGGCTCCACCAGACCTCGCCGCTCGCGATGCCGGGCAGAAAGCGCTTCTGCTGCTCGGCATTGCCGAACGCCATGATCACCGGAGCGACCATCACCGGGCCGAAGGGCACGATGCGCGGCGCACCGGCCAGGGCGGTTTCTTCCTCGAACAGGTGGCGCTGGATGGCGGTCCAGCCGGGGCCGCCGAATTCCTTCGGCCAGCCGTAGCCCAGCCAGCCCTTCTTGCCGAGGATCTTGGCCCAGCCTTGCAGATCGTCGCGCGTCAACTCGAGCGCGTTGTGCACCTTGTGCGAAATCTCCTTGGGGAGGTTGTCCCTGACCCATGCGCGAATTTCTTCGCGGAACTTCTGTTCTTCGGGCGTGAAGCTCAAATCCATGCGTGCCTCGCTGTGTTGATCGGTCCGCCGCCATCGCGCCGATGGCGGTGTGTCTCCGGAACTTCGAGTTTTAGCACGGTCGTGCTGTGAATCGGTGTCCGCGCGGCGACAAGTTCAGGGCGGCCGGAGCCGAGCACAGATAATCCCGCGTCCCATGAAGAACATCGTGATCCTTATTTCCGGCGGCGGCTCCAACATGGCGGCCATCGTGCGCGACGCCGAGCGCGACCGCTGGGCCGAGCGCTTTGGCGCCCGCATTGCTGCGGTGGTCAGCAACAAGCCCGAAGCGGGCGGGCTTGCGATTGCCGCCACGCACGGCATCGCAACCGCGGTGGTTCCGCACAAGGAATTTCCGACGCGCGAAGCTTTCGACGAGGCATTGGCCAAGGTGGTCGATGCGCACGCGCCGGTGCTCGTGGTCTTGGCGGGCTTCATGCGCATCCTGACACCCGGCTTTGTCGGCCGCTACGCCGGGCGCCTGATCAACATACACCCGTCGCTGCTGCCGGCGTTTCCGGGCCTGCACACCCACCAGCGGGCTATCGACGCGGGCTGCAAGGTGGCCGGCGTCACCGTGCACCAGGTAACGACCGAACTCGATCACGGGCCTATCCTGGCGCAAGCGGTAGTGCCCGTGCTGCCGGACGACACGGCCGCCACGCTGGCCGGGCGCGTGCTGGCGCAGGAACATCAGTTGTATCCACGCGCCATTGCGGGATGGCTTGCAGATACATCAGGTCACATTCGTTAAAGTTGTTTATATTCGCGGGTTTTCGGGAGAAGACAAATTGAAAACCCAATCACTACTGTTCATCGTTGCCGGCGCTGTCCTGATGACGGCTTGTGCCACGCAAAGCTCGACTCCCGCGGCAACCCCCGCTGCAGCTGCTCCGGCACCCGAGCCGGTGTTCCAGTGCAATGCGGATGGCGCGCGCTTCGCCGTCGGCCAGCCGCTGTCGCCCCAGCTCGAAGCCGCAGCCCGGGTTCGCGCCGGTGCAGGCACGGTGCGGGCCTTGAAGCCCGGTGAGGTGGTCACGATGGAACTCAACGGCGGACGACTCAACCTCGACGTGGACGCCCGCGGCCGCGTGACGGACGTTCGCTGCGGCTGAGCGGCCGTCGATGACGCTATCGAATACGTAGCGCTCTAAATAGGGGTGAAGCGCAGTTGGCGAACACCGTCGATCTCCACGGTTTCGCCGAACATCCCGGCGGGCCGAACCCACAACCCCTTGGCGCCGTAAAGGGCCCGGTACAGCGTCATCGGCTCCAGCGTTTCGCTGTGGCGCACGGTGCCCAGCACTTCGTATTCACCGCCCTTGTAGTGGCGATAACGGCCAGGCGGTGTCTCTATCAGGGGTGGCAGGGCGTTGTCGTTCACGGTCTTGCTTCTTTCAAACTGTAGGGTCGGTTGGGGGAAAGTCGGATGGATCGCGCTGATTTTGTTCACCTTGTCCGCCTGAGCGAGCATGCCAGCGCGGACGACAGTGCCCGCTACCGGCGCAGCGTCGCGGCGTTTGCCGCACTCGGTTATCTGTGGGTGCTGGCCTGCCTGGCGCTTTCCGTCGGCATCATCGCCTGGGTTGCGCTGTCGGCCGGACAGGGACGCTTCAGTTTCGGGCGCGGCTGGCTGGCTCTGTTTGCGCTGGGCCTGCTTTGGGCCACGCTTCGCGCGCTCTGGGTGCGGTTCGACGAACCCGAGGGGCGGGAGCTTTCGCGCGCAGATGCGCCTGCGCTGTTCGAAGCGCTCGACCGCATACGCAAGAAGATCAAGGGCCCGCCGGTCCACCGCGTCTATCTGGACGACGAATTCAACGCCAGCATCCGGCAAGTGCCGCGTTTCGGGCTGTTTGGCGGCGCGGTTAACTCCCTCAGCATCGGGCTGCCGTTGCTGATGATGCTGGACCGGCGGCGGCTGCTGTCGGTGCTTGCCCACGAGTACGGGCACCTGCGCGGCAACCACGGCAAGCTGAGCGCCTGGATCTACCGCACCCGGCTGTCGTGGCTCAAGCTCGACGCCAGCCTGCAGCGCGACGAAGGGGTGATGGCACTGGTGTCGCAGAGCTTCTTTCGCTGGTACTTTCCGCGTTTTGCGGCCCGCACTTTCGCGCTCGCGCGGCAAGACGAGTACGAGGCCGACCGCATCTCGGGCCGCCTCCTGGGCACGACCGTCGCCGCGGCGGCGCTGACGGAAATTGCCATCAAGGCGAACTGGTATGCCGATGAGTTCTGGGCTTCGCACTGGGCCCGTGCCGAAAGGGAGCCGCAGCCGCCGGGGCCTTTCAAGGCGCTGAAGGAGCTTGCCGCAACGCCGCCCAGCGACGAATTCGCGCGCCGGGCGTTGCGCGACGCCATGCGGCGCGTCAGCGATCTCGAAGACACCCATCCGGTCTTGCGCGACCGACTCGAAGCGCTCGGCCAGAAGGCCGTGGTGCCGCCCTGGTCGGCCGAGCCGGCGCTGGGCATGCTGGCCGACAGTACCAAGTGGATCGCGCATTTCGACAACCAGTGGCGCCGCAACCATGCTAGCGACTGGAAGCAGCACCATGCGCACCGGTCTCGCATCCGGGAGCGCGTCGAGCTTCTTGCGGCGCGTGGCGAGCGCAATACGCCTGACGAACTCGTCGAATGGGCCGATTCCGAGCGGCGGCTCGATCCGGCGGCGCCCGTGCGCGTTCGGTACGAACGTGCGCTTCAGATCTCGCCCGAGCATGCCGGCGCCTTGCGTGGGCTGTCCCAGATGCTCCCCGTGCGCGATCGCGCAGCACGTCTTGCCGTGCTCGAGCGCTTGCACGGGTCCAGTGCCGCCAGCCGATGGTGGGCTGCAAAAAGCGCCGTGGCCGCACTCGACAACCCCGATGCCGGCGCTCACGACGAAGAAGCACTCAAGCTGTGGCGCGGCCGCCTCAAGGAGGCGGAAGAAGCCGAGGCTCGGGCTTGGGAGGAGATCACCGAAACGCCCTTCTTCAGCCAGATCGCACGGCATGACCTGAGCGACTATGAACTGGGCGAGTTGCAGGCCGACCTTGCGCGGTGCCTTCCCATTTCGCGCGCCTGGCTGGTGCGCAAGACGCTGCGCGAGTTTCCGTGGCGCCGGGCCTACATCGTGTTTGTCGACCTGCCGGGCATGGACGACGAAGACCGTTGGCAGCTTTGCCGCCACCTCGAGCACACCTTGAGCCTGCCCGGCGCGGCGCTGGTTCTGTGGGCCGGCCATTCGCCCACGCTGGCCGACATTGAACGACAGGCTTTCGGGCCGATCTGGACGCGCGGGGCGTAGGGGCCCCTCCGGCTGAGACAATCGGGGTATGCACCCCAAAGCCCTGTTGGAGGCCACCGCCGATCTGGTCGGCCTTGTCCTGAAATTCGATCACCCGGCCGACCAGGTCGTTTCGCGCTTTTTTCGCGACCACCGCGAGTTCGGCCCCCGCGAGCGCGCCACGCTTGCCGAGACGGTCTACACCGTGTTGCGCAAGAAGCTCCTGTTCGATCACCTGTCGCCCTCGGGCTCTGGCTCGAAGGAGCGCCGCATGGCGATCCTGGGCTTTCATGGCCCGCGCGATTTTCTGAAAAGCGCGCTCAACGACACTGAAAAGCGCTGGCTCGACAACTGCGACGCGGTCAAGCCCGAAGACCTGCTGGAACGCCATCGCCACAACCTGCCCGAGTGGTTGGTCGCGCCGCTCAAGGCGCAATTGGGCGACGGTTTCTGGCCGCTGGTCGAAAGCCTGCAGCAGCCCGCGCCGCTCGATCTTCGCGTCAATGCACTCACCGACAAGCGGGCGGAAGTCAAGGCGGAGCTTGCCAAGGCCGCTATCAAATCCGAAGTGACGCCGTTCTCGCCATGGGGCTTGCGCATCGACGGCAAGCCGGCGCTGACCAAGCTGGACGCGTTCGCCCGAGGTGCCGTCGAGGTGCAGGACGAGGGTTCCCAGCTGCTGGCGCTGTTGCTGGACGCCAAGCGAGGCGAAATGGTGGTCGACTTCTGTGCTGGCGCCGGCGGCAAGACGCTGGCGATTGGCGCCACGATGCGCAACACCGGCCGGCTCTACGCCTTCGACACGTCGGCGCACCGGCTCGATGCGCTCAAGCCGCGGCTGGCTCGCAGCAAGCTCTCGAACGTTCATCCGGCGGCTATTGCGCACGAGCGCGACGACCGCATCAAGCGCCTGGCGGGCAAGATCGACCGGGTGCTGGTCGACGCCCCGTGTTCGGGCCTGGGAACGCTGCGGCGCAATCCCGACCTGAAATGGCGCCAATCGGCCAAGTCGGTCGAGGAACTGACGGTCAAGCAGGCGGCCATCCTGCAGAGCGCGGCACGCCTCCTGAAATCGGGCGGGCGTCTCATTTATGCCACCTGCAGCGTGCTGCCGGAGGAAAACGAGGCCATTGCCGAGGCTTTCAGCGCCGCCAACCCCGACTTCGTGCCACAGGACGCCGCGGAACTGCTGCAGGGCCTGAAAGTAGAGGGTTTCGAGGCCCTCTGCGCGGGCGGCGAGGACGGACGCCGCTACCTGCGGCTATGGCCCCACCGCCACGCCACGGACGGTTTCTTTGCGGCGGTGTGGAACCGCAAATAGGCGCGGCACTCCAAAGTAGGGTAAATCTGCGCTATTAAGGAAGGGTAAAAGGCCTCATTTTGGCCTTGCCACCTTAAAATCGTGGGTTAACTGAAGGCTGCACCTTCGTGTGGCCATGGAGTACTTAATTCAATGTTGATTCCTGACTCTGCCGTTTTGAGCGCGGCCCTCCAGTGGCTCGGACACGGCTTGTGGGACCTGACATGGTGGCAGATCGTGTTGTACACGCTCGTCACCACGCACATCACGATCGCCGCGGTCACCATCTTCCTGCACCGTACGCAGACGCACCGTGCGATGGACCTGGGGCCGATCCCCTCGCATTTCTTCCGTTTCTGGCTCTGGCTGGGCACCGGCATGGTCACCAAGGAATGGGTGGCCATTCACCGCAAGCACCACGCCAAGTGCGAATCCGAAGAAGACCCGCACAGCCCGCAGGTCAAGGGCATCGACGAAGTGCTCTGGCGCGGCGCCGAGCTGTATCGCGCCGAGTCGAAGAACAAGGAAACGATGGACCGCTACGGTCACGGCACGCCCGACGACTGGATCGAACGCAACCTGTACACCCGCTACAGCTGGCAAGGCGTGGGCCTCATGCTGGTCATCAACCTGGCGCTCTTCGGCGCGCTGGGCCTGACCGTCTGGGCTGTGCAGATGCTGTGGATCCCGATCACGGCCGCCGGCATCATCAACGGCATTGGCCACTACTGGGGCTACCGCAACTTCGAGGCACCCGACGCCAGCCGCAATGTCTCGCCCTGGGGCCTGATCATTGGCGGTGAAGAGCTGCACAACAACCACCACACGTATCCCACGTCGGCCAAGTTCTCGGTCAAGAAGTACGAATTCGACATCGGCTGGGTCTACATCCAGATGATGCAGGCGATCGGCTGGGCCAAGGTCAAGAAGGTGCCGCCGAAGATGCAGATGGGCGACATCCAGCCCGTGGCCAACGAAAAGACGCTCGAGGCCGTCATTGCCAACCGCTATGAAGTCATGGCCGGCTACGCCCGCGAAATGCGCCGCGTGACCAAGGCCGAGCTGATTGCGCTCAAGACCAAGGGCGGCGACATCTCGGTGCTCAAGGCGGCCAAGAACTGGCTGCATCGCGACGACGACAAGGTTCCGGCATCGGCCCGCACGCACCTGGTGCAGGCGCGCGCTGCCCACCCGGTGATCGACAAGATGGTCACGATGCGCGAAGAGCTGCGCCAGCTCTGGCTCAACACCTCGCAATCGCGCGAGCAACTGGCTGCCGACCTGGCCGCCTGGTGCCATCGCGCCGAAGCCAGCGGCATTGCCGGCCTGCGCGAGTTCTCGACGCGTCTGCGCGCAGCACGGGCCTGATCGATCAGAAGAGGCGGGGAACCGCGCTCCTCATAAAAAAGCCGGCTTCGAGCCGGCTTTTTTGCGCCCGTTTTCTGCGCCCAAGGGAGCGAGAGAGAAAGAAGCGGGCAACAAAAAACCCCGCTGGGCAAGCCCGGCGGGGTTTCTTGTTGGTGGAACCAGCGCTGAATTACTTCAGCTTGATTTCCTTGTATTCGACGTGCTTGCGCGCCTTGGGGTCGAACTTCATGATCGACATCTTTTCAGGCATCGTCTTCTTGTTCTTGCTGGTCGTGTAGAAGTGGCCGGTACCCGCGGTGGATTCCAGCTTGATCTTTTCGCGTCCGCCTTTGCTCGTTGCCATGATTCAGCTCCTTAAGCTTGGCCGCGTGCACGCAGGTCTGCGAGCACGGCGTCGATGCCGTTCTTGTCGATCAAGCGCAGCGCGGCGCTCGAAACACGCAGGCGAACCCAGCGGTTTTCAGTTTCGACCCAGAAACGGCGGTATTGCAGGTTCGGCAGGAACCGGCGCTTGGTTTTGTTGTTGGCGTGGGAAACATTGTTTCCGACCATCGGGCCTTTGCCCGTTACGTCGCATACGCGTGCCATGAGGACACTCTTTCTTGAACAGCTGGCACCGGCGCAACCGTGGAGATTGCAGGTGTTTTGCAGCTTGACCTCGCCAGAAACGGGTGGCGGTACCCCGGCTTGCCGGAACGCTGATGGCCACCACAAGGGCGGCCTCATTTCGGCAAAGCCTCGGATTATAGCCCTTTCGGCGCAGCCCGGGTTTAGAGTGTGCCGTCCTGCTCCAGGAAGCGCTGGGCGTCCAGCGCGGCCATGCAGCCGGTGCCTGCGCTCGTGATGGCTTGGCGGTACACGTTGTCCTGCACGTCGCCGGCGGCAAAAACGCCCGGAATGCTGGTCATCGTGGCAAAACCCTGCAGGCCGGAGCGGGTCAGGATGTAGTTGTCCTTCATCTCCAGCTGTCCCTGGAAAATGTCGGTATTGGGGTGGTGCCCGATGGCGATGAAGCAGCCCTTGAGGTCGATCTGCTCGGTTTCGCCGGTTTGAGTGTTCTTGATCCGGATGCCTGTCACGCCGGTGTCGTCGCCCAGCACCTGGTCGAGTTCGTTGTGCAGCTTCAGCACGATCTTGCCTTCGGCCACCTTTTCCTTGACCTTGTCGATCAGGATGGGCTCGGCGCGGAATTTGTCGCGGCGATGAACCAGCGTGACCTTGTTTGCGATGTTGGCGAGATACAGCGCTTCTTCGACGGCCGTATTGCCGCCGCCGATCACGCAGACTTCCTGCTCGCGGTAGAAGAATCCGTCGCAGGTTGCGCAAGCCGAAACGCCACGGCCCATGAATTTCTGTTCCGAATCGAGCCCCAGATACTTGGCGGAAGCGCCTGTGGCAATGATCAAGGAATCACATGTGTAAGTGCCGCTGTCGCCCGTCAATGTAAAGGGACGCTTGCTTAGATCAACTTTGTTAATGTGATCGAAAACAATTTGTGTCTTGAAGCGCTCTGCGTGTTCAAGAAAACGCTGCATCAGCTCGGGGCCTTGCACGCCGTGCACGTCGGCTGGCCAATTGTCGACTTCGGTGGTTGTCATCAATTGTCCGCCTTGGGCAATGCCGGTAATCAGCAAAGGCTGGAGGTTCGCGCGGGCTGCATAAACAGCGGCGGTATAGCCGGCGGGGCCGGAGCCCAGAATCAAAACCTTGGCGTGTTGGGGTGCGGACATGAGTAGAAAACCTAGGATTTGCGCTGCTTCAGCGTGTACATTTTCAGGGTGGTAGCGATATATGTGGAGTATCACCGCTCGGTTCAACACCGGGTGCACGGTGTTTTCAATGCGCGCGATTGTAGTAATCCATCGGCTTGCCGGCGGACGGGCTCCCCACGCGCCGTATCAGGGATTGATAAATGTCGATGCTGTCCAATCTTGAATTGCTGCGGCGCGTTCCGCTCTTTGCTTCGCTGACATCCTCTCAGTCGTCGAGCATTGCGGATGCGATCGTCAAGAAGCGTCTCAAGCGAGCGGAAATCATTGTGGAGCAGGGCAAGAAGTCCGATGCGCTCTACATCATTCTGACTGGGCGTGCGCGCGTCACCAGCGCCGACAGCCGCGGCCGCGAGGTGATTCTTGCGACGCTGCACCCCGGCGACTACATCGGCGAAATGAGCCTGATCGACGACGAGCCGCATTCGGCCACGGTGCGCACCGAAATCCAGTGCGACGTGCTCATGCTCGGCCGCGATGCGTTTGCACGCTGCCTGCCCGAAAACTCCTCCATGGCCTACAACATCATGCGCGGCCTCGTGCAGCGCCTGCGCCATGCCGACCGCAAGATCGAGTCGCTCGCACTCATGGATGTGTATGGCCGCGTGGCGCGCTCGCTGCTCGAGTTCGCCATTGACGACGGCGCGGGCAACCTCAAGGTGCGCGACAAGATCTCCCGCCAGGACCTTGCGAAAATGGTCGGTGCCTCGCGTGAGATGGTGAGCCGCGTGATGAAGGATCTGGAGGAGCGCGGATTTGTGCAGACGCAGGACGACGGCTCCATGCTTGTCAAGGAACGGCTCCTGTCGCTGACCTGAGTCGTCACCGGCGCTCCTGGCGGCCACGTGCTTTTGTTGTAGTGTTCAGGCCTCCAGCCGCCGCTTCCGGGCGCTGGGTGCTGTGTTTTTCATGACCTATTCGCTCAATACGCTTCAATCTTCTTCGGCCGCCGAGGGGCAACCGGTGCGCGTTCGCGCCATGCGCTTCGCCCACGAAATCACGCTGATCGCGGGATTTGCCGCATTGCTGTTCTGGCTGCTCGCCATGCTGAGCTTCACGCCTTCGGATGCGGCGTGGTCGACCTCCGGCACCGGAGGGGAAATCAAGAATTGGGCGGGCCGCATCGGCGCATGGCTGGCGGACGGCAGCTATTTCCTGGCGGGCTATTCGGTCTGGTGGTGCCTGGCCGCGGGGCTTCGGGCCTGGCTGTCGTCCCTGGCCAACTGGCTGCGCGGCGGCGAGGCCGCGCCTGCCGATCAGCCGGTGCGCGGCCGGTTCAACCGCAGCCGGCTGGCGTTCTGGTTCGGCCTTGTGTTGCTGCTCTGTGCGAGCACCACGCTCGAGTGGTCGCGCCTGTACCGGCTCGAATCGTATTTGCCGGGTTCAGGCGGCGGCGCGCTCGGCTATCTCGTCGGCCCCGCCAGCGTGCGCTGGCTCGGCTTCACGGGCTCCGCGCTGGTGGCCATTGCCGCCGGCGTGATCGGCTCGGCGCTGGTGTTCCGTTTCTCGTGGAGCCTCATTGCCGAGCGCATCGGCGCGCGCGCCTACTCGCTGTTTGAATCGCGCCGCGAAAAACGCGAACTGGCGGCCGACATTGCCATGGGCAAGCAGGCCGCCCGCGAACGCGCGGAAGCCGAGGAGCCCGTGTTCTCGCGTGAACCGGGCGGCGTTGTCGAGCCGATGGGCGCCGATGACGACGAAGAACTGCGCATCGAGCCGCGCCCCAAGCGGCGGGTGCCCTCTCCGCCGGTGCAGATCGAACCTGCGATGACCGAAGTGCCCAGGAGCGACCGCGTCGTCAAGGAACGCCAGAAGCCGCTCTTCAAGGAACTGCCCGACAGCAAGCTGCCGCAGGTCGACCTGCTCGACGCGGCCCAGGCACGCCAGGAAACGGTTTCTCCCGACACGCTCGAGATGACCTCGCGCATGATCGAAAAAAAGCTCAAGGACTTCGGCGTTGAGGTGCGCGTGGTGCTGGCCTCTCCGGGGCCCGTGATCACGCGCTACGAAATCGAGCCTGCCACCGGCGTCAAGGGCTCGCAGATCGTCGGCCTTGCCAAGGACCTTGCGCGCTCGCTCTCGCTGGTGTCTATCCGCGTGGTCGAAACTATTCCGGGCAAGAACTACATGGCGCTCGAGTTGCCGAACGCCAAGCGCCAGTCGATCAAGCTCAGCGAAATCCTGGGCTCGCAGGTCTACAACGAAGGCAAGTCGTTCCTGACGATGGGCCTCGGCAAGGACATCATCGGCAACCCCGTGGTGGCCGACCTCGCGAAGATGCCGCACGTGCTGGTGGCCGGTACCACCGGTTCGGGCAAGTCGGTCGGCATCAACGCCATGATCCTGTCGTTGCTCTACAAGGCCGAGGCACGCGACGTTCGCCTGCTCATGATCGACCCGAAGATGCTCGAAATGTCGGTCTACGAAGGCATTCCGCATTTGCTCGCGCCCGTGGTCACCGACATGCGCCAAGCTGCGCACGGCCTGAACTGGTGCGTGGCCGAAATGGAGCGCCGCTACAAGCTCATGAGCAAGCTGGGCGTGCGCAACCTGGCCGGCTACAACGCCAAGATCGACGAAGCCAAGGCGCGCGAAGAGTTCATCTACAACCCGTTCAGCCTCACGCCGGACGATCCCGAGCCGCTCAAGCGCGAGCCGCACATCGTGGTGATCATCGACGAGCTGGCCGACCTGATGATGGTGGTCGGCAAGAAGATCGAAGAGCTCATCGCCCGCCTCGCGCAAAAGGCCCGCGCCGCCGGCATCCACCTGATTCTGGCCACGCAGCGCCCCAGCGTCGACGTGATCACCGGCCTCATCAAGGCCAATATCCCCACGCGCATCGCGTTCTCGGTGGGCTCCAAGATCGACAGCCGCACCATCCTCGACCAGATGGGCGCCGAGGCGCTGCTGGGCATGGGCGACATGCTCTACATGGCCAGCGGCAGCGGCCTGCCGATCCGCGTGCACGGCGCCTTCGTGAGCGACGAAGAAGTGCACCGAGTGGTGGCCTACCTCAAGAGCCAGGGCGAGCCCGACTACATCGAGGGCGTGCTCGAAGGCGGCACGGTCGATGGCGATGGTGACGGCGACCTGCTCGGCGGTGGCGGCGACGCCGAAAAGGACCCGATGTACGACCAGGCGGTCGAGGTGGTGCTCAAGAACCGCAAGGCCAGCATCTCGCTGGTGCAGCGCCACCTGAAGATCGGCTACAACCGCGCGGCGCGGCTCGTCGAAGACATGGAAAAGGCGGGCCTTGTCAGCGCCATGAGCGGCAGCGGGCAGCGCGAAATCCTGGTGCCCGCGCGCGCCGAATAACCGGCGAACACCGCCAAATACCTGCGAGGCCAGGCGTCACGCGCCGACAGGCACGTTGCAAAAGCTGCAATAACGTTGCAAAACTTCATCAAACCCCGCACATGCCGCAACGCGCGGCGGGGTAAGGTCGCTTCAACGCCACTGCTTTTCCGAGGAATCCAAATTGAAAATTCGTCATTGGCTGTTGATCGGCCTTCTCTCATCCGCCAACGCCTGGGCCGGGGGGCTGGAGAGCCTCGAAGCCTTCGTGAAGACGGTCAAGTCGGGCCGCGCCGAATTCACCCAGACCGTTACCGCGCCGCCGCGTGAGGGGCAGCCGGGCCGTACCAAGACATCGAACGGCACTTTCGAATTCCAGCGCCCCGGTAAATTCAAGTTCGACTATCAGAAGCCGTTCGCCCAGGTCATCGTGGCCGACGGCAAGACGCTCTGGCTGTACGACACCGACCTGAACCAGGTGACGCAGCGTGCGCAATCGCAGGCGCTGGGCTCCACGCCGGCCGCTCTGATTGCCGCGGCGCCGGACGTACGCGCGCTGCAGGCCGATTTCACGCTCGAGGCCGCGCCCGAGCGCGATGGCCTGCAGTGGGTCAAAGCCACTCCCAAGAACAAGGACGGCCAGTTGCAGAATGTGCTGGTCGGCTTCCAGGGCGACTCCCTGGCGGCGCTTGAAATTCTCGACAGCTTCGGGCAGCGCTCGGTGCTCAAGTTCAGCAAGGTCGAAGTGAACCCGGCGCTCAACGCCAATGTGTTCGAATTCAAGGCGCCGGCCGGTGCCGACGTCATCAAGCAATAGCAGATCAGACAGACAGGCAGGTTTGGCCACCAGTTCGCATCAACCCCTTGCCGAGCGCCTGCGTCCGAAGACGCTGGGCGAGGTGATCGGCCAGCAGCATCTGCTGGGGCCGGGCATGCCGCTGCGCATTGCCTTCGAGTCGGGCCAGCCGCATTCCTGCATCCTCTGGGGGCCGCCGGGCACCGGCAAGACGACCATTGCGCGTCTCATGGCCGACGCCTTCGATGCGCAGTTCCTGAGCATCAGTGCCGTGCTCGGCGGCGTGAAAGACATCCGCGAGGCGGTCGAGCGCGCCACCGCGGCGCGCGACGGCCTTGAGCAGCGGCGCACCATCGTCTTCGTCGACGAGGTGCACCGATTCAACAAGAGCCAGCAGGACGCGTTCCTGCCGCATGTGGAATCGGGGCTTTTCACCTTCATTGGCGCCACCACCGAAAACCCGTCGTTCGAGGTCAACTCGGCCTTGCTTTCGCGGGCGGCGGTGTATGTGCTGCAACCGCTCACCGAGGCCGATCTCAAGCAGATCGTGGCCAAGGCGCAGGCCATCCAGGCCGTTCCCGCCATCGAAGGTGCGGCCGTCGACCGGCTCGTCGCCTATGCCGACGGCGATGCGCGGCGCCTGCTCAACACGCTCGAGACGCTGGCCGTGGCGGCCAAGGCCGAGAAGCTCGACAACATCACCGACGAATGGCTGCTGCGCGTGCTCGGCGAGCGCATGCGGCGCTACGACAAGGGCGGCGAGCAGTTCTACGACACCATCAGCGCGCTGCACAAGTCGGTGCGCGGCAGCGACCCCGACGCCTCGCTCTACTGGTTCGTGCGCATGCTCGACGGCGGCGCCGACCCGCGCTACATGGCCCGGCGGCTGGTGCGCATGGCCAGCGAAGACATCGGTTTGGCCGATCCGCGCGCGCTGCGGCTGGCGCTCGATGCTGCCGAAGTCTACGAACGGCTCGGCACGCCGGAGGGCGAGCTTGCGCTGGCCGAGTGCGTGATCTACCTGGCCATGGCGCCCAAGTCGAACGCGGTGTACACCGCCTACAACGCCGTGCGCGCGCTCATCAAGAAGGACAGCACGCGCCCGGTGCCCATGCACCTGCGCAACGCCCCCACCAAGCTCATGAAGGAGCTCGACTACGGCAAGGGCTACCGCTACGCGCACGACGAGGAGGGCGGTTTTGCCGCCGGCGAGCGCTACCTGCCCGAAGGCCTCGAGGGCCAGGTTTTCTACCAGCCCGTGGAACGCGGACTCGAGATCCGCATAGCAGAAAAATTGCGCGAACTTCGCCGCCTTAACGGCCAGCACGACGAGTAACGTGCCGCATGCACGCTTGCGTGCGTGCGATGCATGGCTTCACTTACATATAGCATGACTTGAGCGGGTAAACCCCGGTGAGCGCGCACCAAATCGGCGCTGGCGCGTGCTTACAATCCCGCCCACAAATCAGCCAGCGACACATGTTGGCTGGTTTTTTGCTTATCAAGCCAAGGTGCCAAACCGGTGCCACGGTGGGTGAATGGCACCCTGCAACGGTGCAATAAATAGGAACGCGTTATGGAAATATTGCTGCAGCAGATCATCAACGGTCTGGTCCTCGGCAGCATGTATGCCTTGATAGCCTTGGGCTACACAATGGTGTACGGCATCATCAATCTGATCAACTTTGCGCACGGCGAAGTGCTGATGGTGGGGGCGCTTACGAGCTGGACCATCATCGGGCTCATGCAGGAATCGATGCCCGGCACGCCCGGCTGGTTGATCCTCATCATCTCGCTGGTCATTGCCTGCGTGGTGGCCGCCACGCTCAACTTCGTGATCGAGAAGGTCGCCTACCGGCCCCTTCGCAACAGCCCCAAGCTGGCGCCGCTCATCACTGCCATCGGCATGTCGATCCTGCTGCAGACGCTGGCAATGATCATCTGGAAGCCCACCAACAAGGCCTATCCCAACCTGCTGTCGACCACGCCCATCGAGGTGGGCGGCGCAGTGATCTCGCCCACGCAGGTCATGATCCTGAGCGTCACGGCGTTCTCGCTCGTGGTGCTGATGTGGCTGGTCAACTACACCAAGCTCGGCCGCGCCATGCGCGCCACCGCCGAGAACCCGCGCGTCGCGGCGCTCATGGGCATCCGCCCCGACATGGTCATTTCGGCCACGTTCATCATCGGCGCCGTGCTCGCGGCCATTGCCGGCGTCATGTACGCCTCGAACTACGGCATTGCGCAGCACGCCATGGGCTTCCTGCCCGGCCTCAAGGCCTTCACCGCGGCAGTGTTCGGCGGCATCGGCAACCTGGCCGGCGCGGTGGTCGGCGGCATCCTGCTCGGGTTGATCGAAGCCATCGGCTCCGGCTACATCGGTGCCATCACCGGCGGCGTGCTCGGCAGCAACTACAGCGACATCTTCGCTTTCATTGTGTTGATCGTCATGCTCACGCTGCGGCCCTCGGGCCTGCTCGGCGAACGCGTGGCGGATCGGGCCTGAGGAGCAGCACACCATGAAGAACAGCAAGAACCTCGCTCTCTACATCCTCGGCGTCGTCGCGGTGCTCGCACTGCCGATCTTTCTGCAAAGCCAGGGCAATGCCTGGGTGCGCATCGCCGATATCGCATTGCTCTACGTGATGCTGGCGCTCGGCCTGAACATCGTCGTCGGCTACGCCGGCCTGCTCGACCTGGGCTACGTTGCCTTCTTTGCCGTGGGCGCGTACCTCTTCGCGCTCATGGGCTCGTCGCACCTTTCGGACACCTTCCCGTGGTTCAAGGCCATGTTCCCGAACGGGCTGCACACCTCGCTGCTCATCGTGATACCGCTGGCTTTGGTGGTGGCGGGGGTGCTCGGCGTGATGCTCGGGGCGCCCACGCTCAAGCTGCGCGGCGACTACCTGGCCATCGTGACGCTCGGCTTCGGCGAAATCATCCGGGTGTTCCTGAACAACCTCGACCAGCCGATCAACATCACCAACGGACCCAAGGGCATCACCGCCATCGACTCCATCAAGTTCTGGGGGCTCGACCTCGGCAAGGCATGGAAGTTCGACGGCTTCACGATCTCGTCGGTCACGCTCTACTACTACCTGTTCCTCGCGCTGGTGATCGCCACGATCATCATTTCGCACCGCCTGCAGATCTCCCGCATCGGACGAGCCTGGATGGCCATCCGCGAAGACGAGATTGCCGCCAAGGCGATGGGCATCAACACCCGCAACATGAAGCTGCTGGCTTTCGGCATGGGCGCCAGCTTCGGCGGCGTGTCGGGCGCCATGTTCGCTGCCTTCCAGGGCTTCGTGTCGCCCGAATCGTTCAGCCTCATGGAGTCGGTGATGATCGTCGCCATGGTGGTGCTGGGCGGCATCGGCCACCTGCCGGGCGTGATTCTCGGCGCCGTGCTGCTGGCCGCCTTGCCCGAAGTGCTGCGCTACGTGGCCGGCCCGCTGCAGGCGATGACCGACGGCCGCCTCGACGCGTCCATCCTGCGCCAGCTCTTCATTGCGCTGGCCATGATCGTCATCATGCTGATGCGTCCGCGCGGCCTCTGGCCTTCGCCCGAGCACGGCAAGACCTTGCAGCGCAAGGGCGTGGCCCCGGATGCCCCCGTGGCCCCGGGCTCGCTCCAGACCCACGCGCCCGGCATCGAGACACCCGCCGACGAGTTGCCGGGTGCGGCTTCGCGTCCCATGTCGATCAATCCGTGAGCCGAAGGAAACAATCAACATGACGACAGACACCATCCTCGACGTTCGCGGAATTTCCAAGCGCTTCGGCGGCCTGCAGGCGCTTTCCGACGTCGGCATCACCATCAAGCGCGGCCAGGTCTATGGCCTGATCGGCCCCAACGGCGCCGGCAAGACCACGTTCTTCAACGTGATCACCGGGCTCTACACGCCCGACAGCGGCAGCTTCGAACTGGCCGGCAAGCCCTACCAGCCCACGGCCGTGCACGAAGTGGCCAAGGCCGGCATTGCGCGCACCTTCCAGAACATTCGCCTGTTCTCCGAAATGACGGCGCTCGAGAACGTCATGGTCGGCCGCCACATCCGCACCCATTCGGGCGTGTTCGGCGCCATGCTGCGCACGCGTTCGTTCAAGGCCGAGGAAAAGGCCATTGCCGACCGCGCACAAGAGCTGCTCGACTACGTGGGCATCGGCAAGTTTGCCGACTACAAGGCGCGCACGCTCTCGTACGGCGACCAGCGCCGCCTCGAAATTGCGCGCGCACTGGCCACCGATCCGCAACTCATCGCGCTCGACGAGCCCGCCGCCGGCATGAACTCGACCGAGAAGGTGCTGCTGCGCGAACTGATCGACCGCATCCGCAAGGACGACCGGACCATCCTGATCATCGAACACGACGTCAAGCTCATCATGGGCCTGTGCGACCGCGTCACCGTGCTCGACTACGGCAAGCAGATTGCCGAAGGCACGCCCTACGACGTGCAGAAGAACGAGAAGGTGATCGAGGCTTACCTCGGCACCGGAGGACACTGAAATGACGACGATGACGAGCGCAGAAGAAACAACCACCGCCACCCCGCCGAAGACCGCCGCCAATGCCCCAGGCAAGACGCTGCTCAAGGTCAGTGGCCTGAAGGTCGGCTACGGCGGCATCCAGGCCGTCAAGGGCGTGGACTTCGAGGTCCACGAAGGCGAGCTGGTGTCGCTCATCGGCTCCAACGGCGCCGGCAAGACCACCACCATGAAGGCGATCACCGGCACGCTGCCGGCGGGCGCCGGCAGCATCGAGTTCCTGGGCCGCAACATCAAGGGCCGCGGGGCGTGGGACCTGGTCAGCGAGGGCCTCGTGATGGTGCCCGAAGGCCGCGGCGTGTTCACGCGAATGACGATCACGGAGAACCTGCAGATCGGCGCCTATATCCGCAAGGACAAGGCCGAGATCGCCAGCGACATGGAGCGGGTGTTCGTGACCTTCCCGCGCCTGCGCGAGCGCAAGGACCAGCTCGCGGGCACGATGTCGGGCGGCGAGCAGCAGATGCTGGCGATGGGCCGCGCGCTCATGGCGCGCCCCAAGGTGCTGCTGCTCGACGAGCCCACCATGGGCCTGTCGCCCATCATGTGCGACAAGATCTTCGAGGTGGTGCAAACCGTGGCCGCGCAGGGGGTGACCATTCTGCTGGTGGAGCAGAACGCCAATCGCGCACTGCAGCTGGCCGACCGCGGCTACGTGATGGAGTCCGGGCTCATCACCATGACGGGCGACGCGAAAGAACTGCTGCGCGACCCGCGCGTGCGGGCCGCCTACCTGGGCGAATAGCCGGCAAAGGCCGCGAGGGTCAGTCGACCCTTGCGCCGGTGGCCTTCACCACGGCTTCGTACTTGGAGAGCTCGCTCTTCATGAACGCGCCGAACTGTTCCGGCGAGCTGGCCACCGGCTCAGCCAGCAGCGTGGCAAAACGGGTCTTCGTTTCCGGTGCATTCAGCGCCGCCACAAAGGCCTGGTTGAGCTTTGCGAGCACGTCGTGCGGCGTGCCGGCAGGCGCAACCAGCCCCCACCAGGTGTCGATCGAAAAGCCCTTGAGCGTGTCGGCCACGGGCGGCACGTCGGGCATGGCGCTGCTGCGCTGCAAGGTGGTCACGGCAATGGCCTTGAGCTTGCCCGAGCGGATGTTCGGCGCTGCCGTGGCAAGGTTGTCAAAGTTGAAGTCGACCTGGCCCGACAGCAGGGCCAACTGCGCCGGATTGCCGCCGTTGTAAGGAATGTGCAGCGCAAAAATGCCCGCCTGCTTCTTGAACAGCTCGCCCGCCAGGTGCCCGGCGCTGCCGTTGCCGCCGCTGCCGTAGTTGAGCTTGGCCGGGTTGGCCTTGGCGTAGCGGATCAGGTCGGCCACGGTGTTGATCTTCAGGCGCTGCGCCGTTTCGGCGTTCATCACCAGCACATTGGGTACGCGCACCATCTGCGTGACGGGCGCGAAGTCGCTGGCCGCATTGAACGGAATCTTGCTGTAGAGCCACGGATTGACCGCATGCGTTGCGGTGGCCGCAATGCCGATGGTGAGCCCGTCAGGCGCGGCCTTGGCCACAGCGTCGGCGCCGATGTTGCCGCCCGCGCCGGGCTTGTTGTCGATGATGACCGTGCCCAGGCTGTCTTTTACGCGCTCGGCCAGGATGCGGGCCGTCACGTCGATCGGGCCGCCCGCGGCGTACGGCACCACAAGGCGAATGGGGCGCTGCTGCTGCGCTGCGGCTTGGCCGGTGGCAAGCAGTGCGGCGGCGCTCGCGAGCAGGGTGAAGAGGAAGTGTCTCGTTTTCATTTTTTTGTGTGGTCCAAGGGAGGCAGGCCGATCAGGGCAGCGCCTTGTCGGCCTCGGTGGTGAACGCGTCGGCAAAGAACTCTTCTTCGGGCAGGCCGGCCAGCGCCACGTAGTCGTGCTTGGCGGAGTCGACCACGATCGGCGCGCCGCAGGCGTACACCTGGTGGCCTGAGAGGTCGGCAAAGTCTTCCAGCACCGCGCGGTGCACGAAGCCCGTGCGGCCGGTCCAGTTGTCTTCGGGCGTGGCGTTGGACACGACCGGCACGTAGCGCAGGTTCGGCATTTCCGCGAGTTGCTCGCGCAGCCAGGCGTCCATGTACAGGTCTTCGGGCCGGCGGCCACCCCAGTAGAGCGAGGCCGGCCGGTCGATGCCCTTGAACTTCATGTGTTCGAGCAGCGCCTTGATGGGCGCGAAGCCCGTGCCGGAGGCCAGCAGGATCATCGGCTTGCTGGAGTCTTCACGCAGGAAGAAGCTGCCGTAGGGGCCTTCGATGCGAAGGATTTCCTTTTCCTTCATCACGCCGAACACGTGGTCCGTGAACTTGCCGCCCGGCAAATGTCGCAGGTGCAGTTCGATGCCCGTGCCGGGTTCGCCCAGGGTGTGCGGCGCATTCGCCATCGAATAGCTGCGGCGTGCGCCGTCGCGCAGGATGAACTCCACGTACTGGCCGGCATGGAACTGCAGCGGCTCTCCCGCCGGCAGCTGCAGGCGCAGCTTCATCACGTCGTGCGACAGGCGCGTGAGTGCCAGCACCCGCACGGGCATCTTGCGGATCGGAAAAGCACCGGCTTCCGTGACTTGGCGCGATTCGAGCACCACGTCGGTCTTGGCATGGGCGCAGCAGGTGAGCACGAAGCCGGCCAGCTGCTCCTCGGCGCTCAGGGCCTTGCTCTGGTGCGGGCCAAGTTCCACCTCGCCCGAGAGCTTCTTGCACTTGCAAGAGCCGCAGGCGCCGTCCTTGCAGCCATAGGGGAGGCCAATGCCTTGCCGGATGCCGGCCGCGAGAATGGTTTCGTCGCCATGCACCACGAAATGACGCCCGCTGGGCTCGACGGTGATGGAAAAGCCCGCGTCATGCGGCGATGCAACAGTCATCGGTATTCTTCGGCTTGTTTCAGCCTGGAGCAGAAAAGAGAAAAAGGGAAAGGAACCCGGATTTTGCCTTCAATCAATAGCCCTTCCGGCGCGCTGCCGGCGCGCTTTCGCCGCGAACGCCTGCTCATTGTCGGTTGCGGAGACGTCGGCCAGCGCGTGGCCCGCGATCTGCGCGGCCGCATGCAGCTGGTGGCGCTCACTTCATCGGCTGAGCGGGTGCAGGCGCTGCGGGCGGCCGGCATCCGTCCGCTCGTGGGCAATCTCGACGACCCGGCCACGCTTCGCCGGCTGGCTGGCGTGGCCACCCGCGTGCTGCACCTGGCCCCTCCGGCGCGCGACGGCGGTGCGGCCTGGTGGCGCGACCAGCGCACCACCGCGCTGGCACGCGCGCTGCGGCTGCGTTCCACGCCGCTCGCGTTCGTCTATGGTTCCACCAGCGGGGTTTACGGGGACTGCGGCGGTGCGCGCGTGAGCGAAACACGCGCCGTGCGGCCCGACACGCCCCGCGCCCACCGCCGCGTGGATGCCGAGCGCGCCGTGCGCTGGCTCGGCCGCAGCGCGGGCGTGCGCGCGAGCATCCTGCGCATTCCGGGCATCTACGCGCCCGACCGGGAGGGCGGCACACCGCGCCAGCGGCTGCAGCGCGGCACGCCCGTGCTACGGCGCGAGGACGACGTGTTCACCAGCCACATCCACGCCGACGATCTTGCGCGTGCCTGCGTGGCGGCGCTGTTCCGGGGCCGGCCGCAGCGCATCGTGCACGCCGCCGACGACACCGAACTGCGCATGGGCGACTACATCGACCTGGCCGCCGACATGTACGGCATGCCCCGCCCGCCGCGCGTGGCGCGTGACGAAGCCGAGCGCCAGTTGCCGCTGCAATTGCTGAGTTTCATGGGGGAATCGCGCCGGCTCGACAACACGCGCCTCAAACGCGAACTGCGCGTGCGGCTTGCGCACCCGACGGTGCATACGGGGCTGCGCGAGGCGGCCTGATGCGCGTCAAAAATATGGTGCCCGGGGCCGGAATCGAACCGGCACACCTTTCGGTGGGGGATTTTGAGTCCCCTGCGTCTACCAATTTCACCACCCGGGCACATCCGGAAGGAAGCCCAAAATTATGGCACAGTGGCTGCCATGAATTATCCGACGATCGAAGACGCCATCGGCAAGACCCCCCTGGTGGCACTGCAACGCATCGATGCCGCCGAAAACGCCAAGCGCGGCAACGTGATCCTCGGCAAGCTGGAAGGCAACAATCCCGCGGGTTCGGTCAAAGACCGGCCCGCCCTCTCGATGATCAAGCGCGCCGAGGAGCGCGGTGAAATCAAGCCTGGCGACACGCTGATCGAAGCCACCTCGGGCAACACCGGTATCGCGCTGGCCATGGCTGCGGCCATCAAGGGCTACCGCATGGTGCTGATCATGCCGGAGGACCTGTCCGTGGAACGCGCCCAGACCATGAAGGCCTTCGGCGCCGAACTGGTGCTCACGCCCAAGAGCGGCGGCATGGAATACGCGCGAGACCTCGCCGAGCAGATGGTGGCGCAAGGCAAGGGCCGGGTGCTCGACCAGTTCGCCAACGCCGACAACCCGCGCATTCACTACGAGACCACCGGCCCCGAGATCTGGGCCGACACCAAGGGCAAGATCACGCATTTCGTGAGCGCCATGGGCACCACCGGCACCATCACCGGCGTTTCGCGCTTCCTCAAAGAGAAGAACTCCGCGGTGCGCATCATCGGCGCGCAGCCGGCCGAAGGCTCGCGCATTCCGGGCATTCGCAAATGGCCGACCGAATACCTGCCCAAGATCTACGACGCGAGCCGGGTCGATGAAGAAATCAGCGTGAGCCAGGACAACGCCGAAGAAATGTGCCGGCGCCTAGCGCGCGAAGAGGGCATCTTCGGCGGCATTTCCGCGGCCGGTGCGCTGTGGGTGGCGCTCGAGGTCGCGAAGACGGTCGAAAACGCCACCATCGTGTTCGTGGTGTGCGACCGCGGCGACCGGTATCTTTCGACCGGCGTGTTCCCCGCCTGACAGAAGTCCATGCCCCATCCCAAGTTCTGCCAGGCCTGCGCCACGCCGCTCGAATGGATCGCATTGATGGAAGACGGCGGCGCCAAGGAGCGCCTGCGTTGCCCCAACTGCGGCCACACCCACTGGAACAACCCCACGCCCGTGCTCGCGGCCATCGTCGAATACCACGGCCAGGTGCTGCTGGCGCGAAACGCCGCCTGGCCGGTGAAGATGTACGCACTGATCACCGGCTTCATGGAGGCCGGTGAAACGCCTGAGGAAGGCATTGCGCGCGAGGTGAAGGAAGAAACCAACCTCGACGTGAGCGCGACCAAGCTCGTGGGCGCGTACGACTTCCAGCGCATGAACCAGATCATCATCGCGTACCACGTGGTGGCCGACGGCGAGGTGAAGCTCTCGCCCGAGTTGCTGGACTATCGCCTCTACGACTTGCCCGATCTCAAGTGCTGGCCCGCGGGCACCGGCTATGCGCTGGCCGACTGGCTGCGCACCCGGGGGCACGAGCCGGTGTTCTTTACCGCGGCGGAAAACGAAGAGCGGCGGCGCGGCCTGAACTTGCCGCCCGAGGAGCCGAAGCATGCAAATTGATCGCGAACTCGACACGCGGGGCCTGAACTGCCCGCTGCCCATTCTCAAGGCGAAGAAATCGCTCAACGACATGGCCAGCGGCCAGCTGCTGAAGGTGGTGTCGACCGACCCCGGCTCGCTGCGCGACTTTCAGGCCTTTTCGCGGCAAACCGGCAATGAGCTGGTCGAGCAGCAGACCGTCGGCAGCGATTTCATCCACGTGCTGAAGCGGCGCTGAGCAGCAAAAGCTGACCGGCAAAAGAAAAGGGCCCCGTGGGGCCCTTTCTTCTTTCAGAGCTCCAGGCTCTTGAGGTATTCGCGGAATTGCGCGCCCACCTCGGGGTGCGCCAGCGCAAGCTCGACGGAAGCTTGCAGAAAGCCTTCCTTGCTACCGCAGTCGTAGCGGATGCCCTTGTAGGCATAGGCGTAGACCGATTCCTTCTTCATCAACGACGCGATGCCATCGGTGAGTTGGATCTCGCCGCCCGCGCCCTTGGGTTGGTTGCGGATTTCGTCGAACACGCCGGGCGTGAGGATGTAGCGGCCCGCCACGCCAAGGCGCGAAGGTGCCTTGTCGGGCGATGGCTTCTCGATCATGCGGTCGACCTTCACGAGATCGTCGCCGATGGATTCGCCCGCCACGATGCCGTAGCGCTTCACGTGTTCGAGCGGCACTTCCTGCACTGCCAGCACCGAGGCGCCCAGCTTGCCGAAGGCGGCCGTCATCTGCGCGAGCACCGGAGCGCCACCCACCGGGCCGACCATCAAGTCGTCGGCCAGCAGCACGGCAAAGGGTTCGTTGCCGACCAGGTGTTCGGCGCACAGCACCGCATGGCCAAGGCCCAGCATGCGCGGTTGGCGCACGTAGGAGCAGGTCATGTCGTCGGGCATGACGGAGCGCGCAATTTCGAGCAATGCGTGCTTGCCGCTGGCTTCGAGCTGGCTCTCGAGTTCGTAGGCGGTGTCGTAGTGGTCTTCGATGGCACGTTTGTTTCGGCCAGTTACGAAAATCATGTCGCGAATGCCCGCCGCGTAGGCTTCCTCAACCGCGTATTGGATGAGTGGCTTGTCGACAACGGGCAGCATTTCCTTTGGCTGCGCCTTGGTGGCGGGCAGAAAGCGGGTGCCGAAACCTGCAACAGGAAATACGGCCTTGCGGATGCGTGTCGAGGGAGTGGGCATGGACAAATTGGGCGTCGGTTCGTTCGGTTGAAGAAGAAGGTTTTACAGTCAACGGCGGCGCAAAAAGCCGCCGTTGCCATGCTAAACCCAGGCCCGATCCATGTGTGTCAGCCGAGGCGCCTAAGCTGTTCGCCCAAACGCTCCAGCATCGCCGTGAAGTCAGCCAGACGTTTACGTTCCTGCTCGATCACGGCGGGCGGTGCCTTAGCTACAAAGGCCTCATTTCCCAGCTTGCTGTTCACTTTGAGGATCTCGCCCTCGATGCGAGCAATTTCCTTGCCGATGCGCGCACGTTCGGCGGCTTTGTCGATTTCCATGTGCAGGCACAGGCGTGCCGAGCCGACCACGGCCACGGGCGCCGCTTCGGCCGCGGCAGACCATGAAGCCTCGTCGTCGAAGACCTTCACTTCCTTGAGCTTGGCCAGCGCCTGCAGCACCGGCGCCGCATCGCGCAGGAAAGCCGCGCCTTCGGCATCGTCGGCCACCGCATAAAGGGGCAGGCGCACCGCGGGCGACACATTCATTTCGCCGCGCAGGGTGCGGCAGGCATCGACCAGCGCCTTCAGCCGCGCCACATGCGCCTCGGCCGCTTCGTCGATCTTTTCGGGCTGGCTCTTCGGATACGCCGCCACCATGATCGAGTCGCCCTCGCGCCCGGCCACGGGCGCAACCTTCTGCCACAGCTCTTCGGTGATGAACGGAATCACCGGATGAGCTAGCCGCAGCAGCGCTTCGAGCGTGCGGATCAGCGTGCGGCGCGTGGCGCGCTTTTGCGAGTCGTCCCCGGTCTGGATCTGCACCTTGGCAATCTCCAGGTACCAGTCGCAGAACTCGTCCCATGCAAACTGGTAGATGGCGTTGGCTACGTTGTCGAGCCGGTACTCCTCGAAGCCCTTGGCCACTTCGGCTTCGACGCGCTGCAGCTGCGAGGCGATCCAGAAGTCGGCGCGGCTGAATTTCAGGTAGCCGTGGGCCGGGCCGCCGACCGCGCACTCTTCCTTGGTGTGCTCGCGAAGGCCGCAATCCTGGCCCTCGCAATTCATCAGCACGAAGCGCGTGGCATTCCAGAGCTTGTTGCAGAAGTTGCGGTAGCCCTCGCAGCGCTTGCTGTCGAAGTTGATGCTGCGTCCCAGCGATGCGAGCGACGCGAAGGTAAAGCGCAGCGCATCGGCGCCGAACGCCGGAATGCCGTCCGGAAATTCTTTCTGCGTGTTCTTGCGCACCGCGGGCGCGGTCTCGGGCTTGCGCAGGCCCTGCGTGCGCTTGTCGAGCAGCTCGGGCAGCGCAATGCCGTCGATCAGGTCCACCGGGTCGAGCACGTTGCCTTCGGACTTGCTCATCTTCTTGCCCTGCGCATCGCGCACCAGGCCGTGGATGTACACGTCCCTGAACGGCACCTTGCCGGTGAAATGCTTGGTCATCATGATCATCCGGGCGACCCAGAAGAAGATGATGTCGTAGCCCGTTACCAGCACGCTCGAGGGCAGGTACAGCTCCAGGTCCTTGGTCTTTTCGGGCCAGCCGAGAGAAGAGAAGGGCACCAGCGCCGACGAATACCAGGTGTCGAGCACGTCTTCGTCGCGGCGCAGCTTCTTGCCCTGTGCCTTGGCCTCGGCCTCCGCCTCGTCGTGCGCCACGTACACATTGCCTTCGTCGTCGTACCAGGCCGGAATCTGGTGGCCCCACCAGAGCTGGCGCGAAATGGTCCAGTCCTGGATGTTCTCCATCCAGTGGTTGTAGGTGTTGACCCAGTTCTCGGGCACGAAGCGCACCTCGCCGGTCTTCACCACGTCGATGGCCTTCTGCGCGATCGAGGTGCCGTCGGCACCCGGCCGCGTCATGGCCACGTACCACTGGTCGGTGAGCATCGGCTCGACGATGGCGCCAGAGCGCGCGCAGCGCGGCACCATCAGCTTGTGCTTCTTCACCTCGACCATGAGGCCGAGCGCCTCCAGGTCGGCCACGATGGCCTTGCGCGCCACGAAGCGGTCCATGCCGCGGTACTTCTCGGGCGCGTTGTCGTTGATGGTCGCATCGAGCGTCAGGATGCCGATCAGCTCGAGCTTGTGCCGCTGGCCCACGGCGTAGTCGTTGTAGTCGTGCGCGGGCGTCACCTTGACCACGCCGGTGCCAAATTCCTTGTCGACGTAGTCGTCGGCAATGATGGGGATCAGACGGTCCACCAGCGGCAGCTTCACGCGCTGGCCGATCAGGTGCTTGTAGCGTTCGTCTTCGGGGTGAACCATCACGGCCGTGTCGCCCAGCATGGTTTCAGGGCGGGTGGTGGCAACAGTGAGCGTGCCGCTGCCGTCCTCGAGCGGATAGGCGATGTGCCAGAGCGAGCCGTCTTCCTCTTCGCTTTCGACTTCGAGGTCGCTCACCGATGTCTTGAGCACCGGGTCCCAGTTGCCCAGGCGCTTGCCGCGGTAGATCAGGCCTTCTTCATACAGCGAGACGAAGGTTTGCGTGACCACCTTCGACAGGTCTTCGTCCATCGTGAAGTATTCGCGGCTCCAGTCGACCGTGTCGCCCATGCGGCGCATCTGGCCGGTGATGGTGTTGCCGCTCTTTTCCTTCCACTCCCACACCTTGGCAACGAAGTTCTTGCGCGCCTCGGCGGGCGTGGGGCCCATGTCGTGCCGGCTGATCTTCTGTTCCTGCAGCTGCCGCTCCACCACGATCTGCGTTGCGATGCCCGCATGGTCGGTGCCCGGCACCCACAGCGTGTTGTCGCCCTTCATGCGGTGGTAGCGCGTGAGGCTGTCCATGATGGTCTGGTTGAACGCATGCCCCATGTGCAGCGTGCCCGTCACGTTGGGCGGCGGCAGCTGGATGGCGAAGGAATCGGCGCCTTCCTTGGGCTGCTGGGTGCCGCGGAAGCCTGCCTTGGCATAGCCGCGCTTTTCCCACTCCGGGCCCCAGTGCGCCTCGATGGCGGCGGGTTCGAACGATTTGGACAGGCTGTCCAGTCCAGGTTGGGCGGTGGGAGTGGTGGATTCGCTCATGGGGAGAATGCAAAACGGCACCCGCGGGTGCCGTCGGTCACAGGGTGGGAATGGCGGCGATTTTACCGGGGAGGTACCCCGTCATCGGCGCGCCCGATAATTCCGCGAATGCTGTTTCTGCTCTCCCCTGCGAAGTCGCTCGACTACGACACGCCCGTTCCCGATGAAATCCCCGCCACCAAACCCCATTTCGAGGCCCCCCGCGGCCCGTCGGCCGAACTGATCAAGCTGCTGCGCGAGAAGTCGCCGCAGCAGATCTCGGAGCTCATGCACCTGTCGGACAAGCTCTCCACCCTCAACGTGGCCCGCTACCACGCCTGGGCCGGTAAAAGCACGCCAAAAAACGCCCGCCAGGCCGCCTTCGCGTTCGATGGCGACGTGTACGGCGGTCTCGATGCCCGGTCGCTCACGCCCGCTCAGCTGGAGTGGGCGCAGGAGCATGTCTGCATCCTGAGCGGTCTCTACGGCCTGCTGCGCCCGCTCGATCTGTTGCAGCCCTACCGGCTCGAGATGGGCACGCCGCTTGCCAACAAGCATGGCAAGGACCTGTATGCCTTCTGGGGCTCGCGCATTGCAGAGCACTTGAATGAGCGCTTGGCGGCAGACCGCACGCCCGTGGTGGTCAACGTCGCCTCGCAGGAATACTTCCGGTCGGTCGACCTGAAGGTGCTCAAGGCGCGCGTGGTCGAATGCGTGTTCGAGGAATGGAAGGGCGACAGGTACAAGATCGTGAGCTTCTACGCCAAGCGCGCCCGCGGCCTGCTGGCGCGCTGGGCGGTGCTGCACAAGGCCGCCACGCCCAAGGCGCTGGAAAAATTCGATCTCGAAGGTTATGGTTTCGACGCCGAGGCCTCGACGGCCGAAAAGCTGGTGTTCAGAAGGAAGACTTGATATGTCACAGGCGATCAGTCCCGAGCTGAGGGAATGGCTGGTGTCGCAGCTCGCGGCGGGGCATTCGGTGCCCGCGCTGCGCGCCTCGATGCGCGCCGCCGGCTGGCAGGACGCCGCCACCGACCTCGCGCTGGCGCAGCTCGAGGCTGGGTTCCCTCATGTGGAAGTTTCCAAGCCGCGCCGCACCGACATGCCCGGCCCCAACCTGGAAGGTGCGCCGCTCTACATCGATGCCGGCGACCGGCGCGTTCAGGTGCTGCACACCATGCAGCATCCACGCGTGGTCGTCTTCGGCAACCTCTTGTCGCCCGAAGAGTGCGAAGGCCTGATTGCCGCCGCGCGGGTGCGGCTCGCGCGCTCGCTCACGGTTGAAACCCGCACCGGCGGCGAGGTGCTGAACGTCGATCGCACCAGCGACGGCATGTTCTTCGAGCGCGGTGAAAACGAAATCGTCGCGCGCCTCGAGCAGCGCATTGCCGCGCTGCTGCGCTGGCCGGTGGAGTTTGGCGAGGGCCTGCAGATCCTGCGCTACGCACCCGGTGCGCAGTACCGCCCGCACTACGACTACTTCGACCCCGGCGAGCCGGGCACGCCCACCATTCTCAAGCGCGGCGGCCAGCGCGTGGCCACGCTGGTCATGTACCTGCAGGAGCCCGAGCAGGGCGGCGCCACCACCTTCCCGGATGTCGGCCTGGAAGTGGCGCCCGTGCGCGGCACAGGCGTTTTCTTCAGCTACGACGAACCCGACCCCGCCACCCGCACGCTGCACGGCGGCGCACCGGTGCTCGCGGGCGAGAAGTGGGTGGCCACCAAGTGGCTGCGCGAACGCGAATTCAAATAAAACGAACCCATGAAGCTCCAAGCCAACGGATTGCAGATCGAGGTCGAAGACACCGGCGGCGAAGGGCGCCCGGTCGCCTTGCTCATCATGGGCCTGGGCATGCAGCTCGTCGGCTGGCCGCAGCCTTTTGTGCAGGGCCTAGTGGATGCGGGTTTTCGCGTGGTGCGCCACGACAACCGCGACATCGGCCTGAGCCAGGGCTTCGACCATGCAGGCACCGGCAACATCGTGTGGGAAAGCATCCGCCAGCGCCTCGGCCTGCAGGTGCGTTCGGCCTACACGCTGCAAGACATGGCGCGCGATTCGCTGGGCGTGCTCGACGCGCTGGGTATCAAGCAGGCGCACGTCATTGGCGCCTCGATGGGCGGCATGATCGCGCAGCACCTGGCCGCCGCTGCACCCGACCGCGTGACCCGCCTCGTGAGCATCATGAGCTCGAGCGGCGCGCGCGGCCTGCCCGGGCCCCGTAGCGACGTTGCCGCCATGCTGCTGCGCCGCCCGCTGGGCGGCGGCGAGGCCGAACTGGTGGCCCACAGCGTCAAGCTGCTCAGGCTCATCCAGAGCCCCGCCTACCCGCAAAGCACCGAAGAGCTGTCCGAGCGCCTGACCTTCAGCATGCGCCGCGCCTACCGCCCGGCCGGCATGTTCCGCCAGATGCTCGCGATTGGCGCCGATTCGCGCCGGCCCGAAGTGCTGCCGCGCATCAAATGCCCGACGCTGGTGCTGCATGGCGAAGCCGATGCGCTGGTGCCGATGGTCTGCGGGCAAGACACCGCCAAGCGAATTCCCGGCTCGAAATTCATCAGCATTCCCGGCATGGGCCACGACCTGCCGCCCGAGGTGTGCGCCATCCTCGTCAATCACATCGCCCCGTTTCTGCACGCGGCCGAAGAACACCACAAGCCATGAGCCTGGACAACATTCCCCCCAACCCGAACCCGAACACGCCCGAGCAGTCGCAACTGGGCCGCGCCTCGGCCTATGCGGACAAGTACGACCCCTCGCTGCTTTTTCCGATTGCGCGCGCCACCCAGCGCGAGGCCATGGGCATTGCCGCCGGCGCGCTGCCTTTCTTCGGCGCCGATCTCTGGACCGCATTCGAAGTGAGCTGGCTCAACCTGCGCGGCAAGCCGCAGCTGGCCATTGCGCACTTCACCATTCCCTGCGAAACGCCCAACATCATCGAGAGCAAGTCGTTCAAGCTGTACCTCAACAGCTTCAACAGCACCGCTTTTGCAAGCATCGATGCCGTGCGTGACCTCATGCGCACCGACCTGACCGAGGCGCTCTGGCGCGGCAGCGACCAATCCGCCGGCATTGGCGTGAAGCTGCTCGCGCCCGACATGTTCGACCGCGAGCCCGTGCATGAACTCGACGGGCTCGACCTCGACCGGCTCGACATCGAGTGCACCCACTACCAGCCCGCGCCCGAGCTGCTGTCGAGCGACGCCACCCAGCCGCCGGTGAACGAAACGCTCACCAGCCGCCTGCTCAAGAGCAATTGCCTCGTTACCGGGCAGCCCGACTGGGGCAGCGTGCAGATCCGCTACAGCGGGCCCGCCATCGACCAGGCCGGCCTGCTGGCGTACATCGTGAGCTTTCGCAACCACAACGAGTTTCACGAGCCGTGTGCCGAGCGCATCTTCACGGACATCTGGAACCGCTGCAAACCGAACAAGCTTGCGGTGTATGCGCGCTACACGCGGCGCGGCGGGCTCGACATCAATCCATTTCGCACCAGCTGGCCGCAGGCGCTGCCGCCGAACATCCGCACCGCGCGGCAATAACGAAGAGGGCGCCGCCGAAGCCCCTCTTCGGAAATCCGGAACTCGCCAGCCGGCCCCTGTGGCATTCTGGAACTGCCCGTGAACTGCGGGCGGATTTCCGGAGCAGACACACATGGTTGAAGGAAAAGTGGTCGTCATCACTGGCGCGGGCGGCGGTATCGGGCGCGACATTGCGCTGGCAATGGCGAAGAGCGGCGCCAAGGTGGTGGTCAACGACATCGGCGCCGCGCTCGATGGCGCGGGCGGCAGTGCCGGCCCTGCGCAGCAGGTGGTCGACGAAATCCGTGCCGCCGGCGGCCAGGCCGTGCCCAACACCGACAGCGTGGCCGAAGCGGCCAGTGCGGCGCGCATCGTCGAATGCGCGGTCGAGAGCTTTGGCCGCGTCGACGCCGTGGTCAACAACGCCGGCATCCTGCGCGACCGCTTCTTCCACAAGATGTCGGTCGACGAATGGGACGCCGTGATCAAGGTGCACCTCTACGGCGCCTACTACGTGAGCCGCGCGGCCGCAACGCACTTCAAGGAGCAGAACTCGGGCGCCATGGTGCACATGACCTCGACCTCGGGCCTCATCGGCAACTACGGCCAGGCCAACTACGCGGCGGCCAAGCTCGGGATCGCGGCGCTGTCGAAGTCGATTGCACTCGACATGCTCAAGTTCAACGTGCGTTCCAACTGCATCGCGCCCTTCGCATGGAGCCGAATGATCGGCGCCATTCCCACCGACACCGACGAGCAGCGCGCCCGCGTCGACAAGATCAAGCAGATGACGCCCGCCAAGGTGGCGCCGCTTGCGGTGTACCTTGCGAGCGACGCGGCCGGCGCGGTCAACGGCCAGATATTTGCGGTGCGCAACAACGAGATTTCGCTCATCAGCCAGCCGCGGCCGGTGCGCTCCATTCACCGCTCCGAAGGCTGGACGCCCGAGAGCATTGCCGAGCACGCCATGCCCGCCATGCGTGCGAGCTTCTATCCGCTGGACCGCTCGGCGGACGTGTTCAGCTGGGACCCGGTCTGAGGTCAAACCCCGAGAAGGGCGCATACAGCGCCATTCGGCCGACAATGCACGCTTCTTTCCTTCTTGGCGCGCTTGTCCGGTGAACCTGCATTTCGACCTGTTCGACCTGAAACTGTTCGTCTACGTGGCGGACGCACGCAGCCTTACGCGCGGCGCAGAGAAAGCCTGCATCTCGCTCGCGGCGGCGTCCACGCGCATCAAGCAGATGGAAGAGGCCGTGGGCGGCAAGCTGCTGCACCGCAGCGCGCAGGGCGTGAGCCTGACGGCGGCGGGGCAGGCGGTGCTCTACCACGCCAAGCGCGTGATGCAGCAGATGGAGCACCTGCGCTGCGACATGCAGGACTTCGGCAAGGGCATCAAGGGCCATGTGCGCGTGTTCGCCAACACCACGTCGATTACCGAATACCTGCCGCAAAAGCTCGCGGGTTTTCTCACGCAGCATCCGGCCGTGCAGGTCGACCTGCGTGAATACCTGAGCGAAGAAATCGTGCGCGCCGTGGCCGATGGCGAGGCCGACATCGGCATCCTGGCGGGCGATGTGCACACCGGTGAATTCGACGCGCGCCCCTTCGGCAGCAACCAGCTCGTGCTGGTGGTGCCCGAGACGCATCACCTGGCAGGCGCGCCGTCGGTGGCTTTTGCCGACACGCTCGACGAACAGCACGTGGGCCTGCACCACGGCAGCGCCATCCACCGCTTTTTGCAGCGCCGCGCCGAGCTGGCCGGCCGCGGCTTCAACCCGCGCATCCAGGTCAGCAGCTTCGAGGCCATCTGCCTGATGATCGAAGCGGGCGTGGGCGTCGGCGTGTTGCCGGCTTCATCGGCGCAGCGGCTGTCGATGGCGATGCGGATCTCAACCGTCGCGCTCAGCGATGCATGGGCGGAGCGAGAACTCAAGCTGATTGCACGCGACCGCGAACAGCTGCCGGCTTCGGCGCGCGAGCTGTTCGACCACCTCGTCGCGCCTTAACTGGCGCTAGCACGTGCTGCCTTCAGGGCAGCCAGCGTTCCACGCGGGGCGCGTCGGCCAGTTGCCAGATGCGCTGGCACAGCGCCTTGGCTTCGTCGGCCGTGGCGCCTTCGCCGTAGTGCGCAAGGCGTTGCATCTTGTCTTCGATCTCGGTGCGGCTCAGCGTGTTGCCCGGATCGCCCTTTGGCTCGTCCACTCGGCCCTGCAGCGTGCGGCCGTCGCGGGTCTGCACGCTCACCTTGCCGATCCAGCGCGCGGGGTAGGCGGTATCGACTTCTGCATCGAGCTCCATCGCGACCTTGTCGCGAAACGCGGCCACCTCGGGCGCAAGAAAATCGCGGTCGAACTCGCCCAGCCCTGCGCGGCCGTGCACCGCAATCAGGCCCAGCACCGTGCCCATCGAGAACTTGCCCTGGTGCACCGTGGCCGGCACCGTGACGCGGCCCAGCACGTCGATGGCGCCCTGGTGCACATGCGTGGTCACACGGGCCACGTCGTCGGGCTTGAGGCCGTGCTGCGTCATCACCTGCAGCAACGCATCGGCCGCGGGATGGGTGTGGCGGCACGAGGCGTGGTACTTGAACGAGGTTTCGGCCAGCGCCCAGCGCGTACCGAGGCGGTCGGTGAGCCGTGCCGGATCGGCGTCGCTCGACATGCCAACGCCAAGGCCCTGCGCACCTTCGAGCACCTTGGCGGCGCCCGTGAAGCCGTCCTGCGCAAGGTAGGCAGACATGAGCCCGCTGGCTGCCGCATGCGCGCAGTGCAGCTGCTTGGAATCGGCCGCATCGCGCAGAAACTCCCACACCCCCGCTGACTGCGTACCGGCCGAGCCGAAGGCGTGCAGCATCTGCTGAGGCGTGAGCTTCAGCAGGCTGCCCACCGCGGCGGCCGCCGCCAGCGTGCCCGCCGTTGCCGTGGTGTGAAAGGTCTTGTAGTGCGAGCGGCCCAGGAATTCGCCCACGCGGATGCCGACCTCGTAGCCCGCGACCACGGCCACCAGCAGTTGCGCACCGCTGGCGCCAATGCTCTGCGCCACGGCCAGTGCCGGTGCAATGACCACCGCGGCGGGGTGGAACACCGAGCCGTTGTGCACGTCGTCCTGTTCCACGTAGTGCGAAGCCGCTGCGTTGACCAGCGCCGCAAACACCGGTGAGCTGGTGCGGCGCGAGGTGAGTATTTCGCTCGGCCCATCGGCGGGGCCCATCATCTGTGCAAAGCGTTCGATGGAGCGCACCGGCCGCGCAGTGCGGGCGGCGAGCACCGAGCCCAGCCAGTCGAGCATCAGGTCTTCGGTGCGGCGCAGCACGGGCGCGGGGATGTTCGCGAACTGCAGCTCGGCGGCAAAGGTGGCGAGCACCTTGCTCGGGTGGGTCGAATCGGTCATGGATCAGTCCCTTCAGAACGAGCGCGGCAGGCCGAGCATGTGCTCCGCCACGTAGCTCAGGATGAGATTGGTCGAGATTGGCGCGACCTGGTAGAGCCGCGTCTCGCGGAACTTGCGCTCGATGTCGTATTCGCAGGCAAAGCCGAAGCCGCCATGGAACTGCAGGCAGGCATTGGCCGCTTCCCAGCTTGCCTTGGCCGCAAGGTACTTCGCCATGTTGGCTTGCGCGCCGCAGGGCTCGCGCGCATCGAACAGGCGGCAGGCTTCATAGCGCATGAGGTTGGCGGCCTCGATCTCGATGAAGGCCTCGGCAATCGGAAACTGCACGCCCTGGTTCTGGCCGATGGGCCGGCCGAACACCACGCGCTCTTTTGTGTATGCCGTGACCTTGTCTATGAACCAGTAGCCATCGCCGATGCATTCCGCCGCAATCAGCGTGCGCTCGGCGTTCAGGCCATCGAGGATGTACTTGAAGCCCTGGCCTTCTTCGCCGATCAGGTTCTCGGCCGGGATCTCGAGGTTTTCGAAGAAGAGTTCGTTGGTCTCGTGGTTCACCATGTTCAGGATGGGCCGCACCGTCATGCCGTTGCCGATGGCTTCGCGCAGGTCGACGATGAAGATCGACATGCCTTCGGACTTCTTCTTCACGTCCGCCAGCGGCGTGGTGCGCGCCAGCAAGATCATCAGGTCCGAGTGCTGGATGCGCGAGATCCACACCTTCTGCCCGTTGACGACGTAGCGGTCGCCCTTCTTCACGGCCGTGGTCTTGATCTTGGTGGTGTCGGTGCCCGTGCTGGGCTCGGTCACGCCCATCGATTGCAGGCGCAGCTCGCCGGTGGCAATGCGCGGCAGGTAGTTGCGCTTTTGCGCCTCGCTGCCGTGGCGCAGCAGCGTGCCCATGTTGTACATCTGGCCGTGGCAGGCGCCGGAGTTGCCGCCGCAGCGGTTGATTTCTTCCATGATCACCGAAGCCTCGGTAAGCCCGAGGCCCGAGCCGCCGTACTCCTGCGGAATGAGCGCGGCCATCCAGCCGGCCTTGGTGAGCGCATCGACGAACTCGGCGGGGTAGCCGCGCGCTTCATCGACCTTGCGGAAATACTCGTTGGGAAACTGCGCGCACAGGTCGCGCACGGCGTCGCGGATGTCGGAAAAACGGGTGTCGTTGCTGCTGTTCATCCACCGAATCTATGCCTCTCCCGCGCGAGGCGGTTCTGTCATTGCGAAACCCTCCCTTCGCCAAATGCAAATGCCGCGCGAAAGGGTGTTCTGTCACGCTGCGGCGATGGACACCGAATCACTCTCCGCAATACGCGAAGCCGCGCTCGACTACTTCGTTCGCAGCCGTTCCATCCAGCGCCGGCGCGAGCGCATGGAACACGCCGATGCCGACGAGGCGCAAGGCTGGAGCGCGCTTGCCGAACTGGGCTGGACCGGCATGCTGGCACCTGAATCGGCCGGCGGTATGGCCTTGGGCCTCGCGGGTGCCGCGCAAGTACTGCGGGCGGCCGGCGAGCACGTTGCGCCCGAACCGCTGCTGGCGGTGGCGGGCCTCAGCGCGTTGCTGCTGGCGCGGCTCGAATCGAAGAGCGCGCAGTCGCTGCTTGCCGACCTTGTGGCGGGCCGCAGCCTGCCCGCATTGGCTTGGCAGGAGAGCGCGGGCGACCTGAGCGCCGTGCCGCTGGCCTGCGGCTGCGAGCCGCGCGCGGGTCATGCGGGCGGCGTGCTGCTGCAGGGCGAGAAGCTCATGGTGCTGCCCGGCGCGGCGGCCAGCGGCTGGCTGGTGTCGGCAAGGGGCAGCGACGATGCGGTGCTGCTATGGGTGCCGCGCGGCACGGCCGGCGTGAGCGAAACCCTGATGCCGCTGGTGGACGGCAGCCAGGCCGCGAGCCTGCGCTTCGAACAAGTGGAGCTGCCACCCGAAGCAGTGCTGGCGGAAGGCCCCGCCGCGCAGGACGCCCTGCGCCATGCGCTGGCTGCCGGCCAGATCCTGCAGGCCGCCGAGCTGCTGGGCGTGGGGCAGGCCATGCTCACCCAGACGCTGGCGTACCTGCGCACCCGCTCGCAGTTCGGCAAACCCATCGGCAGCTTCCAGGCGCTGCAGCACCGCTGCGTGGACATGTTCATTCACCTCGAAGTGGCGCAAGCCACGTTGGCGGAGGTGCTGCCGCTCGCAGGCCAGGGGCTTGCCGCCGACCGGCTCGAAGCCGAGGCCAGCCGCGTGAATGCCCGCTGTACCGCCGCGGCGCTGCAAGTCTCGCGTGCGGCAGTGCAGTTGCATGGCGCCATCGGCTACACGCAGGAGTGCGACCTGAGCCTGTACTACAAGCGCACGCTGTGCCTTTCGGCGTGGCTCGGCAATGCCGCTGCGCACCAGCGCCGTCATGCCGTGCTGGCTGAAGGCGGGGAAGCACGAACGGGCGCAGCCGAATGGGAGGGCGAGTTTCCGCGCACTGCCGACTGGAGCGAAATGCCCGAAGCGGATTTCCGTCGCATGGTGCGCGGCTTTCTGCAGCAGCGCTACCCGCAGCAGCTGCGCTACCTTTCGCACCGGGCCCGCTGGAGCGAGATACGCGACTGGTATCTCACCCTGTCCGAGCAAGGCTGGATCGCGCCGGCGTGGCCGCAGGCGCATGGCGGCATGGGTCTGCCCGCCGACAAGCTCATTGCATGGATCGAGGAGTTGGAGCAATACGGCGTCGCGCGCACGCCCGACCAGGGCATCGTGATGATCGGGCCGCTGTTGATCCAGCACGGCACGCCCGAGCAGCAAGGCCGCTTTCTGCCACGCATATTGAACGGCGAGCATGTGTGGTGCCAGGGCTATTCGGAGCCCAACGCCGGCTCCGACCTGGCCGGGCTGCGCACCGAGGCCGTGGCGGGGCGCGATGCAGAGGGCGACCACTTCATCGTCAACGGCCAGAAGATCTGGACCACGCTCGCGCAGGACGCCAATCACATCTTCATGCTCGTGCGCACCGACAAGGCCGCGCGTAAGCAAGAGGGCATCAGCTTTCTGCTGTGCGACCTGCGCACGCCGGGCATCACGGTGCGGCCGATTCACACGCTTTCAGGCGAGCCCGAGTTCTGCGAAGTGTTTTTCGACAACGTGCGCGTGCCGGCCGAAAACCTGGTCGGCAAGCTGCACGGCGGCTGGACCATTGCCAAGGCGCTGCTGGGCTTCGAGCGCATTTTTCTCGGCAGCCCCAAGCAGTCGCAGTACGCGCTCGGCCAACTGGCGCGGCTTGCACAGGCGCGGCGCCTTTTTGCCGACCCGGTGTTTGCGCAGCGCTTTGCGGCGCTGCGGCTCGACGTGCTCGACCTGTCGGCGGCGTACACGGGCTTTGCCGACATCGTGCGAGCGGGCAAGCCGCTGCCCGCCTCGGTGTCGCTGCTGAAGATCTGGGCCAGCGAAACCTATCACCGCATTGGCGCAATGCTGATCGAGGCCGGGGAAGAGCAGGGTGCCGTGGCCGGTGACCAGGTGCTCGACGGACAAACCTTCAATGTGCTGTCGCCGTTGATCGGTTCGACAGCCGCAATGATCTACGGCGGCACCAACGAGATCCAGCGAAACATCCTCGCGCGGCAGGTGCTCGATCTGCCTGTTTGAGCCGGTTGCGTTCGCCCAAGAAATAAACAACAGGAGACAAGCCAATGAAAACCACGGACATCACACGGCGGCAAGCCGTCGCCGCGCTGGCAGGCAGCGCACTGCTGGCCGCACTGCATTCGCGCGCCTTCGCGCAGCAGCAATCGCAGCTGCCGCCAATCATCAAGCTGGTGGTCGGCTACTCCGCGGGCGGGCCGGTGGACGGCGCGGCGCGCCTGCTTGCGCCCGCGCTCGGCCAGGAGCTCGGCACGCAGGTCATCGTGGAAAACCGGCCGGGTGCCAGCGGTTCGGTGGGCGGCGATGCGGTTGCCAAGGCTGCGCCCGATGCTGCGATGCTGTTCTTCGGCGCGAGCCCGACGATCACCATCAACCCGAACATCCAGCGCAAGATGCCCTTCGACCCGATGAAGGACCTGACGCCTATCGCGCCGCTGGTGGACTACACCAACGTGCTGGTGGTCAACAAGGACTTGCCGGTGCACAGCGTGGCCGAGCTGCTGGCCTACGCGAAGGCGAGGCCGGGCAAGGTGTTCTACGGCTCGGCCGGCATCGGCGCCTCGAACCACCTGAGCGGTGCGCTGCTCGAGAAGATGACCGGCGTGCAGCTGACGCATGTGCCGTACAAAGGCAGCGCGCCCGCGCTGGCCGACGTGATGGGCGGCACCGTGACGATGATGTTCGACATCATCGCCACCTCGCGGCCATTCATCCAGTCGGGCAAGCTGCGCGCGCTGGCCGTTACCTCGCGCCAGCGCAACCGCATGCTGCCCGAGGTGCCCACGATGATCGAATCCGGCGTGGCCGGGTATGACGTGGGCGGCTGGTTCGGCCTGTACGGCCCCGCGCGCATGGACCCGGCGCTGGTTGCCCGCCTGAATGCGGCCGCGCACAAGGCCATGGCGCGCGAGGACATCGCCAGTCGCCTGCGCGAGCAGGGCTACGAAGTGTGGACCGGCGCCGCGGAACTGCTGGCCACCAAGGGCCAGGCCGACCGAAAGCTCTGGGCCACCGCGTCCAAGGGCATCGAAGCGGAATAGCCGATGGTGCCCATGCGAATCCACGAACTGCTCGAAGCGCGCGCATCGCGCTCGCCCGAGGCGGCTTTTCTTTTCGAGCCCTCGGGCACCGTGTCCTATGCGGCGTTGCAGGCCATGGCCGAGGCTGCCGCCCAAGACTTGCTGGCAGCGGGCGTGCGGCCGACCGACCGCGTGCTGCTGGTGGCCGAGAACTGCGCCGCGCACATCGCGCTGATCATGGCGTGCAGCCGTGTCGGTGCTTGGTCGTGCGGCGTCAATGCGCGCATGTCGCCGGGCGAAATCGCGGCCATTGCCGAGCGCGCCGACGCGCGGCTGTGCTACTTCACCACCGGCGCTTCGGAGGCCGCGCGCCAGCACGCGATTCGCGCCGGCGCAGTGCCATCGGCACTGCCCGGCGTGATGCGATCGGCCATCCGCGCCGAGGCCCAGCTGGAGGCCGACCCTGCGCTGGCGGACGCGGCCGCCATCATCTTCACATCCGGCACCTCGGGCACGCCCAAGGGCGTGATGGTGTCGCACGGCGGGCTGCTGCATTTCGGCCGCGTGTCGGCCCGCGTGCGTGCGCTGAACGAGCGCGACCGGGTCTACGCGTTCTTGCCGATGACGCACATCTTCGGCATCGGCACGGTGCTGATGGCTGCGCTCACCGGCGGCGCTGCGCTGGTGCTGCGCGCGAGCTTTTCTCCTGCCGACATGCTGCAGGCGCTCGCGCATGAACAGGTGTCGAACCTGCTCGGCCCGCCCACCATGTATGCGCGCCTGTTGGCGCACATCGAGGCGGAGCGCGCGGTGGTCCGCTTTCCGGCGCTGCGCTACGTCTACACGGGTTCCGCGCCGCTCGACCTTGGGCTCAAGCAGCGCGTCGAGGCGCTGTTCGGCCAGCCACTGCACTATGGCTACGGCCTTTCGGAGTACGCGGGCTCGGTGTTCCTGACGCGCGTCGAGGCTCCGCGCGCGGACACGGCCGCAGGCTGCGTGGTGGAAGGGGGCGAGGCGCGCATCGTCGACTCCGGCGGCATCGATGTTGCACCGGGCGAGACAGGCGAAATCTGGCTGCGCGGCCCCGGCCTCATGCTGGGCTACTTCCGCGATGCGGCGGCCACGGCGCAGGTCATGCGTCCGGGCGGCTGGTACGCGAGCGGCGACCTCGGCCGCTTCGATGCGGACGGCGCACTGTTCGTGGTCGGCCGGCTCAAGGAGATGATCATCCGCTCGGGCTTCAACGTCTATCCCGCCGAGATCGAAACGGTGATCGGCCGCTTCGACGGCGTACACCTTTGCGCAGTGGTCGGTGTGCCCGAGGCGGACGGCAACGAGCAGATCGTCGCCTTCGTCGAAATGAAGCCCGGCGCGGTGCTCGACGAGTCCACGCTGCGCACGTATCTGGCCGAGCATCTGTCGCCCTACAAGCGACCGGCGCGCATCGAGGCAATCGACGCCATGCCGACCACAGCCAACGGCAAGGTGCTCAAGCGCGAACTGCAGGCGCGCTGCAGATAGCGGCCCTGCGCGCTGCATGCATCAGCCAAAGATGCAGGCATGGCCTTTCTGCGTATCCATGTACTCGCGCATGCGGGCGATGCGTCCATCTCTGAGCTCGAAGATGAAGCAGTAGTCGTTGTCGTATTTTCTGCCGTTCGCAAGCAGGGCCTGTATGCGCAGCTCGACGATCACGGTGTCGCCTTCGCAGTACCTGCTGCGGAAATCGACGGTGACATCGGAGACGAAAAGCTTCGGGAATATCTCCGCCAGAAAGTGCACGATGGCCTTCTGTCCGATCATGTGGTCGGGAATGCCAAGCGCCAGCGCAGTGGCGTTGCGCTGCGGCGCGAGCCACTCGGCGTCTTCCGTGAACCAGGCGGCAATGCGTGCCGCATCGTGGCTTGCGAAGGCCTTCCATGCATCGGAAACGGTGCGCTTGTTCTGTTCGGGTGTCATGCGGCTTTTGGGGAAGTGATCGAGCACTGAAGATAGGCGCGAGGCCATCGCCGGGCGCGCCGCTTCCGGACATCTCCAACGCCCACGGCGCCGTGTGGCACTGCGCTGCTGCTCGGACTTTTCCTGCATCGACCCGCGCCGCCGTCCTCCAGTGCCGCGCAGGAAAAGGGGGCATCTTGTCTGCACCGATCAAGGAGCATTCGACCACCATGGCAGACGATCTCAGCAAGCGCGGCCCGCAAGACCGGAGCCGCATCAACGTCAACGAGCCGCACGAGGTGCGCTACTGGACCCAGACCCTGGGCGTGACCGAGGCGCAACTGCGCTCGGCCGTCGCGGCCGCGGGCGTCGAGGTGAAGGACGTGCGGGTCTACCTCGGAAAACCGTAGCTTTGCGTCCCGCCTGTTCTGCGGCGTTCCCCGCCCCGAAAACCCGTTCTTCCCGAGGGCCAAAGCGTAGGCACGCTCCTACACCCGCCGAAGAAGGCGGGGCCGATACTTGTTGACTTTCCTTCGCTCAGGAAGCGCAAAGTGAACGTGCCCATTGCCGTCCCCCGACCTGCAGGCCGCAGCCGTCTGCCGGCCTGTCCACAAAACGAGGCGAAGCCTTCGGGCGCCGCCGTGCAATGAAGGCCTCGCCAGGAGCCCGCAGCTGGATCGCCGCCGGCGTCCGCCATGAATTGCTCACTCGCGCCTTGCCGGCATTGCGGCACGACATGGCGGCGCCGGTCTCGGTCATTCGCATGGCATTGCTCATGCTCAAGCGCCAGGTCGGCACCACGCCCATCGACCCCTCAGCCTGCGAAGAACGCGTGGCGCTCATCGACAACCAGGTGTCAGAGCTCGTCGAAGGCATCCGCTCGCTGCGCGACTGGGAACTGGCCACGGCGGATGACGGCATCACGCGCAGCGCGCTGGTGGCGCAGTGCGTGGGCCTGATGCGCGCAGCCTTCGACATGCACGGTGTGACGCTGGACGTCGACGCCGCGCTCGACCCGCTCGAGGGTGAGCCCCGCCGGCCGCAGGGAGCCGCGTTGCGCTACCTGCTTCTTGGAGGGCTCGGCTATCTGCACGACAGCGTGCCCGAGGCCGGTGCCATACGCATCGATGCCGACAGGGCTGACGCGCTTCGCCTGAACGCCTTGCCGCGCGAATCCGGTGGCGTGAGCCCGGTGCTCGGCGCGCATCGTGCGCCGCGCGCACTGGCCATCGACGCCATTGCGCTGCAAAGCCTGGCCGAAGACCTGGGCTACACCGTGGCGCTGGAACGCGACAGCGTTCGCTTCTCGCTCGCCGCAGGCTGAGCAGGCCTTTGCCGCGGCGCGGGGCGCCGGGTAGGCCGGGGTGCAACTGTTGAACTGCGTTTGCCGTTCGTCTTGCGTGCCGTGGATGCCTCGCGCAGTTCGCGCGCCAGCCGCTGCCGGTGCGCCCGCAAAAAGGCGAGCAGCCGTTCCTCCGCGGCGTGGAGCCCGCGCGTGCGCCGGGCCGCGGTGCGGGCCGACATCTTTCGCAGCACTTCTGCGGATTCGTCTTCGCCGTCGCCCGCAAGCGCGCTGCCAAGCGCCAGCACCGCGGGGTGCACGTAGGCTTTCTTGCACACCGCGGGCGTGTTGCCCAACTGCTTGGCCACGGCCGTCAGGATCTCCTTGGCGCTGTAGCGGCTGCCGTCGGCGGCGGCGCGGCCCGGTTCGCAGGCCAGCCGCGTGAGCTCCAGCGCCTGCACGGTGCCGTGCCAGGTCCGAAAGTCCTTGGCGGTAAAGCGCTCGCCCGGAGAGGCTTCGGCCAGGTAGTCGTTCACGTCGGTGGACGACACGCTGCGCAGCTCGCCGTCCTCGTCCTGGTACTGAAAGAGAGCCTGGCCGGGCAGCTGCTGGCATTGGCGCACCACCTTCGCCACGCGCGGATCGTCGAGCAGGGCTTCGTGCATGACGCCGCTCTTGCCGCGGAAGCGCAGCCGCAGCGCCGCGCCCTCCACGGCGGCGTGCCGGTTGCGCAGCGTGGTGAGGCCGTAGGAGCCGTTGCTGCTCGCGTACTCTTCATTGCCCACGCGCAGCAGCGTGGTGTCGAGCAGGCGCACCAGCGCCGCCAGCACCTGCTGGCGCCCCGGCGCGGCCGCCTTGCCACCCTCTTGCAGGTCGCGCACCACGCGTGCGCGGATGCGCGGCAACGCAAGCCCGAAGGCTTCGAGCCGCTCGAACTTGGTTTCGTCCTTGAAGAGCCGCCAGTCGGCGTGATAGCGGTACTGCTTGCGGCCCCGCGCGTCGATGCCGGTGGCCTGCAGATGACCGTTGGGAAGGGGGCAGATCCACACCTGCGTATAGGCCGGCGGAATCGCCAGCATGCGGATGCGCGAGAGCTCGTCCGGGTTGCGCACCCATTGCCCCTTTGCATCGCGGTAGCGAAAGTGGTCCCCGTGCTTCAGGCGCCGGATGCCCGGCATGTCGGGGTTCACATAGACCAGGCCGTTGGCGATCGGCGTTGGCTTGGAAGGCGGTGAGGGCTGTGGAGGCGATGTGGAGCTTGCCGGCATGTGGTTTGCATGGTGAGTACCCAGCGCTTGTGCCAGCACCGGCAATCGCCGCCTGTAGGACGCCGCATTCGTCGCTGGTGCGATGGAGGCGCTTTGTTCCTGTGCGTCAGGGCCGCGCCGACTCCAGGTGCCACGTCACATTGAAATCGAAGGGTGTCCAACGGCTCACCTTGACGCCCGCTTGCCGCAGGCCCCGCCCGGTCCAGGTGTTGCAGGTCTCGAAGAGGTGGTAGCCGCCTTTGGCTTCGTAGAAGGCATCGTCGTTGCCGTAGTGGGCGCCGGCAATCGGCGTTGCGCGGCCTGCCGGCAGGGCGGCACGCACGTAGCCCGCGAGCTGTGCGTACTGCGCTTCGGAAAGCGGCAGGTGGAAGGCGTTGTGCCGCAGCTGCGCGCGTCGCAGGTAGGTGACATGCAGCAGGGCGCGGTTGCCGCCGAGCATGGCGCCGAATGCGCGCGACACGGTCAGGTCGCCCCACGTCGGCGTGTTCAGGTAGAACTCGCGATCGCCCCATCCGATGGCGATGAACTCCGCGTCGGGCGGCACGGCTTTGAAATGCGCGAGCGGGAAGAGCTGCCGCCAGTCGATGGTTGCCGAGCGGATTGGAAACACCAGGTCGGTGTGCACGCCGTTACTCAAGACCCAGGCCTGCATTCCGGGCGTGTTTGCGGTGGTGGCGTCCCGGGGCGTTGCGTTGGCTGGCCAGAACATCAGCGCGCAGGCCGTGCCCACATAAAGCCCGGCCAGCAGCGGCAGCGCCAGCAGTGCAATGGCAATGCGCCGGGGCCAGCGGTTCGGCATCGAGCCTGGAACCTAGAAGAGCGATGCGGTGGTCGCCGCGTCCGCTGGCGCACGCGGGGCACCCGCGCCTGCGGGTGACATCGCCTCGGGGCTGCCGGCCTTCGCAAGCGCACCCACACGCACGCCCAACAGGCGCAGCGGCCGCTCGAGCGGCACGCGCTTCAGGCACAGCCCGCCAATCTGGCGGATGGTCTTGCCGTCGGCGGTGTAGCGGTCGATGGTCTGGTCGCGCGTGGCAATCTTGAAGTCGTCATAGCGCAGCTTGATGCCGATGGTCTTGCCCACGTAGCCCTTGCGCTGCAGGTCTTCGGCCAGCTTCTCGCACAGGTGGGTGAAGATGGCGCCCAGCTCTGCGCGGTCGCGCACCGCATGCAGGTCGCGGTCGAACGTGGTTTCGCGGCTCATCGACACAGGCTCGCTTTCGGTCACCACCGGCCGGTCGTCGCGCCCCCAGGCCACTTCGTGCATCCAGGCGCCGGTGGACTTGCCGAAATTCTGGATGAGCCAATCCCTGTCGCGCGCCGCGAGCTGGCCCACGGTCTCGATGCCGAAGCGCTTGAGCTTTTCGTCGGCCTTGGGTCCGATGCCGTTCACCTTGCGACAAGGCAGCGGCCAGATGAGGGTCTGCAAGTCGTCCTCGTAGACCACCGAGATGCCGTTGGGCTTGTTGAACTCGCTCGCCATCTTGGCAATGAGCTTGTTGGGCGCCACGCCAATGGAGCAGGTGAGGCCGGTCGCGTCGAGAATCGCTTTCTGGATCAGCCGCGCGAGCGAGCGCCCGCCGTCGCGCTGGCCGCCGGGCACCTCGGTGAAGTCGATGTACACCTCGTCCACGCCCCGGTCTTCCATCAGCGGCGCAACCTCCCTGATGATCTGCTTGAAGGTGCGCGAGTATTTGCGGATTTCTTCGAAGTCCACCGGCAGGATGATTGCCTGCGGGCACAGCTTGGCTGCCTTCATGAGCCCCATGGCCGAGCCCACGCCGAACTGCCGCGCGGGGTAGGTGGCGGTGGTGATCACGCCGCGGCCCACGTAGTCTTTCAGGCGCGGAAAGGCGTCGATGGGAATGTCGGCCAGCGTGCCGCCCTCGGGCACGTGGCGAATCGCTTCGTCCACGCTGCGCCGCCCGCCGCCAATCACCACCGGCAAGCCCTTGAGCTGCGGATAGCGAAGCAGCTCGACGGACGCGAAGAAGGCGTCCATGTCGAGGTGGGCGATGCGGCGTATCGGCGGCTTTGGCAAAGGCTGGGAACTCACAGGCCGATTGTCTCGCGGCGGGGCCGTGTCTGCCTGCGGCGGGTGCATGCCAGAATGCGGCGGACCGCGGTTTCGGCCGCCCGATGGCATCGAAAAGCATGGCAAGGAAAGGGATCTGGCATGAGTGACGAAGTCGAAGGCATGACCATTGCGCTGACGCCGGTGCAGATGGCCGGCGTTCTGGGCGGACAGGACGTGCCCGAATCCGCGAGCCTGAGCAACCGGCTCTGGGGTACGGTCGGGCTGGTGGGCGGCGTTGTGGAACTGGTGGGTGCCGGCGTGCTGTGCCTCGCGCCCGAGCCCACGATGGTGACCAAGGCCGGCTGCGTGGTGCTGGGCGTGCATGGCTTCGACACGCTGGCCACCTCGGGCCGCCAGGTCTGGACAGGCACCCCGCAGCGCACCGCCACCGCAGTGACCGCCAGCTCGGCGGCGGAGGCCCTGGGCGCCTCGCGTGAAACGGCTGACGGTATCGGGCTTGCGGTTGACGTGGCGGTGCCGCTGGTGGTGGCCGCGGGGCTCGGAGCCGCCCGCATCATTGCCGTGACGCGCGGCGGCCGCATTCGCCTGGCCGAGCATGAAGCGGCTGCCGGCTCGAGGCTTGGCGGCCACACCATGGCGCGGCACGTCGGCCAGACCGACGCGCAACTGCTGGCCAGGGTGCGAACCGCCACCCGGCCGGGCCCGAAGGCGGTATCTACCTTTGCCGACCTGGCCACGGCGGAACGCGCAATCACCGAAACCCTGCGCGCCAATGCAGCCGCGGTGCAAGCCTGGTCACGCAGTGCGGCAGCGGGCAGCAAATCGCCGGAGCTGGAGCACGTGCTGGGCTACGTGGTGGGGCGCGGCGTGCAGTTTGGCAGCACGGCCGTCAATGACCTCTCCGGCGTGCGGATCATCCTGAAGATGGAAAGCTACAACGGCAAGCCGTTCTACATTTTGACGGCGTATCCGATCTGAGCTCCGAGGCCCTGCGCTAAGGAAACGAAGGCAACTCGCCGGTGGTCCACACGTCGGCGCCAAACTCCTTTGCAAGCTGGGCCACGATCTTCACGGTGCGCTCCCGCAGCGGTGCGATGCGGGCCTGCAGGCCCGCCCTGGGCAGCGTCACGGCCAGGCCGGGGTCATCGTCAGCCTCGGGATCGCTTTCGCGGATGTAGAGCGTGCCATTGCGGGCCCAGACTTCCACGGCCCAGCCCTGGTCCTGGTCGTCGTAGATCATGCCTTGGTCGTTGCCGGCTATTGCGGCAAGAAAATGGTCCATCGTGGCAAAGGTGTCATACCAGGGGAACGACAGCTCAACGCCGGCTTCCTCGTTGTCCAGCCGCAGATCCATCCAGAAGTAGTGCCGTACCTGGTCGGGTTTGAGCGCGTGGCGCCGGGCCGCCGCAACCACCTGCGCGTAGTACGCGGCAAGCTCCGACTCATGCCCCACCACCTCGGAGGTGCGCGCCAGCAAACGCTCGGCGCGCGCAAACCCGGGCAAGGCGAGCGGTTCGGCCGGGCCGCCCGACACGGGACTGAACTCGTCCTGCAGATGAAAGGCGATCTCGGGCTCCAGCGAGTCGATCGGCTTGGCATGGGCGAACCAGGGTTCCAATTGCGCGCTCCTCTGAATGGTCGGGCGTACGATGTTAGCTCGCCATGAATCGATGCGAACGGCGCCTTGGGCGAGGCCGCCCGGCGCTCAGCGCGTCTCCACCGTCACCAGCAGCGGCGATTCGAACATCGCCACCGGAGAGATCACCGGCTCGTCCATCGGCACCTTGTCGCCGTAGCGCTCGCGCATCTTGGCGCGCACCGCGGGGTCGCCCAGGTTGAAGCTGCGGATCTTCTGCAGCTCGCCGATGCGCACGCCCAGCGCGCGCTGGTAGAGCTTCCACACGAGTTCGGAGCAGTAGATGCGCTGGTCCGACCATTCGAAGGTCAGGTCGTAGGGGCGGCCTTCGTAGTCGGCGGAGCCCGCATGCAGGCGGGCCACCGCGCCGGGCGTCAGCAATGCACCGGCATTGCGCAGCCGCTTCGCCACGTAGTGTCCGCCATCGCCGCGTGCCGTCCACTGCGCGAGCGGCGTGTAGCGCACGGTGGACACCGCTTCGAACACATAGGGTTTGCCGCCGCGCAGCAGCACGATGCCCATGTGGCTGTAGCGCGAGCCGGTGGCGCGCTGCACGGCCAGGCTCTGGGCGGAGCGCGAGGTGTGAAAGACGATGTCGCCGTCTTTCAGCGCGGCATCGGCCGGCGCGGCAGTCAGGCAGAGCAGGGCGGGCAGCAGCAACAGGGCCGCCGCGGGGAGTCGGGTCTTCTTCTTGTTCATGTGCGGGGCATTGTGACAAGGCTTGCCTGTTGCGCCCGCACGCGCCATCATCCGCGGCATGCAAACCGTCGCTTCCATTCTGTGGCGCAGGCTCGATGCACCGGGCCATGACGCCTGCCGCCTCGAACGCAATGCCACCGCATGGCAGCTCGACGGCGCCGCCGTATTCCGTCTTGAAGACCGCCGCATCGCGCAACTGCACTACCGCGTGCGCTGCGACCTGCACTGGCACACGCAATGGGGCACCGTGCGCGGCTGGCTCGGCGCCGACGCCATCGACCTGTCGATTGCCCGCGATGCGCGCGGGCACTGGAAGCTCAACGACGAGGCGGTGCCGGACCTCTCGCATTGCGTGGACCTGGACCTGGGCTTCACGCCCGCCACCAACCTGCTGCAGCTGCGCCGGCTCAATCTTGCGAAAGGCGAGGGCGCCGATGCGCCGGCGGCATGGGTCGACCTGGATGGCGGCGGCGTGCTGAGCGAGCTGATGCAGCGCTACGAACGCACCGCCAGCGATGAATACGCCTACGACGCGAAGCGCTTCGACTACGCGGCAACGCTGAGCGTCACCTCCGATTGCTTCGTGCGCGACTATCCCGGTCTCTGGATCGCCGAAGAGTAGCGCTCGCCCGCGCGCAGCGGCCGGGGTCAGTGGTCGTGATGCAGGTAGGCCGCCTGCCGCGGCAGGCGAAGGCTCACCAGGAAGGCAATCACCATCATCGCGCTCACGTACCAGAAGAACGCCGACTCGTGCCCCAGCGACTTGAGGCCCAGCGCCACGTACTCGGCAGAGCCGCCGAAGATGGCGTTGGCAACTGCATAGGCCAGCCCCACGCCCAGCGCGCGCACTTCGGGCGGAAACATCTCCGCCTTCACGATGCCGCTGATCGAGGTGTAGAAGCTCACGATCGCCAGCGCGACGATGATCAGCACGAAGGCCACCACCGGGTTGGTGGTGTGCTGCAGCGCCGTGAGAATCGGCACCGTGGCCAGCGCGCCGAGCCCGCCGAACAGCAGCATGTTGTTGCGCCGCCCGATGCGGTCCGACAGCGCGCCGAACACCGGCTGCATGCACATGTAGACGAAGAGCGCGCCGGTCATCACGTAGCTCGCGGTCTTGATCGGCAGGTGCACCGTGTTCACCAGGTACTTCTGCATGTAGGTGGTAAAGGTATAGAAGATGAGCGAACCGCCGGCCGTGTAGCCCAGCACCGTGAGGAAAGCCGGCGTGTGGTGCTTGAACAGCCCGGCCATGCTGCCGGCCTCCTTGTTGGCCTTGGCCTCGGCGCTCTGGGTTTCGTGCAGCGTGCGGCGCAGCAGCAGCGCCACCACGGCGGCCACCGCGCCCACCACGAACGGAATGCGCCAGCCCCAGGCCTTGAGTTCGGCCTCTGTGAGCAGCTGTTCGAGCACCACGATCACCAGCACCGCGAGCAGCTGCCCGCCGATCAGCGTGACGTACTGGAACGACGAGAAGAAGCCGCGCTGCCCGCGCAGCGCCACTTCGCTCATGTAGGTGGCGGTGGTGCCGTATTCGCCGCCCACCGAAAGGCCCTGGAACAGCCGGCACACCAGCAGCAGGAAGGGCGCCCACGCGCCGATCTGCGCATAGGTCGGCAGGAAAGCGATGACCAGCGAGCCGCCGCACATCATCGTGACGGAAATCAGCATCGAGGTCTTGCGCCCGATCTTGTCGGCAATGCGGCCGAAGAGCCAGCCGCCGATGGGCCGCATCAGGAAGCCGGCCGCGAACACGCCTGCGGTGTTCAGCAGCTGCACCGTCGGGTCAGACTTGGGAAAGAAGGCCGACGCGAAGTACAGCGCCGAGAAGGCGTACACGTAAAAGTCGAACCACTCGACCAGGTTGCCCGACGAGGCCGCCATGATCGAGAAAACGCGGTGGTGTTTTTCTTCTGCCGTGTAGTGGTGTGGAGGGGGTGCGGAGGCCGAAGGGCCTTCCGTGATAGGCGTGACTGCGCTCATGATGGTTTTTGCCGCCCGTGCGGGGCGATGTTGTTGGAAGCAACATTTTCTCAACGCGCGGATTCATGCGCTGTCGGCCAGTGCCGCAAGCCTGATGCCCGAGGGGGCTTAGAAGGTACCTGGCACCGGCTCGCTACCGCTCATGCTGTGGCTCCGCTGTCGAGGAGAGGTTCGCGCCGCAAAGCTAGAGGCGGACCTTTACCAGCAAGATGCCCGCAAAGATGAGCAGAGAGCAAACGATGCGGTGCTTGCCCAGTTTTTCTTTCAGGAGATAGGTGGATATCAGCGCCACGAAGAGAACGCTGCTCTCCCGCAGGGCCGACACGGTACCCATGGGTGCCTGCGCGAGTGCCCACACGGCAATCCAGTACGCGCCTATCTGCATGGTGCCGGCGATTGCGCTCATCGAGAGCGTTCGGCGGTCGACAAGAAACGCGGCGCGTCCTTTCCACCACAGGACGATCAATGCAGTCGCAATGCCGTCGCCAATGGTCAGCAGCACGGCAAAGCCCAGTGCAGACTCCGACCTGCGCGCGCCCAGCGCGTCGACGACGGTGTAGGACGCGATCAGCAGGCTGATCGCCATTGCATAGAGCGTTCCCCGGTGGGCTCCGCCCTGCGCCCGGTGCTGAAAGGCGAACGCCAACACACCGACGCTGAGACACAGGACGCCGGCAATCTCTCCCGGCGAGGGCTTCTCTCCCACTACGGACGCCGCGGCCAGGGTCACAAGCAACGGGGCTCCACCTCGCGCGATGGGGTAGACGTGCCCCAAGTCGCCGTGCTGGTAGGCGATAGGAAGAGCAAAGTGGTAGACGGTGTGAATGCCTATCGAGAGAGCGAGCAGAAGCCAGTCCGTCGATGCAAAAACACCAATGAATGGCAGCGCGACAAGAGAAATTCCGCTCCCGATCAATGTAGTAAGCGCCATAACGGCGACCTTGTCGCCGCCGATTTTTATGGCGCTGTTCCATATGGCGTTCATGAGCGCCGCCAGAAGAATGGCCAGGAATACACCGTCGCTCATGCGCCACCCGCCTTATTCGATGAACTCATTCCCGCTCCCTGTTGATTTGTCGATGCGAGGAATGGTGGTTTCTCGGTACCATTCCGTAAAGTTGAATTTCATGCTCGCTAAAGTCAGAAATCCTGAATGCGCAATCTCAACCTGGACCAGGTTCAAACGCTCATTGCCATCGCCGACCTTGGCACTCTGGCGGCGGCGGCGAAGGCGCTGCACTTCGCACCACCCACGGTCAGCCTGCACATCCGCGAGTTGGAATCGAGGCTCGGTGCGGTGCTTGTCGAAAGAGGGCGGCGCCAAGCTCGCCTGACCCCCGCCGGGTTGGCGCTCGTGGAAGGCGGCCGAAAGCTCCTCGCAAGTGCGGAGGAACTGAGCGATCAGGTCCGCAGAAAATCGGAGGGGCGCGAAGGCGTCGTCCGAATCGGCTCATCTGCCGGCGTCAGCGCGCATCTGCTGCCGACACTGTTGGCCCGCCTGTCGAACCGCAGCCCGGGTCTCGACGTTACTGTCTGCATCCTGAGTTCGGTCGAGGCTATTGCGCGGCTGCAAGCCGGAACCCTCGATATCGGCATCGTCGCGATGCCCCAGACTCCTTGCGCTGGCGTGAAGCTGATCGCGTGGCGCAATGACCCGATGGTGGCCATCGTGCCTCGCAGTTGGAAGGTCCCGAAGCTGATCACGCCCCAATGGTTGGCGGAACGACCTTGGATCTCATTCGACCCTGGCACGCAGATGTACGGGCTCATCGCCGCATGGTTCGGCCGCGCCGGACTCAATCCGCAGGCGCGGATGCATCTCAACTATCCGGAAGCCATCAAGAGCCTGGTCGCCGCAGGCCACGCGGCGGCCATCCTGCCATTTGAGCCGCACAGCAAGGACGCCATTGCGGACGAATTGGTGCTTCGGCATCTGAAGCCGATGCTCAGTCGCCCGCTGGGCCTTGCCTTTCGCGTGACCAAGAGTCGCGACAACGCTGTCCAGAGCGTGCTGCAAACCTTGGGCGAGTTCGCATGAAGGTCTGGGGCAAGTCGAGGGCTTAGAAGGTGCCCGGCAGCAGGATGCCCGAATCCACGTTCTCGATATTGGTGTGGCCGCAAAAGGCCATGGTGATGTCGAGTTCCTTGTGGATGATTTGCAGTGCGCGCGTTACGCCGGCTTGGCCGTAGGCGCCCAGGCCATAAAGAAAGCTGCGGCCGATCAGCGTGCCGCGGGCGCCGAGCGCGCGGGCCTTGAGCACGTCTTGCCCGCTGCGGATGCCGCCGTCCATCCACACCTCGATGTTGCTGCCCACGGCATCGACGATGGCGGGCAGCGCCGAGATGGAAGAGGGCGCGCCGTCGAGCTGGCGCCCGCCGTGGTTGGAAACGATGAGCGCATCGGCGCCGCTGTTGGCGGCCAGGCGTGCGTCTTCCTCGTCCATGATGCCTTTCAGAATCAGCTTGCCGCCCCAGCGCTTCTTGATCCATTCCACATCGGCCCAGCTCAGCGCCGGGTCGAATTGCTCGGCCGTCCACGACGACAGCGACGACAGGTCTTTCACGCCCTTGGCATGGCCCGCGATGTTGCCGAAGGTGCGGCGCCTGGTGCCCAGCATGCCCAGGCACCAGTGCGGCTTGGTTGCCAGGTTGATCATGTTGGCGATCGTCGGCTTGGGCGGCGTCGAGAGGCCGTTCTTGATGTCCTTGTGGCGTTGTCCGAGGATCTGCAGGTCGAGCGTGAGCTGCAGCGCCGACACGTTCGCCGCGCGCGCGCGCTCGATCAGCCGCTCGATGAAGTCGCGGTCCTTCATCACGTAAAGCTGAAACCAGAACGGATGCCGGCCGGTGTTTTCCGCAATGTCTTCGAGCGAGCAGATGCTCATGGTCGACAGCGTGAACGGAATGCCGAAAGCCTTGGCCGCGCGCGCACCGAGTATTTCGCCGTCGGCATGCTGCATGCCGGTGAGGCCGGTGGGCGCAATGGCCACCGGCATGGCCACGTCCTGGCCGATCATGGTGGAGCGCGTGGAGCGGCCTTCCATGTTTACGGCCACGCGTTGGCGCAGCTTGATCTTCTGAAAGTCGCTCTCGTTGGCGCGGTAGGTGCTCTCGGTCCATGCGCCGGAGTCGGCGTAGTCGTAGAACATCTTCGGCACGCGCCGCTTGGCGATCACCCGCAGGTCTTCGATGCAGGTGATCTTGGAAAGGTCGGGCACGAGGCGGTCTCCTGTTGTGTGTTCTACGTTTGCGCAAGGCGAGGCCACGTCTGGCTCGACGGACCCGCAACGGCGCCGAGTGTGATTCACCCGCCTGCCGCCGACCTGAAATTTACCCTGCCCCGGCCTGAAAAGAATTCAGCTAGCTGCGCAGCGCCTCGCGCAGCCATTCGACGAAGGTCGCGCATTCCCAGCGCTCCATGGCGCCCGGCCGCCAGCAGATGAAATAGGCATTCGGCGAGGGAACGCTCACATCCGAAAGCCGCACGAGCCGGCCGCTCTCGAGCCAGGCGCTTCCCAGCTTCAGGTGCATGAGCACCACGCCGAAGTCTTCGGCCGCCGCATCGAGCGCCAGGCCCAGGTCGTGGAACTGGTGCCCGGCGGCCGGCTCGGGCAGGCCGATGCCGCAGGCCTTGAACCAGGTGCGCCAGGCTTCCAGCGGAGTGCGCAGCAACTGCGCGCGGGCAACCTCCGCATCGGTGGCAAAACCGTCGAACGGGCCGTAGCGCTCCAGGTAGGCCGGGCTGCACACCGGTGAAATCTCGTCCGCGAGCAGCTGGAAGAACTCTCGGTCATGAAAAGGCCCGGTGCCGAAACGCAGCTCGATGTCGGCCTCTTCCGCCGTCATGTTGCGCACCGGCGTGGTCACCTGGAGCATGAGTTCGATGTTCGGGTAGGCGTCGCGGAACAGGGCGAGCCGCGGCAGCAGCATCTGGCGCGAGAAGGTGGGCGTTACCGCCACGCGAAGCCGCCGCACCTGCGATTCGGGCTCGCGCCCGGGCACCTGCTGCAGCGCCGCAATGGCTTCGCGCACGCGGGCCAGGTAGGCAATGCCTTCGGCGCTCAGGCTGAAGTCGTTGCCGCTGAAGAACTTGAGCGCCAGCTGCGATTCGAGCTGCCGTATGCGGTGGCTCACCGCGCTGGGGGTAACGCTGAGCTCCTCCGCCGCCAGATTCACGCTGCGCAGACGTGCCACGGCCTCGAAGGCCTGCAGGCCCTGCGTCGAGGGAAGTCGCGTCGAAGCCATGTTGTTGCGTGTCCGGAACGGATGTTATCGACTCGCGGGCAGTGCCGAGGCGGCAGCCAGCGCCTCGAGCAACCGGCGCAGATCGTCCACGGCTTCGCGCGCCAGGGCCGGGCCGCCCATCTGCGCCTTGACGATGGCGCCGTCCACCCCCAGCGCGGCAGCCTGCGCGAGCGCCATGCGCGAAACAGCGCCGGCAGGCAGCAAGCCCGCGATGACCTCGACCATCTCGCGCTTGTGTTCGCGCGCACGCTCGGCGGCGCCTTGCACGCTGCCGCCCACCTCGGCCACCGAGTTGATGAACGCGCAGCCCCTGAAGACCGGGTCGGAGAACCATTCGGCCATGACCTCGGGCAGCAGCAGCAAGGCCTCCGCTCCACCGGCGCGTTCGTGGGCGCCGCGCCGGCCCAGCGCATCGACGAACCATGCCATCCAGCGCGCATGGCGGTGATCGAGAAACTCGCGCACCAGGTCGTCCTTCGACGGAAAGTGCCGGTAGAAGGTGACCTTGGTCACGCCCGAGGCCGCGATGACGCGGTCGATGCCCGTGGCGCGGATGCCATCGGCATAGAAGAGGTCGTGCGCCGTGTGCAGGATGCGCTCGCGCGCGGGCAGTCCGGAGATGTCCATGCCCGTATTGTAGGCATGTAGACAGGTCTGTCTACGTGTGGCACATTGCGGGCCTTCGCCATCCCTTCCTTCCTTTTTCATTCAACGAAAGACCGCCATGGAATCCCGCCCGCCGCTGCCTCCCTTCACCCTTGAAACCGCAACCAGGAAAGTGCAGGCCGCCGAAGACGCATGGAACACGCGCGACCCGGTTCGCGTGAGCCTGGCCTACACACCCGACACCGAATGGCGCAACCGCGCCGACTTCGTCAACGGCCGCGAAGAGGTGGTGCAATTTCTCACCCGCAAGTGGGAGCGCGAGCACGACTACCGCCTGAAGAAGACGCTCTGGGCCTTCATGGACAACCGCATTGCCGTGCGCTTCGAGTACGAGTGGCACGACGCGGCCGGGCAATGGTTTCGCAGCCACGGCAACGAGAACTGGGAGTTCGCCGAGAACGGCCTGATGCAGCGGCGCTACGCGAGCATCAACGACCAGCCCATCGAGGAGTCCGGGCGCAAGTTCCGCTGGGACCGCTGACCGGTCTTGTCCCCTCTACCTCTGGGAGAGGGTTAGGGTGAGGGCCGTCGGCCTGTGCACCGCCGCGCCTCATCCACTGCCGACGTACCCTCACCCCAACCCTCTCCCCCAGGGGAGAGGGAGCAAGTAACCAGGAACGTTTGTTGCTTGCTTTTGGTGCATGGAAACGCCCGTACTCAACCCCACCGCCAGCCACCCGCTCTGGCAGCACCAACTAGGGTTGCTGCTCGAGTCGACCGGCGAGGGCATCTTCGGCATCGACCTGGACGGCCATTGCATGTTCATCAACCGGGCCGGCGCACAGATGCTGGGCCACGAGGCGCGCGACGTGATCGGCAGCAACATGCACGAGCTCACGCACCACTCGCATCCGGACGGCTCGCACTATGCCGACACGGACTGCCCCATCTTCAACGCCTTTCGCCGCGGCCTGCCGTGCCGCATCGACACCGAGGTGTTCTGGCGCCGCGACGGCAGCGCCTTTGCGGTGGAGTATTCGAGCCACCCCATCATGGACGGCGCGCAGGTGCGCGGCGCCGTCATTACCTTTGTCGACATCACCGAACGCCGCCGGCAGGCCGAGGCGCTGCAGCAGGCCAAGGACGAACTCGGCCTGCGCGTACAAGAACGAACGCGCGAGCTGAGCGATGCGCTGGTGCAGTTGCGGGAGCTCTCGGCTTGGCTCGACAAGGTGCGTGAAGACGAACGCACCCGCATCGCGCGCGAAGTGCACGACGAACTCGGCAGCCTTCTGGTGGCGCTGAAGATGGACGTCAACTGGATCGGCAAGCGCCTGGGCGAACAGCAGGAGCGCGCACCCGACGCGGCGCAGGCCATGCGCGAGCAGATGCGCGGCAAGTGCGGCAACATGAGCCAGCTGATCGAGCGCGCAGTCGACAACGTGGGCCGCATCATCACCGACCTGCGCCCGAGCATCCTCGACCACCAGGGCTTGTGGGCCGCGCTCGAATGGCAGGCGCATGAGTTCGTGCAGTCGGCCGAACTCGCGCTGCAGTGGCACTTCGACGTGCCGGCGGGCGTGGAGCTCCCGGAGCCCGCGGCCATGGCGGTGTTCCGCATCTTCCAGGAAATGCTCAGCAACGTCGGGCGCCATGCGAAGGCGCGCAGCCTCGACATCCGCATCGATGTCCAACAGCATCAGCTGCGCATCAGCGTGCGCGATGACGGCATCGGCGCGCCGGCGCAGGCTTTCGAGGCGGCCACCGCCTATGGTGTGCTCGGCATGCGGGAGCGCGCGCGGCACTTCGGCGGGCGCATCGAGATCGAAAGCCATGTGGGCGAGGGCAGCACTTTCTGCCTGCATCTGCCGTTGCCGGTGTAGGCTTCACGAGATGAACGACATCCGCGTACTCATCGGCGACGACCACCGCATCGTGCGCGAGGGCCTCAAGCAGATGCTCGGCGATCTTTCCAACGGACTGCCCTCGATGACGGTGCGCGCCGAGGCGCAGACAGGCCCCGAAGTGCTGGCCGCCGTGCAGGAACTCGGCGGCCCGGAGGGCCTGGACGTGGTGCTGCTCGATATTGCGATGCCCGGCCGGGACGGGCTCGATGTGCTGCAGGCCCTGCGCAAGGACTGGCCCATGCTCCCGGTGCTGATGCTCAGCACCTACCCCGAAAAGCAGTACGCGGTGCGCTGCATCAAGCTGGGCGCTTCGGGCTACTTGAACAAGAGCGCGGACGCCGACGACATGGTGGGTGCGGTGCGCAAGGTGGCGGCAGGCGGCCTTTATGTATCGGCCGCCACGGCCGAAGCGCTGGCTGCGGCTGTGGGCCGCAACGCGGGCAACGGCACGGAACAACTCTCGCACCGCGAGCACCAGGTGTACCGCCTGCTCAGCGCCGGGCGCAGCGTGAGCGAAATTGGTGCGCAGCTTGGCCTGGCGCCCAACACCGTGAGCACTTACCGTGCGCGCATTCTCGAAAAGACCGGCACCAAGAACGACGTGGAGCTTGCGCTGTATGCCGAGCGCCACGGCAAAGCCGCTCCCGCAGCCTGAAAACGAAGCCGGTGGGCACCGGCGTGTAGTGCTGCCCCTACAAAGCCTCGACAACAACTGCACGATCTGCGGTTCATAGGCCTTTCGGCCTCGCGTCCGGCCCGCGCCTTGCATCGTGGCATGCATCTTTTCACCGAGGTGCACCACCATGTCCAGCCCATCCGATTCGACCGCCTGCGATCTCTACGACGCCGACCGGCCACTGAACATGCGCTGCGCCTGCGGCCGCAACCATGGCCGCGGGGCGGAGATCGACGTCAGCCCCGACAACAAGCTCGAGGCCAGCCTCATGAAGGCGCTATTCCCCGTCGACAGCGTGCGCCGCAACTTCTTGCGGGCCGTGGGCGCCAACACCGCGCGCGCCGCCATTGCCTCGGTGCTGCCATTGGGTGCGCTGCAGGCCATGGCGCAGGACAAGGCGCCGCTCGAGAAGACCAACCTCAAGATCGGCTTCATTCCCATCACCTGCGCCACGCCGCTCATCATGGCGCACCCGCTGGGCTTCTATCAGAAGCAGGGGCTCAACGTGGAAGTGGTCAAGACGGCCGGCTGGGCGCTCATTCGCGACAAGATGCTCAGCAAGGAATACGACGCCACGCATTTCCTGTCGCCCATGCCGCTGGCCATTTCGATGGGTGCGGGCTCCAACCAGGTGGCGATGAATGTCGCCACCATCCAGAACACCAACGGCCAGGCCATCACGCTGGCCAACAAGCACAAGGACAAGCGCGACCCGAAGATGTGGAAGGGCATGAAGTTCGCCGTGCCCTTCGAGTACAGCATGCACAACTTCCTGTTGCGCTACTACGTGGCCGAGGCGGGCCTGAACCCCGACACCGACATCCAGATCCGCGTGGTGCCGCCGCCCGAGATGGTGGCCAACCTGCGCGCCGGCAACATCGACGGCTACCTGGGCCCCGACCCTTTCAACCAGCGCGCCGTGTTCGAGGAAATCGGCTTCCTGCACTTGCTGACCAAGGACCTGTGGAACGGCCACCCGTGCTGCGCCTTCGGCACCTCGACGGAGTTCATCGAGAAGAACCCCAACACTTTCGCCGCGCTGGTGCGATCGGTGCTCACCGCTTCGGCCATGGCGCGCGACCCGAAGAACCGCGAACTCATCGCCAAGGTGATTGCGCCCGCGCAGTACCTGAACCAGCCGGAGACGGTGATCAACCAGGTGCTCACCGGCAAGTTTGCCGACGGCCTGGGCAACATCCGCACCGTGCCCGACCGCGCCGACTTCGACCCGATTCCGTGGCAGTCGATGGCGGTGTGGATGCTCACGCAGATGAAGCGCTGGGGCTATGTGAAGGGCGACGTCAACTACAGGCAGATTGCGGAAAAAGTTTTTCTGCTGACCGACGCCAAGAAGCGCATGAAGGAGCTCGGCCAGAGCGCGCCCGATGGTGCCTACCCCAAGTTCACCATCATGGGCAAGGTGTTCGACCCGGCCAAGCCTGACGACTACGTCAAGAGCTTTGCCATCAGCAAGATGGCCTGAGCCATGAACGGCAAGAAGAACCTGTCGCTCAAGGCGGCGCTGGTGTCGCTCCTGATGTTCCTGTTGCTCGTGGGCGCGTGGCAGCTGGCCACCATGCCGGCCGCCGGCAACGGCGCCCCCGCCGGCATGACTGCCGAGCAGATCGAATACCAGAAGATGCTCGGCAAGGACCCGGGCGGCCAGGTCAAGAGCTCGGGCTTTCCGGCTCCGGCGGAAATGGCCGCGACCGCGTGGAAGCACTTGTCGAACCCTTTCTACGACAACGGGCCGAACGACAAGGGCATTGCCGTCCAGCTGGCGTATTCGCTCGGGCGCGTGGGCCTGGGTTTTCTGCTGGCCTGCGTGGTGGCGGTGCCGCTGGGCTTTGCCATCGGCATGTCGCCGCTGCTGCACAAGGCCTTCGATCCGTTCATCCAGGTGCTCAAGCCGATCTCGCCGCTCGCGTGGATGCCGCTTGCGCTCTACACCATCAAGGATTCGTCGGTCAGCGGCATCTTCGTGATCTTCATCTGCTCGGTGTGGCCGATGCTGCTGAACACCGCGTTCGGCGTGGCATCGGTCAAGCGCGAATGGCTCAACGTGGCCAGTACGCTCGAAGTGAAGCCGCTGCGCCGTGCGTTCCGCGTGATATTGCCCGCCGCGGCGCCCACCATTCTCACGGGCATGCGCATCAGCATGAGCATTGCGTGGCTTGTCATCGTGGCGGCCGAAATGCTGGTGGGCGGCACGGGCATTGGCTACTTCGTGTGGAACGAGTGGAACAACCTCTCGCTCACCAACGTGATCTTCGCAATCCTGGTGATCGGCGTGGTCGGCATGCTGCTGGACCAGGCCTTTGCCGGGCTGCAGCGAAAGGTGACCTATGTGGAGTGATCGATCAGCCCGGGGCGCCCTCATGACAGCTGCTTCCAACCCGTTGCCCGCCACCGGCGGCTTCCTGCGCATCGAGGGCCTGGCCAAGGCATTCGCGCCCGCGCGCCCGGTGTTCGCCGACGTGTCGTTCACGCTCGACCGGGGCGAGTTCGTCTGCATCATCGGCCACTCGGGCTGCGGCAAGACCACCATCCTCAATGTGCTGGCCGGGCTCGACCAGGCCAGCGCCGGCCACGTGTTCATGGACGGCCGCGAGGTGGCCGGCCCGAGCCTGGAGCGCGGGGTAGTGTTCCAGAGCCACGCGCTCATGCCGTGGCTCACCGTGCGAAAGAACATCGCCTTTGCCGTGAGCTCGCGCTGGCCCGACTGGTCGGCCGCGCAGGTCGATGTACAGGTGCGGCGCTTCGTGGCGATGGTCGGCCTGGAAGCCGCCATCGACAAGAAGCCATCGCAGCTTTCGGGCGGCATGAAGCAGCGCGTGGGCATTGCGCGGGCCTTTGCCATCCAGCCCAAGATGCTGCTGCTCGACGAGCCCTTCGGCGCGCTCGATGCGCTCACGCGCGGCACCATCCAGGACGAGCTGATGGCCATCGTGCGCCAGACGCAGCAAACCGTTTTCATGATCACGCACGACGTGGACGAAGCCATCCTGCTGGCCGACCGCATCCTGCTGATGACCAACGGCTCCGAGCGGCCCGGTGGCGGCTGGCGCCCCGGCAACATCGCCGAGACCGTGGCCAACCCGCTGCCGCGCGAACGCACGCGCGCCTCGCTGCACCACCTGGACGGCTACTACGCGCTGCGCAACCACATCGTCGACTTTCTCGTCACGCGCGCCAAGGCGTCGTGAGTTTCACTTCACTCATTCCATCCAACTTGATCAGGAGCAAACCCGCATGAACCGCAACGACGTCACCGAGAAGATCATCACCGTGAAGGTCTCCAAAGGCATTCAATGGGCCGACGTGGCCAGGAAGGTGGGCCTCTCCAAAGAGTGGACCACCGCCGCGTGCCTGGGGCAGATGACGCTCGACGACAAGCAGGCGAAGATCATCGGCAAGATCTTCGGCCTGACCGTGGAGGAGCAGAAGTGGCTCAAGGTCGTGCCCTACAAGGGCTCGCTGCCCACGCCCGTGCCGACCGATCCGCTCATCTACCGCTGGTACGAGGTGGTGAGCGTGTATGGCACCACCATCAAGGAACTGATCCATGAAGAGTTCGGCGACGGCATCATGAGCGCCATCGACTTCAGCATGGACATCCAGCGCCAGGCCGATCCGAAGGGCGACCGCGTCAATGTGGTGCTGTCGGGCAAGTTCCTGCCCTACAAGACCTACTGACCCGCGGCCGCTCGGAACACGCGGCCCGTCAGAACGCCGCGTGCTCGGCCGGCTTCGGCCGCCACGCCTGGCGCCGGGGCGCCGAGATGCTGCCGCCTTCGATGGCGCCGGCAATAGAGCGGGCCACGGCGTCCACCGGCACCGCGATGCGCCGCCGCGTGACCATGCGCTCGAAGGTGCTGCAGGCGGCAATGCGGTCGGCCAGCGTGTTGTCAGCCTCATTCACGTCTGGGCGCACCACCGTTACGCGCACCCGCCCGGCATGCTCCTGCCGCAGCCCTTCGGAGATGGCGTCCACTGCGTACTGCGTGCCGCAATACACCGCCGAGTTGGGCGACACGCCGTGCGCGGGCACCGGCGCCACGTTGACGATGTGGCCCCAGCCTTGTTCCTGCATGGTCGGCAGCACCGCCGCAATGCCCAGCAGCACGCCGCGCAGGTTCACGTCGATCATCAGTTCCCATTCATCGATCTTGCGCGTCCACAGCGGCGAGACCGGCATCACGCCCGCGGCGTTCACCAGCACGTCGATGTGATCGTGCTGCTCGAGTGCGAACTCGGAAAATGCTTCCACGTCGGGCCGGTAGGTCACGTCGAGCCGCTGGAAGCTCGCCGTTCCGCCGGCCGCCGTGATTTCTTCGGCCAGTGCCTCCAGCTGGTGGGTGCGGCGCGCGCCGAGCACCACCTTGGCACCGCGCCGTGCCAGCAGCCGTGCAGCCGCTGCGCCAATGCCACCGCTTGCGCCCGTGATAAGGACGACTTTTTCCTGGATTGTGCTCATAAGAAACTCCTCGTGCTGGTCTGTGTGAACCATGGCGCAACGCTGCGCCGGCATGGTGACAAGTCTCGCGCCGATGGTGTCTCGGGCGTTATACGAATCGAACGGCGTTCTTGCCTGATCCTGCAAAACGCGCGTCTTCGGGCTCAGCGCCGCGGTGTACTTTCGCGGTAAAGCACCATTCCGGCGTGGTACAGCACGCCGTCGCGAAAGTCGCCGTCGGCCGTAAAGCCGGTGTCGTCGACGTAGTCGATGTGATCGCCGCGCAGCGTGTAGCGGCCCTGGTAGGCGCTGCGGCGGTTGCCGCGCGCCTCGTCGTAGCGGCCGCCCGGCAGCAGCTCGTGGCGGATGTAGCCGTCCTTGGTGACCCACATGCCGACATAGCGGTTCTGATCGGTCGGCGCGCGGGCCGGTTCGGTTTGCGAGTGCGATGGCGCCGAAGCCATTGCCAGGGAGAGCGAGAGTGCGGCCAGGGTGCTGCCGCTGCGGTGCGTGGTGCCGGTGGACATGGTGTGCGCCTTTCTTTCGATGGGGTGGATCGATCAGCCGGTTTGGCTTCTCGTGCCAGTCCATTGTGAAAAGAGCACCCCTGCGAGCGGTATCCGCTTCGTGTCGATTTTTTGCCCAATTCTGCGGAAGTCTGCGGAAGTTCTGCGGAAGAATAGAGCGCCCTGAGGCCCGCCATTGAAAACCTCCAGACGCCGAACCATGCATATCGCTTTGGGAGTCGCCGCATTCGCAGCGTTGCTCGTGCTGGCGGGCATCGTCTACGAGCGCCTGGGCCAGTACCGGGCCGCACGGGACTTTCCTCCGTCCGGAACAATGGTCGACATCGGCGGCCGGAGAATCCAGCTGGATTGCCGGGGCTCGGGCTCTCCCACCGTCGTGTTCGAGGCGGGGCTGAGCGTCGAAGGTTCGCTGAGCTGGTCCGCCGTCCAGCCCAGGATCGCCGCCCACACGCGCGCCTGCGCGTACAGCCGCGCGGGCCTGATGTGGAGCGATTCTTCGAGCGCCCCCCACAGCGCCAAGCAGGTGGCGCAAGACCTTCGTGCAGCGCTGGCCAAAGCCGGCGAGCGCGGTCCCTTCGTGCTGGTGGGCCAGTCCATCGGGGCCCTCTATGCCATGGGCTTTACGAGGCAGTTCGGCCCGGAGGTCGCGGGGCTTGTCTTCGTCGACCCCTCGCATCCGGAGCAGGTCGAACGGGTGGCGGGCTTCATGACCGAGTCGCGGTCCATGTTGTCGCGGGTCGGTGTGGCGCTTGCGTGGACCGGTGTGCTGCGCGCGGCGGCCCCGGTGCTTCTGCCCCGGCCGCCGCAGCGGACTGCACGCGATGCACAGGCCATGCAGGCAGTATGGGCCTACGCGCCCAAGTCATTGGCCACGCAGCTCGCGGAGAGCGATTCGACGGACAGCACGCTCGCCGAGAGCCGGGACTTTCGGGATCTGGGCAGCCGGCCGCTGGTGGTGCTCACGGCAATGGCTCCCTACACCGATGCCGAACTCCGGGGAATGAAGATCACGCCGGAGCAAGGCACGCAGGTCCAGGCCATCTGGAAGCAGCTGCATGAAGAGCAGGCGACCTGGTCATCCCGAAGCACCCACCGGGTGCTGCCGAGTTCAGGGCACAACATCCAGCTCGAAGATCCGGATGCGGTGGTCGAAGCGGTGCTGTCGGTGGTGCGTGCGGTGCGCGCTGGCGGACCTGCCGGGTCCCCGTGACGATTGCACGGCAACGAGCCGATTCACGACGATGTTGTTACTCCCCGCTTTGCTCTCCGGTGAATAGAGTCATCTTGCCGGCGCCATCAAAGGCGCCACAAGGATTGGCGATGACCCACGACGACGCATGCAAAGCTCCCACCACCCGCGATGACCACGCTCCCGGCCGAGCCAAGCACGCAATGCAAATCTTGAGAAGCATTGCGCTGTGCAATGCATATATCGAGCGCGGCAACGACGTTCATGCGCTCACGGCGGCGCTGATGTTGCCCTGCTACCAGGCCGAGTTCAGAAATCTGGCGCTCGAACTGAATGAGGTGGAGGGGCGCGAACTCAGGGCCGCTCTTGCGGCCTGGCCCGTTGCGCTCAACCCGAATATCCCGCCAGCCTCGGCAGGAGCAGCACCATGTCCGGCCACACGGTCACCAGTGCCAGCGCGCCCAGCATGACCATGAGAAAGGGAAAGGTCTCGCGGATCAGCACCATCAGGGACACGTTCGCGATCTTGGCCATCATGAACAGCAGCAGGCCATAGGGCGGTGTCACCAGCCCGATCATGATGTTCAGCACCGCCATCACGCCGAAGTGCACGGGGTCGATGCCCAGTGCGGTGGCGGTCGGCAGCAGCACCGGCAGCATGATCAGGATGATCGTCGAGCCCTCGAGGAACGCGCCCATCACCAGCAGCAGAACGTTGACCAGCAGCAGAAAGCCGAGCGGGGAAAGATCCAGCCCCTTCATTGCCGTGCTGAGCGTCGCGGGAATGTTCTCGGAGGTGATGACGTAGTTGAACACCATCGCCCCCGCGATGAGCATCCCGATCGAGATGCTCATGCGCGCACTGGAGAGCAGCGACTGGTACAGGTCGGCCCAGCGCATGCTGCGATACAGCCCCGCCGAAATGAGCAGCGCGTAGGCGGCGGCAAGGCCCGCCGCCTCGGTGGGCGTGGTCACGCCGCTGTACAGGCAGCCCAGCAGAATGACGGGCAGCATGAGCGCCGGCAGCGCCTCGCGGGTAATGCGGGGCATTTCGCGCAGCGGCACCCGCGGCTCGACCGGAAAGCGGCGCCGGCGCGCCAGCACATAGATGAGGCCCATCTGCACCACGCCCAGCAGCAGGCCCGGCAGCAGGCCGGCAATGAACAGGTAGCCGATCGAAGTTCCGGACACCAGCGCATACAGCACCAGGGGAATGGAAGGCGGCAGGATCGGCCCGATCACGGACGACACCGCGCTCAACGCGGCGGCAAAGCCCGGCGTGTACTTGCCGTTCTTGGTCATCATCTCCTGCATCAGCTTGCCCGAGCCCGCCGCGTCGGCCAGCGCGGAGCCGGACATGGTGGCGAACACGATGCTCTGCAGCACGTTCACCTGCGCCAGCCCGCCCGGAAAGCGGCCCACGATGGCGTTGCAGAAGCGCAGCAGCCGGTCCAGGATGCTGCCCGAGCTCATGATGGTGGCCGCCAGGATGAAGAGCGGAATCGCCAGCATCAGAAAGCTGGAGTAGGTGCCGTTCAGCAACTGCTCCGCTGCGGCGCCCATGTCCATGCCCTTGAGGTACAGGTAGAGAACGGAGCCGCCGATCATCGCGTGGCCGATGGGCACGCCCAGGAGACTGAGCGCCACGATCACGTAGAGCGCCAGCGAAAAAGGACTGGTGAAATTCACAATGCGGATGAGGAAGAAGAGGGTGGTTCGTCCGTCAGCGGCGCGGGCCCGCGAACGAGTTGGCGCAGGCTCCGGGCAATCACCGCCACGACGAAGACCAGGTAGATGGCGTACATCACGTCCATGCGAATGCCGAGATACGAGCTCTTCTCGACCTTCATGAAGCTCACGTAGGCGTACGAGGCCGGCAGCGACATGCCGAACAGCACGATCACGCCCAGCGCCGCAATGGCGCCGACGATGCGGCGCATGCGCGGGCCGGCATTCGCGGCGACGAAGTCCATGCGGATCTCGTCCGAGTCCTTCAGCACGAAGGCCGCGCCCCAGAGCACCAGCCACAGCCACGCCGCCAGCGAAACCTCGGAGGTCCAGCCCACCGGCCAGTTGAACAGGTAGCGCAATGCGATCTGCACGATGAACGCGACGAAGATCACTCCCAGGAAAAGCGCTGCAACCGCTTCGGCGAAGCGGTGCAGCAACGAAAGCGCGCGGTCGAACATGGCTTTCGGGTTACTTCATGGCGTTGATCTTGTCGAGCATGCCGGGCGGCCAGTTCTTCGCATCGTCCGAGGCCAGGTAGGCCTTTTGCGCGTACTCGCGAAAGGCGTTGATGTTGGGCACATACACCTCAAGGCCCTGCTTGCGGAAGCTCTCGGCCAGCTCGGCCTCGCGCTTCTGGTGCTCGGCCGTGCTCCAGGCAATGGCCTTGTCCGCGGCAGCCTGGAAGCTGCGCTGCTTGGCGGGCGCCATGCCCTGCCAGGTCTTCATGTTCACCGTGAGCAGGTCGAAGGCCACCAGGTGCGAGGTCAGCACGATCTGCGACATCACCTCGTTGAACTTCATGTTCTGCACATTGGGCAGCGGGTTGTCCTGGCCGTCGATGGCGCCCGTCTGCAAGCCGGTGTAGGTCTCTGCGTAGGCCATGGGCGTGGGGTTGGCGCCGAGCGAGCGGCCCAGCATCTGCCAGGTGTCGCCGGGCGGCATGCGCAGCTTTACGCCGGCCAGGTCGGCGGGCGTGCCGATGCGCTTCTTCGTCTTCAGGCCCACGTGGCGCGTGCCGAAGAAGGTCGGCCCGAGGATCTTCACCTTCAGCTGGTCTTCCACCATCTTCTTCATCTGCGCGCCCAGGTCGCTCGCGAAGAACTTGCCGAGGTGATCGGGGTCGCGGAACAGGTAGGCCGAGGTGAGCAGCGACCAGGCCGGCACCTGCTTGGAAATATCCTGCGGCGCGATGTTGCCCATCTCCAGGTTGTCGCGCTGCAAGGCGATGAGCTCGGTGCCCTGGCGGAACAGCGTGGAGTTCAGGAACATCTCGACCTTGTAGTCGGCCTCGATGTCCTTGGCGAACATCTTCATCATGTCGGCGCGGATGTCCTTGTCCGAAAACACCGCGGCAAACCGCAGCGTAGGCTGCGCCTGGGCGCCGGCCGGCAAGACGGCGCCCGCGGCCAGCGCGGCCCCTGCGCCCAGCAGCGTGCGGCGATCGATGGAAAAGGTCATGGTGGTCTCCTGTCGTGTTGTGATGATGAAGCGGTAACTCGGGGAACTCAGGCCGCCGGCGCAGCCGCCAGGCGCTGCGCCAGCGCCCGGATCGCCAGCTCGTAGCCGAACGGGCCAAAGCCGCAGATCACGCCCGTGGCGGCCAGCGACACCAGCGAGTGCTGGTAGAGCGTATCGCGGCGGTGGATGTTGGTGATGTGCACTTCGGCGATGGGCTGGTCGAGCGTCTTGAGCGCATCGAGCAGCGGAATGGAGCGGAACGACAACCCCGCCGGATTGATGGCGACGGCCGCGGCGCGCTCGCGCGCCTCTTGCACCCAGTCCACCATCACGCCTTCGTGGTTGGTCTGGCGAAACTCGCAGTCCAGGCCCAGCTCGCCGGTCACGCGGCGGCACAGTTGTTCCACCTGCGCCAGCGTGGTGCTGCCGTACAGGTGCGGCTCGCGCACCCCCAGCAGGTTGAGGTTGGGGCCGTTGAGGATGTAGACGATGGAACTCATGCGGCCGATTCTTTGGCGCGGCCACGAAAGACTTTCCAAACTGGAAACAGCTTTCATAATGCAGGATATGAGCATTTCACTCGACCGCGGCCTTTCGATGGTGGAACACCTTGCGCGGCATCCGCAGGGGCTGCCGCTCACGCTGCTCGCGTCGGAGCTCGACATTCCGCTCGGCGCCTGCCACCGCTTGCTGGCCGACCTGCAGCGCTGCGGCTACGTTCGCCAGACGCGCAAGCAGGGCGACTACGTGCTGACGACCAAGGTGGTGTCGCTGGGTCTCGGCTTCCTGAGCGGCGCCGGCATCGTGAACATTGCCGAGCCGCTGCTGGAGCGGCTTGCGCAGGCATCGGGCGAACTGGTGCGCCTTTCGATCGTGGACGAAGACCGCCTCACCTGGGTGGCCAAGTCGCAGGGCACACGGCAAGCGGGGCTGCGCTACGACCCCGACATGGGCATGGATGCGCGCCTGTCGTGCACGTCGTCCGGCCACGCCTGGCTGATGACGCTGACCGATGAACGCGCGCTGGAGCTCGTCTCGCGCCAGGGCTTCGGCACGCCGGCGGAATACGGGCCGAAGGCACCGACCACCATCCGCGCGCTGCTGGGTTTTCTGCATGCGGCGCGGGTGCGCGGCTACGCCATGATCGACGAGGTCTTCGCGCCCGGCATGGCCGCCATGGCCGCGCCCGTGTTCCGCCGCAAGGAGGTGATCGGCGTCATCAGCATTGCCGGGCCACGCACGCGCCTTGGCAGCGAGCGCATGCATGAGCTGGCGCCCGCGCTGCTGGCCGCAACGGCCGAGCTCGGGCCGATCAGCAACGCGTCGAGCCTGTTCGGCCGCCCTTCGCTGGGCAAGGGCTGAGCGGCGCGACCCGGCTTGCCAGACCCGGCTTCTCAGTAAGGCGGCGCCTTGCGCGCCCGCTGCTCGCGCGCGGCGTCGGTCCACCACGCCAGGTCGTCGGCAAAGCGGCCGAACGAGCGCTGGAGAGATTCGCCCGCACTGCCCGTGGGCTTGCCGTCCGCATCGAGCGTTTGCGAGATCGGCCCGACGGCGAGCGTGCTCGAGACGACGACCATGCCCATCTCCGACAGGATCGAATGCCACACGGTGCCCGAGCGCACGCCTGAAAACCGGCCCGCCGAATAGCTGGCAACGGCAGCGGGCCGCCAGAACCATTCTTCCAGGAAGTGGTCGGTGAGGTTCTTCAGCCCGGGCTGCGGGCCCCAGTTGTATTCGCCCGTCACGAAGACGAAGGCGTCCGCGCCGCGAATCTTCTGCGCCAGTGCTTCCATGGGGGCGGGCGCGGTGCCCTTGGGGTACTCCTTGTACATGCGGTCGAGCATGGGCAGGCCCACCGCCTGCGCGTCGATCAGTTCGGCATCGGCACCTCGCGCACCGAGGCCCGCCACCAGGTAGTCGGCCAGGCGAATGCCCATGCGGTCCGACCTGTAGGAACCGTAGAACACCAGGATCTTGTCAGCCATTCGTCGCTCCGTTGTCGAGGCCGGGCGGCCACGGGCGAAGGCTACAACATTGGCATGTCGGCGCATTTGGTAGCAGCATCTTTCGAATCCTCTGGCTACCATTCCGGCATGAACAAGCTGCCTGCTTTTTGCACTGCCGCCATGGTGCTTGCCGCATCGGCCGGCCATGTGTTCGCCGCCCCCTCGGCGCAGGTGCTCGACGCGGTCAAGAAGCCGCAGTCGGTCGATCCGGACTGGCGCGCCCGCCTGTGCGCATTGCTGCCGCAGCCTTGCGACCCGCATGCGCTGGGCTTGTACCGGCTGCGCGGCGCCGCGGCAAACAGCTTTGCAGTGCTCTCGGCCGAGCCGCTGGCCATGGCCCGCGTCAAGCGCGACAAGGACGCGAAGACCTGGCAGATCGAGCGCCTGCACGACTTCAGCGCCTATGTGGCCGGCATGAAGAAAGACGCCGCAGGCGGCATGTCCGACACGCGCCTTTCGCTTGCGCCGGCACTCTATCCGCTGGCCGAAGGGCAATGGGCCATGGCCGTGCTGCAGACCGTGTCCGAGATGTATTCGGGCGGCGGCGCATCGTTCAGCAAGGCCGACTTCGTGCCGCTGGACGACACCCGGGCCGTGCACGAGGGCATTCCTTTCTCTTGCTCGAAGATGATCCGCGCCTGCTTCAGCGAAAAGGAATACAAGAGTTCGAAGCATTGCCACGACGAGAGCAACGGCAGCCTTCGCATCGCCTACGAAGAACCCGGCAAGCCAGGCGGACCCTACAGCTGGCAATACACGTGGCTGCAGAGCGAGTGGCCCGCCAACACACCCGCCAGCGGTACCACCACCACGCGTCTTCACTTCACCGCCAAGACCACCGAAAGAGTGAGCTTCTGCGGCGGACCGCAGTAGCTTCGGGGCGCGTTTCAATCCGCATGCGCCCCTGTGCGCACGCGCCCGAGTGGCACGCATTCTGCTTAGAAGAAAACATCCAGGAGAAATGCCGGCTCGGTGCTTCGAGTTAGTGCATTACCGAAGGCGACAGCCCGTAACGCTCAGGTCCCCAGACTGGATGAACGACTAACGCTGGAGAGCGCTGCCCGGCGTCCTGAACAAAAGGACTCCGAGGGCGGCCGCCGAAGGGGCAAGCCATGCGCGATGAGCGTGCATGGTGAATCTCTCAGGCCAAAGGACAGCAGGGGCATCTCGCGCAGTGCGCGGGGTGGCCTTGCGCGCTTCCGGAGCCTTCTTCTTCATGACCTTTGCCAGAGCGCACCGCGCATCGTTCCCTTCTTCATCGGGTGTGCCGAGGCCTGCGCATGCACGCAGGCGCCTGCCCGAATCGACCCCCGTTTTTCGCTGACTTTCCTCACGATTTTTTCAACCGGAGAACCGAAGATGCTGTCGAAACGAAACCTGAAAGCCGTTGTCGTGAGCGCCATGCTCGCTATTGGCGTTGCAAGCGCGTTCGCACAAGAGGCGGGCAAGGTGCTGCGGGTGGTGCCCCAGTCCGATCTGAAGATTCTCGATCCGATCTGGACCACCGCGTTCATCACGCGCAATCATGGCTATGCCGTGTACGACACGCTCTTCGGCGTGGACGAGCAGGGCAAGGTCAAGCCGCAGATGGTCGACAAGTACACCACCAGCGCAGACGGCAAGACCTGGACGTTCACGCTGCGCAAGGGCCTGGAATTTCATGACGGCAAGCCGGTGACGTCGGAAGACGTGCTGGCGTCGCTCAAGCGATGGGGCCAGCGCGACGGGCTGGGGCAGAAGATGTATGCGGCGCTCGACAAGGCCGAGACCGTCGACGCCAATTCGTTCAAGCTGGTTTTCAAGGAAACCTTCGGCATGGTGCTCGACGCGCTGAGCAAGCCTTCGTCGAATCCGCCTTTCATCATGCCGGCGCGCGTGGCCGCCACGCCGCCCGACAAGCAGATCGACGACGCCACGGGCTCCGGGCCCTACATCTTCAAGAAGGACGAGTACCGCCCGGGCGAGAAGATCGTGTACCTGAAGAACGCCAAATACGTGCCCCGCGTCGAAGCACCCTCGGGCACGGCGGGCGGCAAGAACGTGTATGTCGACCGCATGGAATGGATCATCCTGAAGGATGCGCAAACGCAGGCCAATGCGCTTGCCAACGGCGAGGTCGACATGATCGAGTGGCTGCCGCCCGAGCAGTACACGGCGCTCAAGGGCAACACGTCCATCACGGTCGACAACCCGATTCCCAAGGGCTCGTTCGCGCTGCACCTGAACCACATCATCCCGCCTTTCGACAACCCGAAGATCGCGCAGGCCGCCATCATGGCCATCAACCAGGAGGCGCTCATGCGCGCCCAGATGGTGCACAAGGAGCTCTACAACAGCTGCGCATCGGTGTACCCCTGCGGCACGATCTTCTCCAGCGACAAGACCGGCTACTTCACCGGCAAGCCGCAGTTCGAGAAAGCCAAGGCCCTGCTGAAGGACGCCGGCTACGACGGCAAGCCCGTGGTGCTGATGTACCCGGCCGACTTTGCACTGCTCAACAAGTTTCCGCCCGTGATGGCGCAGCTGCTGAAGCAGGCCGGCTTCAATGTCGACATGCAGTCGATGGACTGGCCCACGCTGGTGACGCGCCGCGCCAAGAAAGATCCGGTCGACAAGGGCGGCTGGAATCTCTTCATCACCGGCTGGGGCATTGCCGACAACATGAACCCGATGTTCTATGCGCCTCTCACGGGCAACGGCGAGAAGGGCTGGTTCGGCTGGGCCACCGACGAGAAGCTGGAGCAGCTGAAATCCGACTTCCTCGCAACGGCCGACGAACCCCGGCGCAAGGAGCTGGCCACGGCCATCCAGCAGCGCGTGTACGACACCGGCATCTACGCGCCCATCGGCGAATACAAGCCGCTGACCGCCTACCGCAAGGCGGCGGTGAGCGGCGTGGTGCGCTCGCCCGTTGCCGTGTTCTGGAACATCAAGAAGAACTGACGGGCGCTCTTTTCTGGAAACCCCATGCTGATCTTCCTTGCGCGCCGAATCCTGTCGACCGTGCCGGTGCTTGTCATCGTTGCGCTGATCGTGTTTCTCATGCTCCGGCTGGCACCCGGCGATCCGGCGGCCGCCATCGTGGGCGACAGCGGCACCAGCGAGAACATCGCCAAGGTGCGCGAGCAGCTGGGGCTGAACGAATCCCTTCCCGTGCAGTTTCTGCACTGGAGCGGCCGGCTGCTGCAAGGCAACCTGGGCGAGTCCTACTTCATGAAGAAAACGGTGGTGGAGCTCATCGGCCAGCGCATCGAGCCGACGGTGTCTCTCGCGGCGGTGACGCTGGTGGTCACCATCCTCGTCGCGGTGCCGCTCGGGGTTGTTGCCGCCTGGCGGCACGGCGGCTGGCTCGACCGCATGCTGATGGGCTTTTCGGTCATGGGCTTTTCCATACCGGCGTTCGTGATCGGCTATGTGCTCATCTGGATCTTTGCGCTGCACCTGCAGTGGCTGCCGGTGCAGGGCTACCAGCGGCTGAGCCAGGGGCCGCTGCTCTGGATCAAGCACCTCATCCTGCCGTCGATCACGCTGTCGATCATCTACGTGGCGCTGATTGCGCGCGTCACGCGCGCGGCCGTGGCCGAGGCGATGACCGAGGACTACATCCGCACCGCGCGCGCCAAGGGCATCTCGGAAAAACGGGTGCTCATGCGGCATGCGCTTGCCAACGCGGCAATTCCCATCGTCACGGTGATCGGGATCGGCATTGCGCTCTTGATCGGCGGGGTGGTGGTTACCGAAACCGTGTTCGCCATTCCGGGCCTCGGCCAGCTTACGGTGGATGCGGTGCTGTCGCGCGACTTTCCGCTGATACAGGGCATCACGCTGTTCTTTTCAGTCGTCTATGTGCTGGTCAACCTGCTGATCGACCTGAGCTACCTGGTGTTCGATCCGCGCATTCGCTATTGAGGCGCAAGAAGAAGCAAACACATGACCGATTCACTTGCCACTCCCATGCCTGCAGGCGAAGCCATCGTAGAACCGTTGCCGCCGCCCAAGCGCCGGTCGCTGCTCAAGCGCATCCTGGCCGACTGGTCGGTACGCGTCGGCGGCGGCGTGCTGCTGCTGCTGGTGCTCATCTCGCTTGCCGCGCCATGGCTCGGCACCATCGACCCGACCGCCATCGACCCCGGCAGCGGCAACCTCTTGCCCGGCACGCGCGGCGAGTTCAACAGCCTGGCGGGCGACACCTTCGAGCACCTGTTCGTCATGGGCACCGACAGCCTGGGCCGCGACATATGGAGCCGCACCCTCTACGGTGCACGCGTGTCGCTTACCGTGGGCGTGTCGGTGGCCGTTCTGGCGGTGGTGTTCGGCATGCTCGTCGGTTTGCTGGGCGGCTACTTTCGGCGGCTCGACAGCGCAATCATGCGGCTGATGGACGGCGTCATGGCCATCCCCGGCATTCTGTTCGCGATCAGCCTGGTGGCGCTGTTCGGCGGCAAGCTGCTGACGGTGGTGGTGGCCATTGCGGTGCCCGAGATTCCGCGCGTGGCGCGCCTCGTGCGCTCGGTGGTGCTTACCGTGCGTGAAGAACCTTATGTGGAAGCAGCCATTGCGCTGGACACGCCGACGTGGAAGATCCTTGTGCGCCACATCCTGCCGAACGCCGTTGCGCCGCTCATCATTCAGGCGACCTATGTGTGCGCCTCGGCGATTCTTGTCGAAGCCATCCTCTCGTTCCTCGGTGTCGGGCTGCCGGCCGACATGGCCACCTGGGGCAACATCATGGCCGAGGGCAGGGCGCAGTTCAACCAGTTCCCGCACAACGTGCTGTTCCCCGGCATCTTCCTGGCGCTCACGGTGCTGGCGGTCAACATCCTCGGCGACGGGCTGCGCGACACGCTCGATCCCAAGTTCAACAAGCGCGGGGGCTGAACATGGCGCAAGCACCTGTTCTTTCCGTTCGCGACTTGGCCATTTCGCTCCCGCGCGGCGGCGACCGGCCGCATGCGGTCGACAAGATTTCATTCGACGTACCGCCCGGAAAAATCGTCTGCCTGCTCGGAGAGTCCGGCTCGGGCAAGTCGGTCATTGCCAACGCGGTAATGGGGCTGCTGCCTTCCGGCCTTGTACCGGTGCGCGGCACCGTCGAGCTGCAGGGCGAAAACCTGCTGGCCGCAACTCCCGCGCGCCTGCGCCAGCTGCGCGGACCGTCGATGGCCATGGTGTTCCAGGAGCCCATGACCGCGCTCAACCCGGTAATGACCTGCGGTGCGCAGATCGACGAAATGCTGGCGCAGCACGTGCAGATGGGCTCGGCCGAGCGTCGGAAAAAGATCATGGCCATCATGGCGCGCGTCCGGTTGCCCGAGCCCGAACGCATCTACGCTTCGTATCCGCACCAGCTTTCGGGTGGGCAGCGCCAGCGCATCGTGATTGCGATGGCGCTCATCCTCAAGCCCGTGCTGCTGATCTGCGACGAGCCGACCACCGCACTCGACGTGACCACGCAGGCCGAGATACTGCGGCTCATCCTGGAGCTGCAAACCGAGAACGGTACGGCCGTGCTCTTCATCACGCACGACTTCGGCGTGGTTGCGGAAATTGCCGACGAGGTGGTGGTGCTGGAGCTGGGCGCCATGATCGAGAAGGGCGACAAGATGGCGGTGCTCACGGCCCCGCGCGAGCCCTACACACGGATGCTGCTCGACGCGGTGCCCGAGCTCTCGCCGCCGCGCCGGCCGCCGGTGGTGGACACCTATCCCCTGCTCAACGCGGTGAACATCTGCAAGACCTACATCACGGGCAGCTGGCCCGGCAAGCGCCGCACGGTGAATGCGGCGCGCAATGTGTCACTCGAAGTGAGGCCCGGCGAAACCGTGGGCATCGTGGGTGAATCGGGCTCGGGCAAGTCGACGGTGGCGCGTTGCATCGCGCGGTTGATCGACCCGAGCTCGGGCGACATCTTTGCCGACGGCCGCTCGGTGGCGCATGTCAAAGGGCGCGCGCTGTCGCCGTTCCGGCGCACGGTGCAGGTGATTTTCCAGGACCCGTACCGTTCGCTGAATCCGCGGCAGACCGTGGGTGCCTCGATCGTAGAAGGCCCGGTCAACTTTGGAACGCCCTACGAGCAGGCGTGGGCGCGCGCCGAAGAGCTGATGCGCCTTGTGCGCCTTTCGCCCGATGCGCTTCGCCGCTACCCCAGCGAGTTTTCGGGCGGGCAGCGCCAGCGCATCTCGATTGCGCGCGCGCTGGCCTGCGATCCCAAGGTGCTGATTGCCGACGAGGCCGTGTCGGCACTCGACGTTTCGGTGCAGGCGCAGATCCTTCGCCTGCTCGACGAGATCCAGCAGCGGCTGAAGATCGGCATTCTCTTCATTACCCACGACCTGCGCGTGGCCAGCCAGATCTGCGACAGCGTGCTTGTCATGAGCCAGGGCGAGATCGTGGAGCGCGGTTCGGTGCGCGACGTGTTCTTCGCCCCGAGCCACGACTACACGCGCAAACTGCTGGCAGCGGCGCCGGGCCGCGACTTTGCCTTTGCACGCAGCTGAAATTCTTCGTTCGTCCGTTCGAGAAAAGTTCGAGAAAAAAGGATCCCATGAAAGTCTTCATCGCCGGTTTCCAGCACGAGACCAACACCTTCGCACCCAGCAAGGCGGACTGGGCCGCATTCAACGCCGGCTCGAGTTTTCCTCCGTACCGGCGCGGCGCAGAGATCATTGCCGCCTACGCGGGCAAGAACATTCCCATCGGCGGCTTCATCGATGCGGCGCGCGAGAACGGCTGGTCGCTCGTGCCGTCGGCATGGGCAGGTGCCACGCCCTCGGCCCACGTAACCGAAGACGCGTTCGAGCGCATTGCGGGGGCCATCACCGAAGACCTGGCCGCCGCACTCGCGCAGGGCGGCATCGACGCGGTGTATCTCGACCTGCATGGCGCGGCCGTCACCGAGCATCTTGAAGACCCCGAAGGCGAACTGATTGCGCGCATCCGCAAGCTCGTCGGGCCCGACATCCCCATCGTTGCGAGCCTCGATCTGCACGGCAACATCACGGCGCAAATGCTGGCCGAGGCCGATGCGCTGGCCACCTACCGCACCTATCCGCACGTCGACATGGCAGACACCGGAAAGCTGGCCGCCCGGCTGCTCGCGCGCCGCATTGCACGCGGCACGCGAGAGCCGCTGCATGCGCGGCGGCTTTCCTTTTTGCTGCCGCTCAATGTGCAATCGACCATGATCGAGCCGGCCGCCTCGGTGTACCGGCTGCTCAAGGAGCTGGACGAAAAGCACGATGCGGTGCTGAGCTTTGCCACCGGCTTTCCGGCTGCCGACATTGCCGAATGCGGCCCCGTGGTGTGGGGCTATGGCGACGACGCGGGCGCCGCCGTTGCCACGCTGTTCGAGCGCATCGACCAGCCGCGTTCGCAATGGCGGCTCGAAGTGCTGGAGCCGCGCGCCGCGGTGGCCCGTGCGCTCTCTCTGGCCGAAGGCGCCGACAAGCCGGTGGTCATTGCCGACACGCAGGACAACCCCGGCGCGGGCGCGGACAGCAACACTTCGGGCATGCTGCACGCGCTGCTGGCCGAAGGCGCGGGCAAGCGCTACCCGGGCAAGATCGCGCTCGGCCTGATGTTCGATCCCGCCGCCGCGGCGGCCGCCCACGAGGCCGGCGTGGGCGCGCAGATCCGCATCGGCGTGGGCACCTCGGTGCCGACCTGGGGCGGCAGGTTCAGCGACAAGCCGGTGGAAGGGCTGTTCACCGTGCGGGCGCTGAGCGATGGCGTGGTGACCTTCAAGGGCCCGATGTTCCGGGGCGGCGCGGTGCAGCTGGGCCCGAGCGCCTGCCTCGAGATCGATGGCGTGCTGATTGCCGTGGGCAGCGGCAAGAGCCAGATGCTCGACCGCGAGCTGTTCCGCTTCGTCGGCATCGAGCCGGAGGCGATGAAGGTGCTGGTCAACAAGAGCTCCGTGCACTTTCGCGCCGACTTCGCGCCCATTGCGAGCCACATCCTCGTGGCCAAGGCGCCCGGTCCGATGGCGGCCGACCCGGCCGACCTGCCGTGGACCCGGCTGCCCGCCTCGATGGCGCTGCAGCCCTGAGCCGACCTTCCGTCATCCATCCACCCACCCATTCGCAACACGAGACCACGATGCCTCAAAGCGCCCAGCACTACCTCGAGTACATGAGAAAGAATGCCGCCGAATTCGTCACGGTGCGCCAGCAGATCCACCAGAACCCAGAGCTCGGTTTCGAGGAATTCGGCACCAGCGACCTGGTGGCCGAGCGCCTCACCGCCTGGGGCTACGAGGTGGAGCGCGGCCTGGGCGTGACGGGGCTCGTGGGCCGCCTGAAGCGCGGCAGCGGAACGCGCGCCATCGGCATTCGCGCCGACATGGACGCATTGCCCATCGAGGAGAAAACAGGTCTTGCCTACCGCAGCGGACGCCCCGGAATCATGCACGCGTGCGGGCATGACGGCCACACCGCCATGCTGCTCGGCGCGGCCAAGTACCTCGCGCAGCACGGCGAGTTTTCGGGCACGCTCAACCTCATCTTCCAGCCGGCCGAAGAGGGCATGGGCGGCGCCGTGAAGATGATGGAAGACGGCCTGTTCGAAAAGTACCCGTGCGATGCGGTCTATGCCATGCATAACTCGCCGGGGCGCCGGCAAGGCGACTTGGTGTTTCGCGAGGGCGCGGCCATGGCCTCGTCGGACTACGCCACCGTCACGCTCACCGGTGTGGGCGGCCACGGCGCCATGCCGCACCGCACGGCCGACCCGATCGTTGCCGCGTCGAGCATCGTGATGGCGCTGCAGACCATCGTCTCGCGCAATGCCGATCCGCAAGAGATGGCCATCGTGACCGTGGGCGCCATTCACTCGGGCAAGGCCAACAACGTGATTCCCGAAACGGCGGTGCTCGAGATCAGCGTGCGTTCGCTCAACCGCGAAGTGCGCGTGCTGCTCGAAAAGCGCCTGAAGGCCATCGTCACGGCCCAGGCCGAAAGCTTTGGCGTGAAGGCGCAGGTCGACTACCGCAAGGGCTACGCTGTGCTGGTGAACACACCCGAAGAAACCGAGTTCGCACGCCGCATCGGCTGCGAGCTGGTGGGCGCCGAACACGTGGAGCCGCAGGGCCCGGCGGTTACCGGCAGCGAAGACTTCGCGTTCATGCTCGAGAAGAAGCCCGGCTGCTATCTCTTCATCGGCAACGGCGCGACAGGCGAGCACGGCGGCTGCATGGTGCACAACCCGGGCTACGACTTCAACGACAGCAACCTGCCGATCGGCGCGGCTTACTGGGCGATGCTTGCCGAGAGCTACCTGCGATAGCGGGTGGTGCGCCGGCCTCAGCGCCGGGGAACCGTTACCGCGCCCACATGCATCGTGCGCCCCGCGCCGAGGCCCGCAATCACCAGCGCAATGCCCAGCCCGATGAAGAGCCACGACGATGCGCGGAAGCTCCCGGTCCAGCCGTGCAGCAGGCCGGCAAGCAGCGGGCCGCACGCGGCCACCATGTAGCCCACGCCCTGCGCCATGCCCGAGAGGTGCGCCGCCACATGCGAATCGGGCGAGCGCAGAACCATGAAGGTGAGCGCGAGTGCAAAGGTGCCGCCTTGCGCAATGCCCAGCAGCACGGCCCAGAACCAAACGCCGGAGAGCGGCGCGAACAGCATCGCCAGCATGGCGGCCAGGGTGAGCAGGGCCAGCCCCACGGCCAGGCCGCGCTGGTTGCGCAGCCTTACCGCCACGGCGGGAACGACGAGGCAGGTCACCACCTGCGTCATCACGGCGAGCGACACCACGTAGCCGGCGGTTTCGCCGCCCAACCCGCGCTCACGCAGGATGGGCGCGAGCCAGCCCATCACGATGTACGCAAGGGCCGACTGCAGACCCATGAAGAACGTGACCTGCCAAGCCAGGCGGTCGCGCCAGAGCCCGCGCACGGTAAAGCCCGATTCGCTTGCCACCGGCTTCAGCGGCAGGGCCTGCGGCGCCCAGATCAGCGTGACCAGCAGGGCCGGCAGCGCCCACATGGCCAGCGCGGAAGTCCAGCCGCCGCCCAATGCATGTTCGAGCGGCACCGTGAGCCCGGCCGCGCTGGCCGCGCCGCCGCACACCGCCATGGTGTAGAGGCCCATCATCAGCGCCGCCTGTCCGGCGAAGTCGCGCTTCACCAGGCCCGAGAGCAGCACGTTCGACACCGCGATGCCGCTGCCCGCAACGGCCGAGGCCAGGAACAGCAGCGGAATGTTGCCGGTGCCGCGCAGCGCTGTGCCCACCAGAATGAGCACCATGCAGCCGAGCAGCGTGCGCTCGGTGCCGAAGCGCCGGCCCAGGCCCGGCGCCAGCGGCGCGAACACGCCCAGGCAGACGATCGGCAGGGTGGTCAGCAGGCTCGCGGCGGTGGCCGAAAGGCCGGTGGCCGCCATGATTTCGGGCAGCATCACCGAAAGGCTGGCAAACACCGGCCGCAGGTTGAAGGCAATCAGCACCACGCTCGCGCCCAGCAGGATGCGGCGGGCCAGGCTCGGCGCCGGCGTGGGGTGCGGCGCGGGCATGCTGTCCGCCTCGGCGTCGATCAGCAGTTCGCCGGCGGCCCGGTTGGTGGAAAAAGGCACCGCGCTCATCGAATGCCCTTCATGGCTCGGCTTTCGACAGTGCGTGAAGCATGGGCGCCATGAAGGCGCGAACCGCTTCCGCGGCGCGGTCGGGGTCGCGGCTGGCAATGGCTTCGACGATGGATTCGTGCGCCGCCTGGTCAGGTTCCGGCAGGCTGGTGCCGATTGAACTGCCGATGGTGTCCTTGATGTAGCCGGTAATGAAGCGGCAGGTTTCCGCCAGCGCCAGGTTGCCCGAAACGTCGACGATCGCCAGGTGGAAATCCAGGTCGCGCTGGATGAAGCTCGCGCCACCGTCGCTTGCGTCCGGCGAGCCGCGCTGGTCGAGCAGGGCCCTCAGGTTGCGCAGGTCCTTGGCGGTGTGGCGCACGGCGGCAAGCCGGGCGGCTTCTACCTCGAGCGCGCGGCGCACCTCGAACTGGTCGCGCAGGCTCGCGCGCCGCATTTTCTGCAAGTTGGCTGAAGGATCGAACCCGGAGCGCACATAGGTGCCGGAGCCCTGCCGCACTTCGAGCAGCCCGCGCGAGACCAGCGTTTTCACGGCTTCGCGTACGGTGCCGCGGCTCACGCCCAGGAGCAGTGCGAGTTGTGGCTCGACGGGAATGCGCGAACCGACGGCCCAGCGGCCGGCCGAGATTTCGGCGCGAATGCTGTTGGCTGCGCTGTCGGCAAGGGAGGTTCGGGGTGCTTGGGCCAGCATATGTATCAGAAAGGCCTATTCATTGAATCATTGGATGAATTGTCCGCCGGCTTCAATGCCGCAGTCGCAAGCAGGGGATTGCAGCTACCAGCTGCCGGATGCCCCGCCGCCGCTGCTGGAGCCGCCGCCGCCCGATGAAGATGACGAAGACGACGACGAGGAAGAAGAGCTGCTGGAGGAACTGCTGCCGCTCCAGCCACTGTCGCTCGAGCTGTAGCGAACGCGGCCCGCGCCGCTCCCATTGCCGAAGGCGAGCGGAAGAAAGGCGAATGCCGATGTCACCACAGCCACCAACGTGAGCGGCATCCACATCGTGTCCTCTGCAATGCCCTGGAAGGCCGTCGCACTCATCGCGGCCATGGCACCGAGCACGAAGAGAAGGCGCAAACCGAAGCTGGCGAAGCTTGCGCGCCAGGCATTGCGCATGCCGAACGCCACGCCCGAGGCGAACGCAAGGCCGATCATGGCGGCGAACAGGTACATGGCACCCTGCAGCAGCACGTCCGCTCCCACCCTGCGGGCCGCCACGACGAGCAGCACGATCAGCAGCACCGCGGCGGCGGTAATGCGCCGCGCGGTACGCGAGCGAGCGCAGGCCATTCCCAGCCCGAAGCCGAGCGGGGCGGGCATCGTCGCAAGCATGAAAAGCATCACAGGTTCGCGCAGGATGACGGCGGCCGCCAGCGCAGGGGCCATGAGCATGCCGAACGACAGCTTCCAGTGGGAATGCGCGCGCGAGAACGAATCCGGGGCCGGGGCGGCCGCGCGCCTGCGCTTCGGCTTGCCGGACCGCCGGCTGTGCCAGATGCCCACGCCAACGCTCCAGAGCAGAACGCCGAAGAGGGCCCAGCCTGCAGGCGTCACGCGGCCCATACCACCGGTGGGGGCGCTTTCATCCGGCTCTTCCTGCGCTTGCAGCGTGTGCTGTTCGTCCTCCGGCGTGTCCGGCTCGGCGATCATCATGGAAGGCTGCGTGCCGGCCCGCTGCGACAGCACTCGCAGCGTCGCCTCGATGCCCTCCGCGAACTCGCCCCTGCGAAAGGCCGGCATCAACTGCTCGTCGATGACGCGGGCGGCCTGTATGTCGGTGATGGCGCCTTCCAGGCTCGTGCCCACCTCGATGCGCATGCGGCGGTCTTTCAGCGCCACCAGCAGCAGCACGCCGTCGTCTTCTTGCTCGCGGCCCAGCTTCCAGGCGGCGAAGACACGCGTGGCGTACTGCTCGATCGAGTCTTCCCCGGTGGTGGGCACGATCAGTACCGCAAACTGCGCCTGGGTTTCGCTCTCGATGGATGCAATCTGCTGCCGCAAAGCTTCGGCTTGGGAGGGCTTCAGCGTGTTCGTCAGATCGACCACGCGCGACTGCATCGGTGGCATAGGCACAGGCTTGGCTTGCGCCGGCAAGGGCCACGCGAGCAGCGCAGCCACATGCAGGCTCAACCACCACCAGAGCCGCAGAGCCCGCACCCCGCCGATGACCGACTTCATCGGCGGGCGCTTTTCGCGACCACGCCCGCGCCGCGCACTTCGAGCCTGCGCTGGTCGACCACCTTGCCCGTCGCGTCGACGAGTTCGATCACGTGGCGCCCCGGCCAGGGCAGCCATTGCGCGCTGTTGCCGCGCGCAAAGTGCTTGCCGTCGATGCGCCATTGCACGCCGCGGCCTTCGGACTCGAAGCGCACGCGCTGGTGCAGGGGCGGAATGTCCGGGTCGAGCGCGATGATGGTGCCGTCGACCGGCGCGATGATGCGCGCCGCCGCGGTGTTTGCCGCCGGCGTGCCCGCGCCGGTGTCGAGCGCAAAGAGCGGCTGCTCCGTGCCCTGCAGGAACCACTCGCTGCGCGCCGCTTCGAGCGGATTGCCGTCGGCGCCGGGCCCGAAAGCCACGCGCGCTTCGACCAGGCCAGCGGGCGGCCTGGGCGCACGGCTCGGCTCGCGTGCGTGCAAAAAGCGCATCACCTCGGCCCACACCGGGGCCGCGCCGCTGGTGCCGCTCACGTCCCACATCGACGCGCCGCTCGCGTTGCCGACCCACACGCCCACCGTGTAGCGCTGCGACCAGCCCACGGCCCAGTTGTCGCGCATGTCCTTGCTGGTGCCGGTTTTCACGGCGGTCCAGAAGCGCGTCGAAAGAATGCTGTCGAGCCCGAAGGTGCGCGTGCGTGCGTTCGCGTCGGACAGGATGTCGCCGACGATAAAGGCCGCGGCCGGGTCGAGCATGGGCGCTGCGGCGGCGGATGTGTTGTCGGCGGCCCTGGGTTTGGCCGATGAGGCCGGCGGCGGCGCGGCCGTGCGCGCCGTGAGCGTGGTGAGCCCGTGGCGCCCGCCGTTCGCCAGCATGCGATAGGCATTGGTGAGCGACAGCAGCGACACCTCGGCGCTGCCGAGCGCGAGGCTGTAGCCGTAGTAGTCGCCGCTTTCGCGCAGCGGCAGTCCGGCCGCGCGCAGTTGCCGCGCGAACGATTCGGGCGACACCATCACCAGCGTTCGCACGGCCGGCACGTTGAGCGATGCGGCGAGCGCCGTGCGCGCCGACACCGGCCCCTTGAACTGCCGGTCGTAGTTCTGCGGAATGTAGAGGCCGCTGGCGGTGTTGATCTGCGCCGACGAATCGTCGATGAGCGATGCCGCGGTGAGCCGCCTCTCGGCAATGGCCTGTGCATAGAGCAGCGGCTTGAGCGTGGAGCCCGGCTGGCGCAGCGCGGTGACGGCATCGACCTCTGCCGCCTGGCTCAGCGGGCCCGACGAGCCGACCCATGCCAGCACCTCGCCGCTCGCGTTGTCGAGCACCACCAGCGCGCCGTCTTCCACATGGCGGCCGCGCAGTTCCTTCAGGTGGCGCTGCAGCGCGTCGAGCGCAAAGCGCTGCAGCGGCGCGCGCAGGGTGGTGCGCACGGCGGCTTCCCTGGGGCCCGCTTGCCGCGCGGGCGCCGCGGGCTTTGCGGTCGCTTCGGCCTCGCCCAGTTCCTTCAGCACGCGACGAGCCGCGTGCGGCGCAATGCCTTCGTTCGCATCGAACGCCCGCCGCTGCACCGCCGCACTGGTGAACATGTCGAGCGCATCGCAGTCGATCTTCTGGCCCGGCTCCATCGCGCGCATGACCTCGCATGCGCGCTGTGCCACTTGCGCTGGCTTGGCGTTGGGCGCGCGCACCAGCGCCGCGGCCACGGCGGCCTCGCGCGCGTCCAGCCCGCTCGGTGCCTTGCCGAACAGCGTGCGCGAAAGCGCATCGATGCCCACGATCTCGCCGCGGAACGGCACGGTGTTGAGGTAGGCCTCCAGGATCTGGTCCTTGCGCCAGTTGCGCTCCAGCTGAGTGGCCGCCACCGTCTGGCCGATCTTCTGCGTGAAAGTGCGCCCGCTGTTGGCGCGGCGCAGGTCTTCGTCGAGCAGGCCCGACAGCTGCATCGTGATGGTCGAGGCGCCGCGCGTGCGGGTGTTCCACAGGTTGGCCCACGCCGCCGACGACACCGCGCGCCAGTCGATGCCGCTGTGCTCGTAGAAGCGCCTGTCCTCGCTCAGCACCATGGCCATGCGCAGCGCCGGCGACACATCGGCCAGCGCAATCCATTGGCCGCGCCGCACCGTGGCATCGGTGCGCACGCGCTGCAGCAGTTCGCCGTTGCGGTCGAGCACCGCGGCGTCCGACGAGCGAAACCCGCGCTTCACCTCGTCGAAGCTCACCGCACCGGCGGCAAACGCCAGGCTCGGCTGCATGCAGCTTGCCACGATCAATGCAGCGGCAAGATGGCTGGCGGTAAATGACGAGCGATGCATGGGGGGCGTGAACTGGAGGCAGGCAAATAGATGTCGAAGCCGCGCCATTCTCGGCGATGCGCCCACGGGAACTGCACCTACTCCGACTCGGGCGTGCCGCCGCCTCCCTTGCTCAGCAATTACAGCCAAAGTTCGCAGCAAGGTTCCACATCCGGTAACGAACTTCACGCCCGAGCGTCATTCGGGATACGCACCCGAGACGGAGGTGGCCTTCAATGCAGAGGACGGCTTGCGGAGGCAGGCCGCGTTTGAAAACTCCAAGGAGAAAATCATGAAGAAGACATTGGCCATTCTGCTTGCCGCATCGGCTGTTCTGGCCGGCTGCGTGGTTGCACCTTACGACCGTCCGCCTCCGCCGCGCGGCCAGTACTACGGCGGCGACCGAGACCGCGACGGCGTGCCCAACCGCTATGACCGCGACCGCGATGGCGACGGGGTGCCCAACCGCTACGACCGCAGGCCGAACAACCCGTATCGCTGATGCGGGCTGGCGCGCGGCTCAGACGGGTCGGCGCGCGAGCAGCGCCCACACGCCCGCCGCGCTCAGCAGCGAACCACCCGCAAGGTTGAAGCGCCGCTGCGCGCGCGGCGACGAAAGCAGCTTGCGGGCCGATCCCGCAAACACGGCGTAGAGCGTGGCATTGAGCGCCGCCATGGCCACGAAGGTGACCGCCAGCATCCACAGCTGGCGCGTCATGTCGGCCGCAGGGCTCAGGAACTGCGGCAGGAACGCCACGAAGAACACGATGCCCTTGGGGTTGAGCGCCGTTACCAGGTAGGTATTGGCAAACAGCCGCCAGTGCGAATCGGGCGCGGCAGGCGCCGCGACTTCGGACGACGTGATGCCCGCGCGCAGCAGCTTGATGCCGAGGTACAGAAGGTACAGGCCGCCCGCCCACTTCACCACCGTGAACCAGAACGCCGAAGCGGCCAGCAGCGCACCCAGGCCCAGCAGCGAAACCACCAGCGCCGTCGAATCGCCCAGCGCCACTGCCGCCACCAGCGGCACATTGGCGCGCCGGCCGTGCGACATGGAATAGCTGATCACCGTGAGGATGGTCGGGCCGGGAATGATCAAGAGCACGGCAGATGCCGCCACGAAGGCGAGCCAGAGTTCAACGGGCATGAAAAGTCTCCAGGGTTGTTGTTGCGTTCAGGTGCCGAAGCGCGCGGCCGACCTGGCCTTGGCACGCTCCGCCTCTATGGCGCGGTCGCGCGGCTCGGCGGTGGTAACCAGCGAATCGATCAGGCGCGCAGCCGTTGCCGCCACTTCGTCGACCGCGCGCTCGAAGGCCTCCTGGTTGGCCTTGGAAGGCACGCTGAAGCCGCTGAGCTTGCGCACGAACTGCAGCGCCGCGGCGCGGATCTCCTGCTCGGTGGCGGGAGGCTCGAAGTTGTAGAGGGTCTTGATGCTTCTGCACATGGGCGAACTCCATTCGGCGGCATTCGGCAGTGAATTCGCCCACCAGTCTAGCGAAGCAGCGCCATCGCGTGGGCGTCGTGATAGACGCCGTCGATCAGGCTGGCGCGGCGCACGAGGCCTTCGTGCTCGAAGCCGAAGCGTTCGTACAGCGCCTTCGCATTCAGGTTGTCCGCGCGAACCGTCAGCTGAATGCGCGTGAGTCCGCGTGTCCACGACCTATCGATGGCGGCCTGCAGCAGTTGCGCGCCGAGCCCTTGGCCGCGTGCCTCGGGCAGCAGTGCGATGCCCAGGAGGCCGATGTGGGCGCGTGAATGGCCGAATACCGGCGACACGTCGCACCAGCCCACGACCTTGCCGGTGCGATCGACGGCAACGAAATGAGGGAAGCCCGTGGACAGCACATTCCGGTAGAAGGCAAGCGACTGTTCCAGCGGCGGCGCTTGCGTGAGCGCGAGGTACTTCTGCTCGCGTGCCACGGCGTCGAGCGCCTTGTGCAGGCTTTCGAAGTGGTGTTCTTCGGTCGCAACTACGGAATGGTTCATGGGCGCGAGACGAAACGCGTGTTCACTCGATCAGCCCGCGCTCCGCGGCCTGCGCCTGGTTCTCGAAAACGGCCATGGCGGTCTTCATGCGCCTGAAGCCGAACTTTTCGTAGAAGGGTTCCTTGCCGGCCACCGCATACAGAATGATCTTGCGGTGGCCCTTCGAAAGATCCATGAGCCGAGAGACGAGCTGCTTGCCGAGGCCCGTGCCCTGATGGGTGGGGTGCACGGCCACGTCGCAGATGTAGGAGCAGTCGAGCCCGTCGGCCACTGCACGCCCGGCGCCGACCATGCGGCCGTTGTCGTACACGAAGCACTTGAACATGCTGTTGGAGAACACGAGCTTCAGTCCGTCGGGCTGCTTGTTGCCGAGCGGTGCGGCCTGGTAGAGCCGGGAGAGTTCTTCCCAATCGATGCCTTCGAGCGAATGGCGCCATTCGAGTGCCATGGAGCGTGTCTCCTCTGTTTTTGGCCGGTCACCCGGCCGCGTTCAATCGCAGGACGGCGTCCGCGACGGCTTCGATGCCTTGGTCCGTGAGGTCCGGCGCAGCCACCTGCTGGCGCAGCGGCCACTTCTCGAAATGGCGCGCCTGCGAGCGTTCGTAGTGCGGATCGTAGTGAAGCGCCATCAGTTCCGCAAAAAGTTGCGGCAGGTCGCCCGCCATCGCCCACTCTTGCCAGCGCTGCACCACGGCCTTGCCCTGCATTTCCTTCAGCCTGCCTAGCTGTTCCGCGAGCGCGGCGCGGTCGTCGCCCAGGTAGGCGTAGTCGCGCAGCAGGTAGTCGAGCCGTGCGGCCGCATCCGCTTGAATTTCGATGCATGCCGCGGCGCGCATGTGGGCGACCAGGGGAATGGGAACCGAGAGCCGGCCGATGCGGGCGCTCTCGCCTTCCACATACAGCGTGCGAGAAAGGTCGAGCGCACCGAAGCAGGTGGCAATGCGGGTTTCGAACTGCTTTTGCGACGGCTGCGGCACGCCGGGCAGGGCGCCCAGCAGCGAGCCCTTGTGGCTGGCGTAGTGTTCCAGGTCGAGCACCTGTTCGCCGCGCGCGGCCAGCGCCTGCAGCACGCGCGTCTTGGCGCTGCCGGTGGCGCCGCAGATCACCTTGAGCCGAAGCTTCGGCACCGTGGCCTCGATTTGCGCCAGCACATGGTGGCGAAAGCTCTTGTAGCCACCGGCAAGCTGCTGCGCGTCCCATCCGACCAGGCGCAGCCAGGTGACCATCGAACCGCTGCGCAGCCCTCCGCGCCAGCAATACACGAGCGGTCGCCAGCTCGGGGGCTGCTCGCCGAAGCGTTCGCGCAGGTGCCGCGCGAGGTTGGCGGCCACCATGGCGCCGCCGACGCGCCGCGCCTCGAACGCACCCGTCTGCTTGTAGATGGTGCCGACGATGCGGCGCTCTTCGTCGTCGAGCACCGGGCAGTTGATGGCGCCGGGAATGTGGTCGAGCGCAAACTCGGAAGGCGAGCGCGCATCGATGACGGTGTCGAACCGGTGCAGGTCGGCCACGCGCGTGGGCTGGTGGCGCGGGTTGTCGTGTTCACGCATGGGCATGTCCCAGGTTGCGGCGCAGCCGGCCGCTTGCCAGGTCGACAAGCGCCACCAGGACGAACATTGCAATCAATACGGTCATGGCCTGCTGCTGTTGAAAGATCGACAAGTGAAAGTAGAGAAGCTGGCCCAGGCCGCCGCCGCCGACAAAACCCAGCACCGCGGCCATCCGGATGTTCATTTCCCAACGATACAGCGCATAGGCCACCCATTGCGGCAGCACGAGTGGAAGGCTGCCGTAGGCAAACGCCGCCGCGGCGCCGCTGCCGCTGAGCGACAGCGCCTGTTCAGGCTCGCGCGGCGCGTTCTCAAGGCTTTCGGCGAACAGGCGGCCCAGCACGCCGGTGGTGTGCAGCGCGAGCGCGAGCGCACCGGCAAACGGGCCGATGCCCGCGGCCAGCACCATGAGCGCGGCCCACACCAGCTCGGGCACGCTGCGCAGAAAGTTGAGGACAAAACGGCAGCCCTGCCGCACCAGCAGGCCTGACCTGCCCGAGGCCAGCAATGCGAGCGCGGCGGCTCCCGCGGCGGCCAGCAGCGTGCCCAGCGCCGAAACGGCCAGCGTCTGCAGTGCGCCCCACGCCGTCTTGGCAAGAAAGGCGTTCGAAAAATCGGGCGGAAAAAACTCCGCAATGAATTTGCCCATGAAGCCGATCGACTCCGCCGTGAACAGCGCGCGGTAGTCGATGGCCAGGTAGGCAAAGCTCGCCACCACGGCGGCGAGCACCAGGGCCGATGCCGCCCAGCAGCGGACGCAGCGAGGTGGCCCGGCCAAGTCAACGTGCCGGTTCATGCCAGCAACCGCCGCAACGCATTGCTCAGCGCATCGGCGAGCAGCACCAGCACCAGGAACACCAGCAGGATGCTGCTGGCTTCGCCGCCGTTGAGCATCTTCATAGACTGGTCCATGAGCTGGCCCAGGCCGCCCGCGCCCACGAAGCCCATCACCACCGAGGCCCTGACGGCGCATTCCCAGCGGTACACGGTGTAAGAGATGAGCTCCTGCGCGGAGTTGGGCAACAGGCCGTACACCAGTGCGGCAAAGCGCCCGCTGCCGCTTTCCAGCAACGCGCGGGCGGGGCGCGTGTCGGTCGATTCGAGCACTTCGGCATATACCTTGCCGAGCATGCCGCCATAGGTGATGGCCAGCGCCAGCACGCCTGCTGCGGGGCCCAAGCCGAGCGCACGCACGAAGACCAGCGCCCAGACGATCTCGGGCACGGCGCGCAGCACCATCAGCACCGAGCGCCCGGCTTGCCGCACCATGCCGGCCTGCGCACGGCCCGGTCCGGGGCCGATGCGCGAGACCGAGAGCGCGCGTGTGGTCACGAAAGCCAGCGGCGCGCCGATGACGAATGCCAGCGCCGTGCCGGCCGTGGCCATGGCCAGTGTCTCCAGCGTGGCCTTGGCCAGCATCGCCAGAAAGTCCGGCGCGGTTTCGGGCGGCAGAAAGCCAGCGAGGAAACCGCCTATCACCTGCAGGTTGCCGGGTGCGAACAGGGCCGAGGGCGCAAAGCCCGACAGCTGCAGCATCGGCCATGTGATGACGAGCGCGGCCAGCAGCCACACCAGGCGGCGGCGCGCCAGCGGGTCGCGCAGCGCGGGCACTGTGCGTGGCGGCAATGGCTGCTGCACGGTGCTCACAGGCAGTCAGGGCGTTCGATGGAGTTCACGGCGCCCGAAGCGAATGGACCCGACGCGATGCCGAGAGGCCGTTCCGGTGCCTGCATCGGCAGCCCGCCTTCGCTCGCATAAAGCGCCGCGAGCATCGGTTCGGTCACCTTGCCTATGGGCTCGTCGAACACTACCTGCCCGCCGCGCATGCCCACGATGCGCGGAAACCAGCGCAGCGCCAGGTCGACCGCATGCAGCGAAGCCACGAGCGTGGCGCCGGTCGCTTCGCTTTGCGCCACCAGCTGCTGCAACGCGGCATCGGCCAGCGTCGGGTCGAGCGCGGACACGGGTTCGTCGGCCAGCAGCAGCGCGGGCCGCTGATAGAGCACGCGCGCAATGCCCACGCGCTGCAGTTGGCCGCCGGAAAGGCGGTCGCAGCGGTCGAACAGCCGGTCTTCGAGCGAGAGGCGCGACAGCACCTCGTGCGCCCCGGCAAGGTCTGACGGGCGCAGCAGCGAGGCCAGTGCACGCATCGCGCTCCATTGCCCCAGCCGCCCCGAGAGCACGGCGGTGACCACGCGCAGGCGCGGCGCGATCGGCGGGCTCTGGTGCACGGTGCCGATGCGTGCGCGCAGCTTGCGCAATGCGGGCGCAGCCAGGCTCCAAGGCGATTCGCCGAGCAGCTGCACCGTGCCTTCGCCGGGCCGCAGCGCGGCGCCGAGCACGCGCAGCAGCGTGGTCTTGCCCGCGCCCGAAGGCCCGATGACGGCCACCCGCTCGCCCGCGCGCGCGGCGAACGACACGCCTTGCAGCGCGCGATGGCCGTTCGGGTGAACCAGCCCGACTTCGTCGAGCGAAAAACTCACGCGACGGCTCCGCTGGCGCGCCGCAGCCGCATCACTTGACCAGGCCCGCCGACTTGGCGGCAGCTTCGATGCCGTCGTAGTTCGACGACTTGGTGGCAATGAACTTGCTCGCGCGCTGCAGGGCCATGATGTCCTTCATGGCGGGGTTGGCCGGGTCCAGCTTCAGGAAGGCCTCGGTGAGCTTCTTCGTCAACGCCGGATCGAGGCCGGGGCGCACGGTCCAGTTGTAGTCGTAGTAGGTGGGCGTGGTGGCCAGCACGCGCACCTTGGCGGCGTTCGGATTCTTGCTTTCGACCAGCTTCTCCCACACCGACGCATTCAGCACGCCAGCTTCGGCGCGTGAGGCGGCCACGAAGGCCACGGTGGCGTCGTGCGCGCCGGAGAACGCCACGGTCTTGAAATCCTTTTCAGGGTCGATGCCGGCCTGCATGAGGAAGTAGCGCGGCATCAGGCTGCCCGAGGTGGAGGAGGGCGCGCCGAACGCGAAGGTCTTGCCCTTCAGGTCGGCCAGCGTCTTGGCGGTGCTGTCCTGCGGCACGATGAACTTGCTGGTGAACACTTCGTCTTCCGCGCGCTGAACGATCGGCACCGCGCCGCCGTTGGTGCGAATGCGGGCCTGCACAAAGGTAAAGCCGCCGAGCCAGGCCAGGTCGATCTTGTTCGTGGCCAGGCCTTCGACCACTGCGGCGTAGTCGGTCACGGGCGTGAACTGCACGTCCATGCCGGTTTCCTTCTTCAGGTAGTCGCCCAGCGGCGAGAACTTGCGCTGCAATTCGGTGGGCGCCTCGTCGGGAATGGCGGACACGCGCAGCACCTTGCCTTGTGCAAAGGCACCCAGGGCAAAGGCGGACAGCGAGAGCGCGAGGGCAATGCGAAGGAGGTTTTTCATGGAATGGCGCGGCATGGCGCAGGGAGGAAGGGACAACCCTCGATTGTAGAAACCCGCGTTTGGGCGCCGTTTGGGCGTGGCTTCGATAATGGGGGACTGCCCCTGATACGGATTGCGCCATGACCGACACGCCGACGATTTCCCCCCTCAACCCGCTGGCCCCGCTGCGGCTTACCAGCTTTTCGCACGGCGGCGGATGCGGCTGCAAGATCGCGCCCGGCGTGCTGTCCGAAATCTTGAAGAACAGCGGCGGCGGCCTGATTCCGCCCGAGCTGATGGTGGGCATCGAAACCGCCGACGATGCGGCCGTGTACCGCCTGAACGACAAGCAGGCGCTGATCGCGACCACCGACTTCTTCATGCCCATCGTGGACGACCCGTACGAGTTCGGCCGCATTGCCGCCACCAACGCCATCAGCGACGTCTACGCGATGGGCGGCAAGCCGATCATGGCGTTGGCACTGTTGGCGATGCCCGTCAACCAGCTGCCGGTGGAAGTCATCGGCGACATCGTGCGTGGCGGGCAGGACGTGTGCCGCGCGGCCGGCATTCCGATTGCGGGCGGCCACACCATCGATTCGGTCGAACCGATCTACGGGCTCGTGGTGATGGGCCTGGTCGACCCGGCCTACGTCAAGCGCAATGCCGAGGCGCGTGCGGGCGACGTGCTGGTGCTCGGTAAGCCGCTGGGCGTGGGCGTGCTCTCGGCCGCGCTCAAGAAAGAAAAGCTTTCGCTCGTGGGCTACCGGCAGCTCATCGAGAACACCACGCGGCTCAACACCCCGGGCATTGCGCTGGCCACGATGCCGGGTGTGCATGCGCTCACCGACGTCACCGGCTTCGGCCTGGCCGGCCATGCGCTGGAGCTCGCGCGCGGCGCCAGGCTCACGGCCACCATCGACTGGCCCCGCGTGCCGCTGCTGGAAGGCGTGGCCGCCATGGCGGCGGATGGTTTCGTGACCGGTGCCTCGGGCCGCAACTGGGCCGGCTACGGTACAGACATCGAGCTTGCGGACGGCCTCCCCGCCACGGCCCAGGCGCTGCTGAGCGACCCGCAGACCTCGGGCGGTCTGCTCGTGAGCTGCGCTGCCGATTCGGCCGACGCCGTGCTACAGGTGTTCCGGAGCGAAGGCTTCGCCCATGCCGCCGTGGTCGGCCGCATGGAACAGGGCCCGGCGCGCCTGCGCGTGTTGCCTTGACGGCCGCACGGATGCCGCCGCAAGTCCCGGGTTGGGGCCAGAATGCTGCCAAGGGGAAACGCTGCAAGACTCCGGCAGCGAACAACGAGGGTCGCATGATGCGCACAACGGTTCTTTTCATCTCGGTCTTTGCTGCCGCGGCCATGGGCATGGCCGCGTATGCCGCGGACGTGGTTCGCTGCACCGACGCGAGTGGCGGCATCGTCTACACGGACGGCCAGTGCCCCGCCGGGACCAAGCTCTCGCGCCAGGTGCCCATTTCCGAGCCGCTGGCGGTGGTGCCGCCCGCTTCGTCTGAAGAAGCGCGCCGCCCGGCCTACACGCCGCCGCCGCCAAGCGCGGCGTTGCCGCAGCCCCCTGTCAGCAACGTGCCGCAAGGCCCCGCCATCATTCCGCGCAACGTCGAAGAGCGGCGCGTGGCTCCCGAGCCGCCGCCGGTGTACAGCTGGGGGCCGGATCCGTACTACGACGGCGGCCGCCCGGTCATTCGCCCGCGGCCTCCGCGCCCGCAGGATCCGGGCCCGCCGCCGGGCCAGCGCCCCTGCCAGAACCTGGCGGGCATCAAGCGCAGCAACTGCTGAGCCGACTCAGCCGATGCAACTTCGCCCCTGGACCGTGTACTGCGACGGCAGCGCCATGCCGAACCCCGGCCGCATGGGCGCCGGCGCCGTCATCACCGAGCCCGACGGCACCCGCCATACCTTGTCGGCGGCCAGCCATGCCATCGGCTGCAACAACGAGGCCGAGCTGAGGGCGCTGACCCTCGCACTGGAGGAACTGAAGGCAAGGGGCGCGACCGCGGTGCTGGCCTATACCGACAACAGCATCCTCGTCGAGCAGCTCGGCGGGTCCGGCGCCAGGCCGATCGCGCGCATGGCCGGCTTGTTCGAAGACGCCCGTGCGCTGCTCGGCTCGTTCGAGGAGGCTAGCCTGCGCTGGGTACCGCGGCACCGCAACCACGAGGCCGATGCGCTCGCGCGCGCCTCGCTGGGGTTTGCGCCCAAGGCGCCCGCCAAGGCAACAAAGAAGCGGCGTTAAGCTGCGCGGTTCAGTTTTTCAGATAGATACCCGTTTATTCCATGACCGAAGCCAACTCCCTTCCGCCTCTTCCGCCTCTTCCGCCTCCTCCGCCTCTCCCCGACCACCTGTCCACCGACCCGCGCAGCCCGCACCACGTCGCGGCCGTTTTCGAGCACGACATCGGCATCCGCTTCAACGACAAGGAGCGCCTCGACGTCGAGGAATACTGCATCAGCGAAGGCTGGATCAAGGTGCCCGCGGGCAAGACGGTGGACCGCAAGGGCAAGCCGCTCCTGATCAAGCTCAAGGGCAGGGTCGAGGCGTTCTACCGCTAGCGTGGGCGTCCGGCGCATGCGCAAGTCCACTACCGGGCCGGTGAGCCGCTTCGGCGGGAACGCGTGAGCACCAGGCTCACGCATCCGTCGTCCGTACTGGCGCTTGCGTTTCTCACGGTCATCGGCCTGGGCACGGCGCTGCTGATGCTGCCCGGTTCTCGCGTGGCGGGCGAGAGCGCGCCCTGGTTGACGGCGCTCTTCACCGCCACATCGGCCGTGTGCGTGACGGGGCTCGTCGTCGTCGATACCGGCACCTACTGGTCCGGCTTCGGGCAATCCGTGATACTGGGTTTGTTCCAGGTCGGGGGCTTCGGCATGATGACCTCCGCCACGCTGCTCGGCTTGCTCGTCAACAGCCAGATGCGCCTGCGATCGCGTTTGCTGCTGCAGGCGGAAACCCACTCGCTGGGCCTGGGCGACGTCAGGAGCGTGGCGAAACTGGTTCTCATCGTGACCGTCGTGGTCGAGGCCTCTGCCGCGCTGGTTCTCGCTGCCCGATTCGCCTTCGGCCACGACATGGGCTGGCGCGAAGCGCTGTGGCAGGGCGTCTTTCACTCGGTGTCGGCTTTCAACAATGCCGGGTTTTCCACCTGGAACGACAACGTGGTGCGCTTCGTGCACGACGCGTGGGTTCTGGGCCCGCTGATGTTCGCCATCGTGGTCGGTGGCCTCGGCTTTCCGGTGCTGCACGAGGTCATCGGCCTGCGCCGGCGCCGGCAGGTCAAATCGATGCACACCGTGCTCACTGTCTGGGGCACGGTCTTCCTGATCGTTGCGGGCACGGTGGCGCTTCTGCTGGCCGAGTGGGAAAACAAGGCGACGCTCGGCGCCCTCGATTGGCCCACCCGGTTGCTTGCGGCGGCATTCACATCGGTTTCGGCGCGCACGGCCGGCTTCAATGCGATCGACATCGGTGCGCTCACCGTGGAGTCGCTGAACCTGCACTACCTGCTGATGTTCATCGGCGGCGGCAGCGCCGGAACGGCGGGGGGCGTCAAGGTGACGACATTCTTCGTGCTGCTGCTGGTCGTCTGGAACGAGATTCGCGGGCACCAGGACGTCGAGTTCCAGGGGCGGCGGATTTCCACCGCCGTCCAGCGCCAGGCGCTGTCCATTCTGGTGCTGAGCGCAGGCGCCATCGTGCTGGCCACCCTGACCCTCGTGCCCATGACCTCGCTGCCGTACGAGAAGGTGCTGTTCGAGGTCATTTCCGCTTTTGCCACCGTCGGTCTGTCGACCGGCATTACCGCCGAATTGCCGCCGGCGGGCCAGTTCGTTCTGGTCCTGCTGATGTTTGCGGGGCGTGTAGGTGTTGTCACGCTGGCCGCCGCAATGGCGGTGAACCACACCCGGCGTGGCTATCGTTTTCCAGAGGAGAAGCCAATTGTTGGGTAGTAGAAACAACGCAGACAGCGTGGTCGTGATCGGGCTCGGCAGGTTCGGCTCCGGCGTGGCGCGCGCCCTGGCGGAACTGGGGCACGACGTGCTGGCCATCGATACCGACGCCGAGGCGGTGCAGGCGCATGCCGGCGTGCTCGGCCATGTGGTGCAGGCCGACGCCACGGACCTGGAGTCGCTCAAGCAACTCGGCGTGAACGAGTTCCAGCACGCTGTGGTCAGCATCGGCCAGAACCTCGAGGCGAGCGTTCTCACCATATTGAACCTGAGCCAGATGGGCAACAAGGACATCTGGGCCAAGGCCAACAGCCAGCAGCACGGCCGCATCGCCGAGCGGGTGGGCGCCCATCACGTGGTGTACCCCGAGGCTGACATGGGCCGGCGCGTCGCGCACCTGGTCACGGGCAAGATGATCGATTTCATCGAATTCGAAGACGGGTTCGCGATTGCAAAGACCAGGGCGCCAAGCGAAACCCATGGCAAGCCGCTCTCCGGATCTGCGGTGCGCACCAAGCACGGCGTCACGGTCGTGGGCATCAAGCGCCGGCACGAAGACTTCATCTATGCCAAGGAGAACACCGTCGTGAAACCCGGCGACCTTCTGATCGTGGCCGGGCCGACGGAGGCTGTGGAGCGGTTTGCCGCGCGTGTTTGAGGTCGGGGCAATCGACGCGCCTAGGAGGGCGCAGCAGGAGCAAGGTCATGCACACACCGCTTCGCGCCGTACGCGGCGACATCACCAAGCTGCAGGTCGACGCCATCGTCAATGCGGCGAATTCATCGCTGTTGGGCGGAGGCGGTGTCGACGGCGCCATTCATCGCGCAGCGGGGCCCGAGCTTCTGCATGAGTGCCGCCTGCTGGCGGGCTGCAAGACGGGCGACGCCAAGCTGACCAAGGGCTACCGGCTGCCGGCGCGGTTCATCATCCACACCGTGGGGCCGGTCTGGCGCGGGGGCTCGAACGGCGAGCCGGAACTGCTTGCATCGTGCTACCGAAGGTCCATGGAAATCGCCGGCCAGCACGGCGTCCGGACCATCGCGTTTCCGTCGATCAGCACGGGCATCTACGGCTATCCGATCGAACTCGCGGCACCCCTTGCGGTGGCCGCGGTCCGGTCGGCACTGGCGGAGAGTGCCAGCGTGGAGGAGGTCACGTTCTGCTGCTTCTCGGACGCGGACCTCGCGGTGTACGAAGCGGCACTTGCGGCGGCGGGGCCTGCATAAGGCAGGCCCGCTGCGCCTTACTTCGCCTTACTTCACCGCCTCCACCTTCACCCGCGCATTCGGCGTTTCACCGAACATCTCGGGCGCATACATCGCTTCGACGCGGCTCGGCGGCAGCGCAAAGTCGCCCACGTTGTTGAGGCGGACGGTGTACTCCATCTTCACCACGCCCTTGGGCAGGTACTCGTAGTAGCTGCGGAAGGCCTCGAAGCTGCGCTCCTCGAAAGCCGGCCAGCCGGCGCCCGACTTCTTCTCGCCTTGCGTGGCGATTTGCGAGTCGCGGCCAAGGCCGCTGCCCAGGATGGTGGCGCCGCCGGGAATCGGGTCGCTGATCACCACCCAGGTCATGTCGGCGCTGGCGTTCACCTCGATGCTCACGCGCAGCACGTCGCCGCGCGTGTACTTGCCCGCGGTGGCCTGCTCGACGGGCGTGATGGTCTTCTTGAGCGCGTAGCCGGCGGCGAACGGCGCCTTCAATTGCACGGCGGCAATCGACTGCATCGTGAGCCACGGCTTGCCGGTGCCTTGCTGGGTGACCAGCAGCGTGTCGCGCACCGGCGCGCCCGAAGGCGATGCCGCCCACGGCAGGAACATGGTGTTGTTCTTCAGGTTGCCCGGTGACGCGGGCGCGCCGAAGAAGGTGCTCTGGTTCGGTGCGCCGGCCGCATCGGAGGTCTTCACGCGATCGACCTTGCTCCAGTCGACCTGCGCCTTGGCTGCGCCGAGCGTGGCGGCGGTGATGCCGGCCACCGGCGTGCTTTCGAACACCTTGGAGAACTTCTCGAGCGCGAGCCCGCCCCACAGGTTGGCGGTGGTGGTGTGCCAGGCGCCGTTCTGCTGGCGGCCGATGAAGCCGTTGGCGAGCTTGCCGATGTCGTCCTTCCACGCCGGGTCGTCCATCACGCTGAGCAGCAGCCGCGCGGTGTTGACGTCGCCGTTGGTCATGAGCCACCACCAGTAGTCGTCCCGCTCGGTGCTGAAGACGAGCTTGGTGCCCTGGTAGGACAGGCGCGCCTTCAGCACGTTGTTGGCTTCGTCCAGCCGCTGCTGGCGCTGCGGCACGTCGGGCATGCGCTTGAGGATGTTGAGCCAGTCGATCACGGCGCTGGTGGGCCACTGGCTCGGCGCAATGGTGATGCTGCCGAGCATGCTGGCCTTTGCGCTGCCGTAGCGCGACAGCGCCTCGAGCGCGGCGAGCTTGCGTACGTCCAGGTCCTTGCGCGGGCTCCAGAACTCGCGCTGGATGCGGCCTTCCACAAAAGCGATGAGGCCCGACTCCATGGGCGCGCGCACGTCGTCGGCCAGCGCGAAGGCCGGGTTCAGCGCGGCGGCCTCGTGCGTTGCCGCAAGCAGGTACGAGGTGAGGATGTCGCTGCCGCGGTTGGCTTCGCCGTCGCGTGGTGGAAAGTAGTTGGCCAGGCCGTCGCTGTCCAGGTAGGTTGGCAGCTGGGCCAGCACGCCTTGCCACATCTTTGCGTCGCGCAGGCCCACCGACTTGCTGGTCTTCTGCTCGAGGCAGATGAAGGGGTAGTTCGCGAACCAGTCGCGCACGCCCGGCAGGCCTTCGGCAAGCTTGGGCTGCAGGGCGAGCTTGAGGCCGCCGCGGCCCGGCAGGGCATCGGCCGGCGGCGCCACGTCGATGGTGAAGGGGCCGTCGAGCTGCACCAGCGTGGCCTGCTGCACCGTGAGCGGCACCGAGGGCACGATGCGCTGGCGCACCTTGAGCGCGTCGCGCGCGCCGCCGAGGGTGTCCTTGGCCTCGATCTCCCACAGGATGGCCTCGGCACGCGTCTGCGCAAGCTGCGCGGGTGCGGTCACGGTCCATGCAACTTCACGCGCCTCGCCGGGCGGAATTTCCACCGTCTGCGTCTCCAGCGTGAGCAGCGTGGCGCGCGGCGTGGCTTCCACCTTCATCGGCTTTTGCGTGGTGTTGCGCAGCGTGATCTGGGCGCGGAACTGGTCGTCCTCGCGCACCAGCGGCGGCAGGCCGCTGATGATCTGCAGGTCTTGCGTGGCCTGGATGCTGGCCTGGCCGGTGCCGAAGAGGCTGGTGCCCGCATCGGCCACCGCCACGATCTTGAAGGTGGTGAGCGCGTCGTTGAGTGGCACCGTCACCACGGCCTGGCCGTTGGCGTCGAGCACCACCTTCGGGTTCCACAGCAACAGCGTGTCGAGCAGTTCGCGCGTCTGGCCCTTGCCGCCGCCGCCCCCCGCGGGCACGGCCTTGCGCCCGTAGTGGCGCCGGCCGACGATTTCCATCTGCGCGGTGGAGGTGCTCACGCCCCAGCTGCGCCGCTGCAGCATGGCGTTGAGCAGGTTCCAGCTGTCGTTGGGCATGAGCTCCAGCAACGCCTGGTCCACCGCGGCCAGGGCTACTTCGGCGCCGGCCGCAGGCTTGCCGTCGGGCAGCTTGGCGGAAATGGTGATCTGAGCCTTGCTGCGCACGGGGTAGCTGGGCTTGTCGCTGGTCACGGTCACGTCGATCTGGTGCGCGCGCGTGCCGACGCGGATCTCTGCCATGCCGAGGCGATAGGCGGGCTTGCTCAGGTCGACCATGGCGGTGGGCGCGACGTATTCCTTGCCTTCGTACCAGAAGGCCGTCCACCATTCGCGCGGCGCCTTGAAGCCCCAGGTGAAGAAGCTGTACCACGGCACTTCACGCAGGCGGCCGCGCAGGGCGAGCACGCTCACGTACGCGTTCGGCCCCCACTCGGGCTTGACCTGCAGGCTCACGGTCGGGTCCTTGCCGTTGAGCTGCACCACGTGCGTTTCGATGATGCCTTCGCGTTCCACCGACACCAGCGCGGTGGCAAAGCGGAACGGGCTGCGCACCTGGAACTTGGCGATCTCTCCGGGCTGGTAGCTCTTCTTCTCTGGCAGCACGTCGATGCGGTCGTTGTCCTCGCCTCCGAACCAGAGTTCGCCCTGCTTGGTCACGTACACCGAACTGGCGGCGCGGCTGTCGCGGCCTTCGCTGTCGGTGGCGCTGGCCACCAGTTCGACTTCACCGGCTTCCTTCAGCTCGGATTCGCACAGCAGCAGGCCGCGTGCGTCGCTCTTGCCGCTGCAGACGGTGCCGATGTCCTTGGTATCGGTCTTGTTGTCGTAGGTGTAAAAACCGCCCACCATGCGCTTGCGGCTGGTGGTGGTGATGCGCGCCACGGCGCGCACGTTGAGCGTGACGCCGGCCTGGGGCTTGCCCGAAAGATCGAGCGCCAGGGCCTGGTATTTGAGCTTCTGGCTGGTGGAAACCCAGCCTTCGGTCTTGATGCCGGCAATGACGGAGGCGGGCCACAGCGTCTGCGTGCTGCGGATGGTCTGCACCTCGCCGTTCGGGTCGGCGTAGGTGGCTTCAAGCAGCAGCTCGCGCGCGGCCTTGACCTTGGGCACCTTGTCGATGGTGACCTTGCCGGCGCCGTCCTTGTTGAGCGTGAGCGGCAGCTTGTCGGCGATCACGCGGGTGTCGCTGGCGCTGTTGATGTCTTCCTCGTCGCCTGCAGCATCGGCGGCCGGCGTGGCCGCCTGCGCGCCGTCGGCCTGCACGCGCGGCGGGCTGAAGCTGAAGGCGTCATGGTCGGCAAAGGCGAGGCTCTTGCCGCGCACCATGGCCGACACGCGCACCGGCAGGTTGGCGGCGCCGCCACCGGCCACGTAGTTGATCTGCACGTCGGCCGGCACCGCGGTCACGCTCACCAGCGGCTTCTTGTCGGCGGGCGTGATGCGGCCTTCGAGCACCGGCAGGCGGAATTCCTCGACGCGGAACTGGCCGGTGGAGAAGCTGCGGTTGTAGTCGCCGTCTTCCCCTTCGCCTTCGGAGTCGCCGTCGCCGTTGCGCAGCATGACTTCGTACACGCCGAGCTTGGCGGCCGGCGGAATGGCGAATGTGTTTTCGGCGCTCAGGCCGCCGGTCGGCGTCTTGCGCCATGCCAGCGGCTGCGTAAAGCGCTGGCCGCTGCCGGTGTGGGTTACCACCAGCGTGTCGGGCCGCTTTTCGGGCAGGCCGAAGCCCTTGCTGGTCTGGGTGCGGATCAGGTGCTTCATCGACACCGTTTCGCTGCCGCGCAGCAGCGTGCGGTCGAAGATGGTGTGGGCCACGTGGTCAGGCTCGGCCTGCAGGCTGGTGGGCACGTTGAAGCGCCAGGGCTCGATGCCGCGCTGCCAGTCGCTCCAGGTGAAAGCCAGGTCTTCGATGCCCTTCTCGTCCTTGGCGCGCGCGCTGACGAACCATGCGCCCGCGTTGTAGTCGTCCGGGCCGCTGCAGTTGGGCGCCTCGGGCGCGACGCCCGCCAGGTTGACCACGCCGTTGGCATCGGTCTTGCCCGATGCGACGGCCACGCCGCGGCAGTCGGACACGCGCACTTCGGCGTTCGGCACCACCTTGCCCTTGTCGAGCGTGGTGACCCAGGCCACGGAGTTTTCACGGCCGAGCTTGAAGTGCACGGCCAGGTTGGTGGCCAGCGCGGTGGTGCGCACATACATCGTGCGGCTGGCGCCGTAGCGCTCGTCGAGCAGCGCGTCGCCGAGCTTCTGCGACGCGATCTCGAGCACATGGAAGCCCGGCGTCAGCGGAATGCCGATGACTTCGAAAGGGCGTGGATCGCCGCTCTCGGCCTTGGGCATGTCGAGCGCCTTCACGCCGGGCTGGCCTGCAAGAAGAGACAGCATGCGGGTCTGCAGGCTGGTGCGGTCGTCCTTGTCGATGACCGGCGGCAGCGCGCCCTTGATGTCCTTGCGGGCCTGCTCGCGCGAGACGGTGTAGTTGTCGTAGCGGCGCACCTTGCGGAACCACGCAATGATCTCGGCGTCGGTCTTGGGGTTCATGTCGCTCACCTTGCCGGGCGTGAGCGCCTGCACCATGAGCGCGGGTTCCACGCGGCGCACGGTCACCGGCATCATGGCCGGCGTGCCGGGCTCGGCCAGCCGCTCGACCACGCCGAAAGGCGAGGCGGCAAACTTGGCCAGCGGGGGCATGGCGCCGGTTGCCACGTTCAGCGGAAAGCTGCCGGGCGAAGCCAGCGGCCGGCCCGAGGCGTCCTCGAACTTGGCGGGCAGCTCGACGGTGAACTTGGTGTCTTCGGCGAGCGGTGGGCCAAAGCTCGCAGAGCTGACCACGTCGTCTTCGCTGGGTGTGCCGCCGTCGTTCTCGAGCGTGGCGGCAATCGACTTTCCGCCGCCCTTGAGCTGGATTTGCGAGGCCATCTTGCGCGTGACCGGCGCATTGAACTGCAGCTGCATCGGCCGCAGCGGCAGGCAGCCGGCCTGCGCGTTCTCGCGCTCGCAGGTGAACGACACCGCGAACGGCTCGCGCACCTGGAAGCTCAGGCGGCGCTCCACGTTGTTGGCAACTCCCGAAGGCGTGGCCACGCCCTTGCCGTAGACGATCTGCACCTTGCTGCCGGGCGTGAGCGTGCGGTTGCACTGCAGCGCAATAAAGCGCAGCGGGTCTTTCGCGGCTTCCTTCTCGCGGCTGAAGGCCTTGAGCAGGCCGGCGCGCTGCTCGCCTTCGAGCAGCCTGACGGGAATGCGCTCGCCAATGCCCTCGGCCGCGCACCAGACGTTCTGGCGCACGCTTTCGACGGTGGCGGCGCCGTTGAGCTCGAGCACGAACATCTGCTGCTCGTCGATCCGCCCATAGCTGCCCGGCATGAAATTGCGCACGAACGGGCCGCCGCTATTGAATTGATAGCGCTCCGGTCCGCTCAACTCGCCGCCGCCGCTCGGCTTGAAGGTGGAAATCCGGGTGACGGTGCAGCGCACGCCGGGCGGGAGGTCGTTTTCGAAGTCGTACACCCACTGCTTGGCATCGGTCCAGCGGCCCGTTCCCTTGCCGGCCTGGGCGTCGGTGCAGCTCACGGCCAGCGGCGCGGGCGCCTTGGGGTCGCCGAAATTCACGGCGGCCTGGTCGAACTTGGCGACGATCTGCCGTACGCGCGCCACTTCGCCCTGGGGCGTCAGGCTGGTGATCTGGAGGGCATGGCCCGGGCCGGCAAAAAAGGCGCCGCCGGCCAGAAGCAGTGTTGGAATGGTTTTTTTCATTTATTCGTTTCTCCACCTTGAAGCACCGCGCAGCGTAGCCGATTTGAATGGCGGTTCGGCAGTGCCAGGAGTCATATGCCGTGGCGGTCTTCATACAATCGGAGGTGTCGTGCGTGCGCCGCGCGGACCGCCACCAAGACCTCGCCGCCGACCGATGAAACGCTACTGGGAAATAGACGCCTTGCGCGGGCTGATGCTCGTGCTGATGACCGTCACCCATTTGCCGACGCGCCTCACCGATCCGCTGGGGCAGCCGTTCGGCTTCGTTTCGGCGGCTGAAGGCTTCGTGCTGCTGTCGGCCTTTGTGGCGGGCCTGGTCTACAGCCGCATCGGCTACGTGCGCGGCGTCGATTCGATGCGCCAGGCCTTCTGGCGGCGCGTGCTCAAGGTGTATCTCTGCCAGGCGGCGATCCTGCTTTTCCTGTTCACGGTCATTGCCGCGCTCGGGCTGCACATCGACCAGCCGGCCGTGAAGAACCTGGTGTCGTACTACCTTGCGGAGCCGCGCGACGGTTTCCTGTTCGGGCTGCTGCTGGTCTACGAACCGGCGTTGCTCGACATCCTGCCGATGTACATCTTCTTCATGTTGATGAGCCCCTGGGTGCTGGCGTTTGCCATGCGGCATGGCTGGGCGCTGGTCATGGCCGTGAGCGCGACGGTGTGGGCCCTGGCCCAGTTCGGGCTCAGCGAATGGATCTACGGGTTGGCCGTGCACTACCTGCACGTTCCGGTGCCGTTCCACGAAATGGGCGCCTTCAACAGCTATGCGTGGCAGTTTCTCTGGTTCGCGGGGCTGTGCATCGGCGCGAGCCGCAACCTGCCCGATGCGCGGCCAATGCGTTTTCCGGTCTGGCTATGGGTGCCCGCGCTGGCCATTGCGGTTTATGGCTTCTGGTGGCGCCACCACGGGATCAACGGCCAGGCGCCCTTTGGCGGCGACGTGGAGCTGAACCTGCTGTTCGACAAATGGCAGCTCGGGCCGCTGCGCCTGGTCAACCTGGTGGCGCTGGGCATCCTGGCGGTGCGCTTCGGGCCGTGGTTCATGCGCAAGATTCCGCGCCTGCACTGGCTGGAGGCCATGGGCTCGGCCTCGCTGCCGGTGTTCTGTGCGCACCTCGTGGCGGTGCTGCTGGTGCTGGCCTTCTACGGCGACAGCCAGACCGCGCGGCCCTGGTGGGGCGATGGCTTGCTGCTGCTGGCGGTTTTTGCCGGCATGTATGCGGTGGCGCGATTCACGCGCGGGGCCGACGTGCCGCCGCCGGCGGACGATGTGCCGACCGAGCCTGTGCGGGCCTGAAAGCGGTCAGGGCAGGGCAGGCGCAGGTGCCGTCACAGGAACGGGCATCGGTGCCGGGGCCGGAACCGGGGTCGCCGCCGCAACAGCTCCCGGCAGCCGGGCAGCGATGATCGACTGCCAGAGCCGGTAGCCCTCGTCCGTCATGTGCAGCCTGTCGCTGCGGAACAGCTCCGGCCGCGGCCGCCCGTCGGCGCCGAGCATCGGCGTGAAGACGTCGATGTATTCGCTGTCGGGCAGCCGGTTGAGGTAGGCCGCAATCACGTTGTTGGTTTCGCGCACCAGCGGCATCAGGTGCTCGCGCGAGGGACTCGGCTTGACGGAGATGAAGCTGATGCGCGTGTTGGGCAGTTCGGCGCGCACCGTGTTGACGAAGCGCGCAAAGCTTTCGAGCACCTGCAGCGGCGTGCGGCCTTCGGCCAGGTCGTTGTCGCCGGCGTATACCAGCACCTGCCGCGGCTTGTAGCGCACCACCAGGTCGCGCGCGAACAGGCTGCAGTCGGCCATGGTCGAGCCGCCGAAGCCGCGGTTGACGACGCCCGGCACCTGGCGGAAGTCTTGCAGCAGGCTTTTCCACATGCGCACGGAAGAACTGCCCACGAACACCACGCCGCCGGGCGCCGGAAACTGCTGCTGGTCGGCGCGGAAAAAGGCCGCGAGCTCGTTGTGCCAGCGCGCCTTGGCCGCCAGGTATTCGGAAGACGTATCGACCGCCGTGCTGTCCAGCGACTCGTAGGGCAGCACGGCATTGTGGTTCTGGGCGTGCGAGGCGAGTGCCGCCGTGAGCAGCAAGGCCGCGGCCAGCGCGGTTTTCATCGAAGGCATCGGAAACAAGGCGGAACGCAGGTCAGGTGGTTTTTCAAGCACGGCCCAAGGCTGATCGCCAGCGCGGGCACGCGAGCGTCCTATTCTGACGCAGTCAGCTGCCGGCGGCCTTTTGGCGCCGGCCCTGCAATCCATTTGCGCCCGGCGTGCGTACAAGCATGCGAGACCGTCCGGGCGCACGGCGCCGAGGCACGGACTCGCCTTCACGGGCTTGTCTTTTCATTCACCTCTCGCTCAGGCGACAAAGGAACCGACCATGACCATCCGCACCCTGACCGTCCTCGCAGCCGCCGCCGGCCTTGCCGCCTGTTCCGGCATGGGCACCAAGCCCCCGATGTATTCCCAGGCCGGCCTGCCGGATGCGGTGAAGGTGCCGGCCGGCCACGCCGTGGCCATGGAAACCGTGGGCGCGGGCGACATCACCTACGAATGCCGCGCCAAGGCCAACATGCCCGGCCAGCACGAGTGGGTCTTCGTCGGCCCGGACGCCAGGCTGATGGACCGCGCCGGCAAGCAGGTGGGCAAGTACTACGGCCCGCCGGCCACGTGGGAAAGCATGGACGGCTCCAAGCTCACGGCCACCCAGGTGGCGGTGGCGCCCGCCGGCACCGGCAACATTCCCTACCAACTGGTGAAGGCCAACCCGGCCATGGGCTCGGGCGCGATGCAGGGCGTGAGCTACATCCAGCGCGTGTCGACCCAGGGCGGCGTGGCACCGGCGGCGGCTTGCGGCGCATCGAACATGGGCCAGAAGCAGGTCGTGAAATACCAGGCCGACTACATCTTCTACCGCGCCGTCTGAGCGGCTTTCGGGCCCCGTTCACCGCCTCAGGAAACATTCGGCAACGTATACTTCCCCGCAAAATCGGAGCGGAGCGCACCAGCGTGTGCGGGCGGGGAATGAAGCAAATTGCGATCGTTGTCGCGCTCTGCGTGGGCGCGTGGTACTTCTTCATCGGCGGGCGCAAGCTCGACGAATCGATGGTGCGCACGTACTACGAGAAAGAAGCCCACGCCATCTATTCGCGTGACGCGGACAAGCTGTGCAAGCAGCTCAGCAAGAAGGTCGTCATCCAGAGCAAGACGGTGATGATGGGCCGCACCACCGAGACCAGCAGCGACCGCGAACAGGCCTGCGACTCGCTCCGCAAGACTTTCAAGATGTTCGAGTCGGTGGGCGAGCGCATGGGCGGCATTCTCACCATCGAGTACGAATACCACATCGACAGCATCGAGGTGGCCAGCGACCGCAAGAGCGCCACCGTCGAAGGCACCAGCGTGCTGAAGATGGGCGAGGCGGCCATGCAGTTCAAGAGCACTTTCACGCAGCGGCTGGAGCGCGAGCTGGGCCAGATGCGGCTGGTGCGCGGCGACGACGTGACCGTGGTGCGCATGGGCGGGCGCGGCGCCATGAGCCAGAGCGACTTCTTCAAGTAAGCGCGAGGCGCCGCCACCATGCTCGTCAACGACTCGCTCCCGCCCCCGCCGCCGTTCTGGCACCGCCTCAACAGCTTCTTCGCCTTTCCGTTCCAGCTGCGGCCGCTGATGTACGGCCTGGTGCTCGCGTTCTGCAGCCTGCTGTTCGAGGCCATTCCTTTTCTGCATCCCGGCCTGTCGCTGATCGTGATCGAACTGGGCATCGTGCTGGCGGCCAGCCGCTACGGCTTCAAGGTGACCGCACTCGGCTCGCGCGGCATCTGGCGTTCGGAAGACTTTCCGCGCGAGCTGAATGAAGACTGGGTCAACCTGCCGTGGAAGCTGTTTGCCATTTCGGTGGTGCAGGGCGCGCTGATCGGCTGGCTGGCCTGGTACGAGCCGGTGCTGGGCACCGTCGGGGTGTTCGTGGTGTCGTTCACCTTTCCGGCCGCGGTGATCGTGCTGGTGCAGTCGGGCAGCTTCTTCCAGGCCATGAACCCCGGCCACGTGATGGATGCGATGCGCATCATCGGCTGGCCGTATGCACTGCTGTGCTTCTTCCTGTTTCTGTTGAGCGCGGGCGCCCAGATTGCCATTGGCATGGTGCTGCCGATGATCGACGGCCTCATCGTGCTGCCGATTGCCAATTTCGCGTTCATCTACTTCGGCTGGGTAATGGCCAGCCTGCTCGGCTACGTGATGTACCAGCACCATGACGCCTTCGGCATCGACCTGCTGCCCGGCGGCGGCGTGGACGATGGCGCGCCGGTGGACCGCCGCACGCCCGAGCAGATTGCCGCGCAGCGCACCGATGCCGAAGTGGCGCAGCTGGTGACCGACGGCGACGTGGCCGGCGCGCTGGGCGTGGCCTACGAAGCGCAGCGCGTGGCGGCGGCCGACGACCTGGCGGCGCAGCGCCGCTATCACCGCGTGCTGCTGCTCGTGCCCGACAAGGCGTCTACCTTGCTCGACCATGCGCGCCGCTACATCCCGCTGCTGCTGCGCCGCGACCTGGCTTCCGAGGCGCTCAAGGTCTTCAAGGCCTGCCGCGAGAAAGACAAGGCATTTGCGCTGGACGACGCGCCCACTGTCATGACGCTGGCAAAAGCCGAATGGCGCAACGGCGATGCGCATGCCGCACTGGCGCTGCTGTCGGGCTTCGACCGGCGCTTTCGCGGGCATGCGGCCATTCCGCAGGCCTACGAACTGGCGGCCAGGGTGCTGGTGCAGGGGCTGGGCCGCGCCGACATGGCACAGCCGATCCTGAAGACGCTCGAATCGCGCTTTCCGGACAGCGAGCAGACGCAGGAAGTGCGCTGGCTGCTGCGGCCCGCGGCCTGATCTTCTTGCCGGCTCAGGCGCGCTCGAGGGCGCGCGTCACCATGTCGTTGGGCGCAAGCCGCAGCAGATGCGGCAGCCAGCCCTTGGCCATCTCGCGCTCGCCGGCATGCAGCAACCCGTTGGCGCAGGCGGAGAGCGTATCGGCCAGTTCCGGATGGTCGGGCGCCGTCTTCAGCAGCACGCGGCACAGCTTGTCGGCGTCCTGGAACTGGCGCACGCGCGTGAAGCGGCGCGCAAGGCGGGCCATGTCGTCGGGCTTCAGGCGCGCGCCGGGCTTGGCCTGGTCGAGGTAGGTGGTGTAGCTGGCGTGCTGCAGGGCCAGCGTGTCGGGGTCGGTGGCCGGCAGGCGGAAGATGCGGCGCGCGGCCTGGTGAAAGTCTTCGCTCGCGGGCTGCAGCCGCGCGGTGTTGAACCAGGCGCGCAGCGTGTCGGTGTCGCCGGGTTGCAATGCGGCGGCGGCGCGCCATTCGGCGGCGGCAGCCTCGAACTTCATGGCGGCACCCAGCCGCCGCGCCGCGGCTACGTGGCCGTTGAACTCCTCGTCGCCGTTCGATTGTTCCGAGGCCACGGTCTCCGGCGTCTTCACGCGGTTCAGCGCCATGGCGCAGGCCATCAGCGCCGCGCCCGCCAGAAGGCCGCCCAGGTGGGCCATGTAGGCAATGCCCTGGCCGCCCACCGCGTGCTGGAGCAATTCGTTGGCAATCCACGCCGGCAGCAGCAGCAGGGCCGGCGCGGTGACGTAGTTGAAATAGAAGAACAGCTGGTAGAAGAACCGGATGCGCCGCAGCCGGTACATCACCGCGTACATGCCCATCAGCGCCGACACCGCGCCCGAGGCGCCGAGCCCGTAGCTGCCCTTGCCCGCGTAGGCCCAGTCGGCCAGCACCGAGGCACCCACCGCGCCCAGGATGTAGAAGCTCAGGTAGGTGCCGCGGCCCAGCGCCAGCTCGACCGAAAAGCCGAACAGGAAGAGGAACAGCATGTTGCCCAGCAGATGCCCGGTGCTGCCGTGCAGGAAGGCGGCGGTCACCCAGGTCCAGGGCTTGAACTCCGCGTCCTTGGTGTAGTCCTGCGCCCAGCGTTCGGTGAACGGCGCGGGCTGCATCGATTCGTACTGCTGGCGGTCGCGCTTCCACTCGGCATACCGCGGGTTGGCGGGCGTGACCACGCCATCTGCGCGCAGCTTTTGCAGGAAGGTTTTTTCCTGCTGCATGCCTTCGAGCAGCGGCCCTGTCTGCTTGCGGGCCAGCAGCCGCTGTGCGGCCTTGGCACGGGGCGAGCGCGTTTCCTCGAGCCACGCCACGAAGGGCGGCAGCTCCAGTTCGGGCAGCACGCTTTGCGAGTAATAGTGGGCCGCGCGTTCGTCGGCCTTTTCTTCACTGCGCTGCGGTCCCCAGAACACGATCATGTTCACGAGGATCAGCAGCACCGTCATCCACGGTGGATTGCGCCAGCTCGGTTTGTTCTCGAGCGGGATGGCGTAGAACAAGCGGCGCTTTCGGTCAGGCGAGGCGTGCGCGGTGGCGCGCGATCTGCGCCTTCACTTGGGCCGGCGCGGTGCCGCCCAAGATGTTGCGCGCGTTGAGCGAGCCGCGCAGGCTCAGCACGTCGTACACGTCCTTCTCGATCTTGGGGTTGAACTGCTGCAGCACGGCCAGGGGCAGTTCCGCCAGGTCGACCTTGTGCGAGGTGGCGGCTTTCACCGCATGGGCCACGATTTCGTGCGCGTCGCGGAAGGGCAGGCCCTTCTTCACGAGGTAGTCGGCCAGGTCGGTGGCGGTGGCGTAGCCGCGCAGCGCGGCGGCTTCCATGGCCTCGGGCTTCACGGTGATGCCGCCGATCATCTCGGCAAAGATGCGCAGCGTGTCCTTGAGCGTGTCGACGGTATCGAACAGCGGCTCCTTGTCTTCCTGGTTGTCCTTGTTGTAGGCCAGCGGCTGGCCCTTCATCAGGGTGATGAGCGCCATCAGGTGGCCGACCACGCGGCCGGTCTTGCCGCGCGCCAGCTCGGGCACGTCGGGGTTCTTCTTCTGCGGCATGATCGAAGAGCCGGTCGTGAAGCGGTCGGCAATCTGGATGAAGCCGAAGTTCTGGCTCATCCAGAGAATGAGTTCTTCGCTCATGCGGCTGATGTGCACCATGCACAGGCTGGCGGCGGCGGTGAACTCGATGGCAAAGTCGCGGTCGCTCACGGCGTCCAGGCTGTTCTGGCACACGCCGTCCATCTTCAGGGTCTTGGCCACCAGTTCGCGGTCGAGCGGATAGCTGGTGCCGGCCAGCGCGGCGGCGCCCAGCGGCAGGCGGTTGACGCGCTTGCGCACGTCCTGCAGGCGCTCGGCGTCGCGGCTGAACATTTCCACGTAGGCCAGCATGTGGTGGCCAAAGCTCACCGGCTGCGCCACCTGCAGGTGCGTGAAGCCGGGCAGGATGACGTCGACGTTCTTTTCGGCAATGTCCACCAGCGAGACTTGCAGCGCCACGAGCAACTCGGCAATCAGGTCGATTTCGCCGCGCAGCCACAGGCGCACGTCGGTGGCAACCTGGTCGTTGCGGCTGCGGCCGGTGTGCAGGCGCTTGCCGGCGTCGCCCACGAGCTGCGTCAGCCGGGCCTCGATGTTCAGGTGCACGTCCTCGAGGTCGAGTTTCCACTCGAAAGCGCCCGATTCGATTTCAGCGCGGATCTGCGCCATCCCACGCTCGATTTCGGCGTGGTCCTGCTTGGCGATGATGCCCTGGGCGGCCAGCATGCCGGCATGCGCCAGCGAACCCTCGATATCGGCCTGCCACAGACGCTTGTCGAAGAACACGCTGGCGGTGTAGCGCTTCACGAGGTCGCTCATGGGTTCGGAGAACAGGGCCGACCAGGCTTCGGATTTCTTGTCGAGTTGGTTTTGGGTCATGGGAGCCGTTCGAGAGGCAATAATGGGTTGGTTACCCAATGTATCTGTGATGCGCAACCCGGCGATTTTATCGGCCACCTCCAACCCCACGCCTCCGGCCTCGCCGGAAAGAGGGCGTTTGCCTGCGCGCGGCAGTTCCGGGTTGTTCGACGCCTGCCAGATCGGCGTGGTTTTGCGCACGGTTCTCTTCGTGGAGGCGCTGGTGGCGACCGCCACGCTTTTCGTCTCGTCCTCCCCGGGCGAATGGCTGGTGCAGACCGCCACCGTCACAGGCGGCGCGCTGCCAGCGACCTTGCTCTGGCTGGTGGTTACCTGCGCGCTCAAGAAGCCGCTCGGGCGCCTGCCGCGGCAGGCGCAGTACGCCGCGGGCGCAGTGCTGGGCGCGGTTTCGGCGCTCTACGGCTGCGGCCTCTTGCGGCTGACCGGTGTGCTGGGCACGGCGCCGTGGCTCGCCAGCGCCGTGGCGGGCGCCTTCATTGCCGGCATGGTCATGGCCGCGATGGTGCTGCGCGCGCGCGGCCAGACGCCCGCCGCAATGACTGCCCGGCTGGAAGAACTGCAGTCGCGCATCCGCCCGCACTTTCTGTTCAACACCCTCAACAGCGCCATTGCACTGGTGCGCGAAGAGCCCGCCAAGGCCGAAACCATGCTGGAAGACCTGGCCGAGCTGTTCCGCCAGGCGCTGGCCGACCCGGGCGAATCGGGCACGCTGGCCGACGAGATCGCGCTGGCCGAGCGCTACCTGGCCATCGAGCAGGTGCGTTTCGGCGACCGCCTGCGCATCCGCTGGGACCTCGATGCCGCGGCCAGCAGTGCGCGGCTGCCCCCGCTGCTGCTGCAGCCGCTGGTCGAAAACGCCATCAAGCACGGCGTGGAGCCCAGCCCCGAAGGTGCCAGGCTGCGCATCCGCACCGAGCGCCGGGGCGACGTGGTGGTGATCGAGGTGGTCAACAGCCTTCCGCCCCTGCGCTGGGCCGACGAGCCCTTGCCGCGCGGCCACGGCATTGCATTGGCCAATGTGCGAGACCGGCTGCGGCTGCTGCACGACATGCAGATGCAGTTCAGCGCCGGCATGGACCAGAAGAACTACCGCGTGCGCATTGCCATTCCCGCCGAATCATGACCCTCAAGACCCTGATCGTCGACGACGAAACCCTTGCGCGCTCCCGGTTGCGCACCTTGCTGCGCGACTGCCGCGCGCCCGCGGCTGAAGTGGTGGCTGAGGCGGCCCAGGGCGCCGAGGCGCAGCAACACCTGGCGAGCATGGCAATCGACCTTGTGCTGCTCGACGTCCACATGCCCGGCGTCGATGGCATCGAGGTGGCGCGCATGCTGCGCGAACAGGCGGACGCGCCGGCCGTGGTGTTCGTCACAGCCCATGCGGCCCATGCGGTCACGGCCTTCGACCTCGATGCGGTCGACTACCTGACCAAGCCCGTGCGGGCCGAACGCCTGCAGCAGGCGCTGCAAAAAGCCGAGCGCTTTCTGAAGGAGCGGCGGGCGCTGCAGGCCAACGCCGTGCAGGAGAGCGTGCTCATTCAAGACCGGGGCCGCGCCGAGCGGGTGCCGCTCTCGGAGGTGCTCTACCTGAAGTCGGAATACAAGTACCTCACGGTGCGCACCGCCACGCGCAGCCACATCCTGGACGGTTCGCTGAACGAATTCGAAGAGCGGTACCCGGGGCGCTTTCTGCGCGTGCACCGCAATGCGCTAGTGGCGCGCGCAGCCATCCGCGCGCTGGAGAAATACGATGACGGGGAAGACGCCGAAGGCTGGGCCTTGCGGCTCGACGCGATTCCCGAACCCGTCGCGGTTTCGCGGCGGCAACTGGCTGCAGTGCGCGAAGTGCTGAAGGAAGCCCGATGACCGACGACAAGAAAACCGCCGACGAGACAACGGCAGCAGGACAGCCTCCGCCGGAGGCTGCCGAAACTCCGCCTGAACTGCCCCCCGAGCCCGCGGCGGCGCCCGAGCCGCAAGCCGCTGCCGCCGCCCCCGAACCTGAACCGGAGCCGGAGCCCGAACCCCCGCGCATGCTGCTGCACATGCCGGTCGATGTGCGCAGCGCTTCGCTGGTGGTGCTTGCGGTGCTGGCCGGCGTGTTCGCGTTGCGATGGGCTTCGGCGGTCTTCATTCCGCTGATGGTGAGCCTGCTGCTGAGCTATGCGCTCTCGCCCCTGGTCGACCGGCTGGAGCACTGGAAGGTGCCGCGCTGGATCGGCGCGACGGTGATCCTGCTGGGCCTGACCGGCGGCCTGGGCTGGACGGGCTATTCGCTGTCGGGCAGCGCCTCGGAACTGCTCGATTCGCTGCCCGTTGCAGCGCAAAAGCTGCGGCAGGCCACGCGCAGCAACAAGAGCGCCACCGCCACGCCGCTCGACAGCGTGCAGCAGGCCGCTGCGCAGCTCGAACGCGCGGCCGAGGAAAATTCGGCCCGCGTTGCGGCCCGCAAAGGCGTGGCGCGCGTCGTCATCGAGCGGCCGGCCTTCAATGTGCGCGAGTACCTGTGGAGCGGCACCGTCGGGCTGCTGGCCGCGGCGGGGCAGTTCACGCTGGTGGTCTTTCTGACCTTCTTCGCGCTGTGCTCGGGCAACACGTTCCGGCGCAAGCTGATCAAGATCACCGGCCCCAGCCTGGAAAAGAAAAAGATCACCGTGCACGTGCTGGACGACATCACGCGCAACATCGAGCGCTACCTGCTGGTGCAGATACTCACCAGCGTGCTGGTCGGTGTGGCCACGGGGCTCGCGTTCTGGGGCCTGGGGCTGGAGAACGCGGCCGTGTGGGGCATTGTTGCGGCGGTGACCAACCTCATTCCGTACATCGGTTCCGTCATCGTCATGGCCGCCGCGGGGCTGGTGGCCTTCCTGCAGTTCAACACGCTTGAAATGGGGCTGCTGGTGGCCGGCACGTCGCTGCTCATCCACACGCTGGTGGGCAACCTGCTGCTGCCGTGGCTCACCAGCCGCACCAGCCGCATGAACCCGGTGGCGGTGTTCGTCGGCGTGATCTTCTGGGGCTGGCTCTGGGGCGTGTGGGGGCTGCTGCTGGGCATTCCCATCACCATGGTGGTCAAGTCGATCTGCGACCGGGTGGAAGACCTGCAGCCGATCGGGGAGCTGCTGGGAGACTAGGCAGTTGGCGCCGCTACAGGGCTTCAGCTGGATCGCGCGCGGGCCTGGTTCAGCCTTGAGAAGCGCACGATCATCCACGGCCCCAGCAGCGCACCCAGGCCGACGGAACTCCATGCCGCGACCCAGCCGTAGGTGCTGCCGAAGCCGAACTGCGACTGTCCCCAGTCCAGCGCCAGGCCGAACACCCAGGGGCTCAACGCGCCGGCACCGAAGCCCATCACCGAGCGCACCGAGTACGCCACGCCCAGGCGGTGCGGCGCCACCACGTCGGCCAGCGCGGTCGAATAGACCGACGAGTCGGCGATGGCAAGCAGGTTGTAGATGGCGGCCATTGCGGCCAGCAGCCACAGCGGCCAGGTCCACATCCAGCCGAAGCTGAACGACATGCAAAGGCTGGCCACCGTGGCGACCATCATGATTCGCGCACGGCCGAACCGGTCGGATGCGGCGCCGCCCGCAATGCTGCCGAACACGCTCACCAGGTGGGCAAGCGCCGCCAGTGCAATGCCCGCGCCTTGCCATGGCGTACTGCCGCCCGCGGAAGCGACGAGGTAGGCGGGCAGCCACGCCCACAGGGCCATCAGCTCCCAGCAATGAAAGGCGTAGGCCCAGTTGCCGGCCATCGCAGGCTTGTCGCGCACCGTTTCGCGCAGCGCGTGCCAGGTGCCTTCGCGCGGCGTGCCGGCACTGGCGGGCGGCGCGGGCGGGCGCATGCGCCGCAGCGCGGGCAGGGTCAGCAGTGCACCCGCAAAGGTGCAGCCCGCCGCCACGAACAGCCCGAGCCGCCAGTGCTGCACATGGCTCAACACCGCCACCATCGCGAGCGACAAGGCATAGCCCATCGACGCCGCGCCGAGAAACAGCCCCATCGCGCGGCCGCGCACGGCGGGTTGGGTGTTGCGCGCCAGGAGCTGCAGGCCCGGCGTGTACGAGGCGCCCGCGCACAAACCCGTCAGGCCGTAGAGCAGCATGGCCGAACGATGGTCGTGTGCGAACACTGCGAAAGCCGCTGCCGCGACCGCGCTGATGGCGCTGCCGAAGAGGAACACGCGATGCGGGCCGAAGCGATCGGCCAGAAGGCCCACCGCGAACAGCGAGCTCATGTAGCCGATGTGCCAGGCGCTCTGGATCGAACCTGCCTGCGCGGCCGTCATGTGCCAGTCGGCCATCATGAACGGAAGCACGCCGGAGTAGGCGGTGACGATCATCGCCTGCAGCAGCCGGCTCGCGCACAGCAGCGCCAGCCAGCCGCGCGCGGGCGCCGGCTCAGCGCAGTGCACGTTGCATGAGCACGGTGTCGACCAACTGCCCGAACTTGAAGCCGACGTTGCGCAGCACACCCACCAGTTCGAAGCCGAGGCTTTCATGCAGGCGCTGCGATCCGGCATTGGCGCTGTTGCCGACCACCGCCACCATCTGCGTGAAGCCGCCATCGGTGCAGCGCCCGATCACCGCTTGAAGCAGCGCCTTGCCGATGCCGTGGCCCTGCATGCCTTGCGCGATGTAGACCGAATCCTCCACCGTGTGGCGGTACGCGGACCGGCTGCGGTAGGGGCTTGCATAGGCATAGCCGGCCACCTCGCCGTCCTTCATTGCCACGAGGTAGGGCAGGCCGCGTGCTAGCACGTCGGCGCGCCGCGACTGCATCTGCTGGACGGTGGGAACCTCTTCCTCGAAGGAGCACAGGTCGTGCAGCACGTAGTGGCTGTAGATGGCCTGCACCGCGGGCATGTGATGCGGTTCGGCGTCGAGGATTTCGAAGGAGGTAGAGGCAACGAGGTGTGAGGGCATGCCCCGGATCTTGACGGTCCGTCATGGATAAGTGAAGCTTGGCCAGCCTATGCAAAGCATAAGGAATACTTTGGAAAAGACATTGAACCTCGACCAGCTGAAGTCCTTCGGGCTGGTTATTGAAACCGGCAGCTTCTCCGCCGCGGCCGACAGGCTCGGCCTTACGCAGCCGGCGGTAAGCCTGCAGATCCGCCAGCTGGAGCGCAAGCTGGCCGTGCGCCTGGTGGAGCGTGTGGGCCGGCAGGCCAAGGCCACGCCCGCCGGTGCGGCACTGCTGCTGCACGCCCAGCACATCGAGACCGCTGTGGAGAACGCCATCGACGCGTTGGCGGACCACACCAGCGGCGTGACGGGCCGCGTTCGGCTGGGCACCGGCGCAACGGCCTGCCTTTATTTCCTGCCGGGCTTGCTGCGCGGCTTGCGGGAGCAGTTTCCGGCGCTGGGCATCGTGGTGAGCACCGGCAACACCGACGACCAGGTCCGCAAGGTGGAAGAAAACAGCATCGACCTCGCGCTGGTCACGCTGCCGGCGGCGGGCCGCTCGCTGAGCGTGCTGCCGGTGCTCGACGACGAGTTCGTCGCCATCGGCCGCGGCGATCTCGCTCCGCTGAAAGCCCGGGTGGGGCCTGCCGACCTGGCCGCGCTGCCGCTGGTGCTGTTCGAGCCTGCGGCCAACACGCGCAAGCTGGTCGACCGGTGGTTTGCCGCCGAAGGTCTGCAGCCGCAGCCCGTCATGGAGCTGGGCAGTGTCGAGGCCATGAAGGAGATGGTGGCCGCGGGGCTGGGCTACGGCATCGTGCCGCGCATGTCCATGGCGGGCCGCGGCGCCCACCCCGGGTTGAAGACAAGCCGGCTGAACCCCGGCATGCACCGCACGCTGGCCATCGTGATCCGGCGCGACAAGCCGGTCAGCAAGGCGCTGCGCGTGGTGCTCGATGCGATTCTTGCGGCCGGCAAGAAGGGGAGTTCGGCCGTTACTCCGGCCGTTACTCCGGCGAAAAGGCCGAAGACGTAGCACGCGCCGCGCCGCTGCGTGCGCGGCCCAGCGTGCCGACGATGAGCGCGGCAATCAGCACCAGCGCGCCGCTGAGCACCATCGCGCTCGAGATGCCGTAGTTGTCGACCGTCACGCCGCCGATCAGCGCGCCCGAGGCAATGGCCACCTGGAAGCCGCTCACGAGCAGGGCTTGCCCGGCTTCTGGTGCGTCGGGCACCGCTTCCATCATCCAGCCCGTGAGCGCCACCGGAATCAGGCCGAAGGCCACGCCCCAGATGAAGACCACGACCGCGCCCGCCACGAAGCCGCTGCCGATCACCGTCGAGAGCAGCAGCGCGGTTGCCAGCATCAGCGCCGCGAGCAGGGTGGTGCCGCGCACGCTGCGCGCCACCAGGCTACCGCCCAGGAACGTGCCGATGAAGCCCACGGCGCCGTACACCAGCAGCAGCGTGGAGACCGAGTGCGGCGCCAGGCCGAACACCTGCTGCAGCAGCGGCTTCAGGTAGGTGTAGGCCGCGAAGTGGCCGGCGATGAAGAACAGCACGGCAAGCAGGCCGACCTGCGCCATGCGGCGCGTCAGCGGCGTGAGCAGGTCGCGTGCGCCGATGGCGCGCACCGGCGGTATCGAAGGCAACAGCCACAGCTGCACCAGCAGCACGACCGCGGCAAGCGCGCCCGTCACCGCGAACGAGGCGCGCCAGCCGAACAGTGTTCCAAGCAAGGAGCCCGCGGGCACGCCGAGCACCGCGGCCGCGGACACACCCGCCAGCACCAGCGACATGGCCCGCGCCTTCGAGGCTTGCGGCACCAGTTGCGTGGCAGCCGCGGGTGCGAAGGTCCAGAAACCGCCCACGCACAGGCCCAGCATGAGCCGCGCGACCAGCATCGTGGCGAAGTTGGGCGCAAAGGCCGCCAGCAGGTTCGATGCGATCAGCAGCGTGGTGAGCGCGATCAGCACCGTGCGCCGGTCCAGGCGGCCCGAAGCGACGATGAGACCGGGTCCTGCAAGAGCGGCAAGCACGCCTGGCATGGTGATCATGAGCCCCGCCGTGCCGTCGGACACATTGAGCCCGCGGGCGATATCGGTCAATAGGCCGATGGGCATGAACTCGGTCGAAACCATTGCGAAGGTGCCGACGGCAATCGAGCTGACCGCCAGCCAGGCGGAGCGGGTCGTCCTGGTCGGCTCGCGAGCCAGATCGTCCACGCAGGGGTTGCCGGTGGGTGAATTCATCATGAGAAGGTCCTGGAGTCGCATCGGCGGAAAAAAAGCGCGCACCGATGCGTTGTTTGCGAAAGGCCGTCCAGTGTCGAAGCGGACGGGCTCTTCACAAAGGGCCTTGCGGGCAGTAGTCAGTTTCCCGGAGGCGAACAATCGCTCGTTTCGCAGCGCCGTGTCAGATGGCTGGCGGGCAGTGCTGCAGCACCCGTCCGTCGGCAATGAAAGAGTCGCCGACCAGTACACGAAAGACCGCACCGTCGGGAAAGCGCGCGCTCGCCATGTCTGGCGTCAGCAGCTCGACGTCGAGCGCGTGCGGCTTTCCGCGTTCGAGCTGCGCTCCGTGCGGCACGAGCCACCGCGCCGAAAAACCTTCGTTGCCGATCACCAGCGCGCAGCGGTATTCGCCGGCCGCCAACGGCACGTCGTGCGAAGGCAGCGCCGGTGGGCGCAGCGTGAGTTCGACGGAAAGATGCGGCGTGAAGGCGCGCGCAGCGTCGAAGGTCGCGGGCTGCGCGGGTGGTGCACGCCGCGGCAGCTTGCCGATGAGCCACGCGATGACGTTGCCGATGATCGGCACCCACAACACCATCAGCAGCGTGCCGATGTCGCGCGTGGTCGAGCCGGGAGTTGCGTAGTGCCGCACGACCGCGCCGCCGACAGCCACGCACAGCAGAACGGCGACGATCAGCTTGCGCCGGGACTGTATGGTGCTCATGGCGGAGCGGTTGCCTGTGCGTTCACTCGCATCAGCCCGTGTTCCGCAAGCCGGCCGCCACCCCGTTGATCGAAATGTGGATGCCCCGCTGCAGCCGCTCGCCGCCTTCGCCCGCGCGGTAGCGCCGCATCAGCTCTACCTGCAGGTGATGCAGCGGGTCGATGTACGGAAAGCGGTGGCGCACCGAGCGCTGCATCTCGGCATTGCCTTCGAGGCGCTGCTTGGCGCCGGTGATCAGTGTGAGCGCGTCGGAGGTGCGATGCCATTCGGTGTCGATCATCGAGAACACCTTCTGGCGCAGCTTGCGGTCGCCTACGAGTTCGGCATAGCGCGAAGCCAATGCGAGGTCGCTCTTGGCAAGCACCATGTCCATGTTGGAGAGCAGGGTGCGAAAGAACGGCCATTGCGCATACATGCGGCGCAGCAGCGCCACGCGCTCCTTGCGCGCAGCCGGTGTGCCGGCCGACGCGAGGAACTGCTCCACGCCCGAGCCGAAGCCGAACCAGCCCGGTATGGTGAGCCGGCACTGGCCCCAGCTGAAGCTCCACGGCACGGCGCGCAGGTCGTCGATCTTGTGGCTCGGGTTGCGGGAGGCGGGGCGCGAGCCGATGTTGAGTTCGGCAATTTCGCGGATGGGCGTGGAGCCGAAGAAGTAGTCGCCGAAGCCCGGGGTCTCGTAGACCAGCTTGCGGTAAGCCGCCATGCTTGCGGTCGACAGCTCTGCGGCCGCCGAAAGAAAGGTGGCGGGTGCCGACTTGCCCTGCGGCAGCAGCGTGGCTTCGAGCGTGGCGGCCACCAGCGTCTCGAGGTTGCGCCGGCCGATCTCGCGGTTGGCGTATTTCGAGCCGATGACTTCGCCCTGTTCGGTGAGCCGGATCTGGCCGCGCACCGTGCCCGGCGGCTGCGCGAGGATGGCCTGGTAGCTCGGGCCGCCGCCGCGTCCCACCGTGCCGCCGCGGCCATGGAACATGCGCAGGCGGATCGGGTGGGTCTTCTTTTTCTTGTTGAGCTCGTCGAACAGCGACACCAGCGCGATGCCGGCGCGGTAGAGCTCCCAGTTGCTGGTGAAGATGCCGCCGTCCTTGTTGCTGTCGCTGTAGCCGAGCATCACGTCCTGTTCGGCGCCCGAGCGCTCTATGAGATCGGCAATACCGGGCAGGGCGTAGAAGGCGCGCACGATGGGCGCGGCGTTGCGCAGGTCTTCAATGGTTTCGAACAGCGGCACCACGATCAGGTCGCAGGTTGCGTTGCTGCCCATGGCACCGCGCAGCAGGCCCACTTCCTTTTGCAGCAGCAAGGCCTCGAGCAGGTCGCTCACCGTTTCGGTGTGGCTGATGATGTAGTGGCGAATGGCCGCCGCGCCGTAGCGTGCACGCGCGGTGCGCGCGGCCGCGAAGATCGCGAGCTCGCTCTGCGCGAGCGGCGAATATTCCGCGTCGGGCACGCGCAGCGGACGTGCGTCGTCGAGCAGCTTGAGCAGCAACTGCTGCTTGGCTTCTTCGGCCAGCGACGCATACGAGGGTTCGATGCGCGCGGTGGCCAGCAGTTCGGCGATCACGGCCTCGTGCTTGTCGGAACTCTGGCGCAGATCGACCGTGGCCAGGTGAAAACCGAACACCTCGACCGCGCGGATCAACGGCCGCAGGCGCGGTGCTGCCAGCACGGTGCCGTGCTTCTCGGCGAGCGACTGTTCCACGGTGTGAAGATCGGCCAGAAACTCCTCGGCCCGGGTGTAGGGGTTTTGCGGCGGCACCGCGTGGCGTGCCGCCTCGCCGCCGGTCAGGTCGCGCAGCGTGGCCGCAAGGCGTGCATACACGCCGGTGAGTGCGCGGCGGTAGGGCTCGTCCTTGCGGTGCTCGCTGGTGTCGGGCGAGCGCTCGGCCAGCGCCTGCATCTCGACCGATACGTCGACCAGCGTGGCCGAGAGCGAGAGCTCTCCGCCGAGGTAGTGCACCTCGGTCAGGTAGTGGCGCAGCGCCAGCTCGGCCTGCCGGCGCAATGCGTACTCGAGCGTTTCGGCCGTGACGTTCGGGTTGCCGTCGCGGTCCCCGCCGATCCATTGGCCCATGCGCAGGAAGGGTGCCACCGAGGGCACCACGCCGTTCTGGCCCAGTGTTTTTTCCAGGTCGGCATAGACGCGCGGAATTTCGCGAAGGAATGTGGCTTCGTAGTAGCTCAGCGCGTTTTCGATTTCGTCAGCCACCGTGAGCTTGGAGAAGCGCAGCAGGCGCGTCTGCCAGATCTGCGTCACGCGGATGCGCATCTGGGTTTCGTTCTCGGCAAACTCGAGCGGCGTGAGCGCGTCCTTGCCGCCTGCGTAGGCGCTCTGGCGAAGCTTGATCTCGTCGCGCGTGGTGAGCAGCTGGGCAATGGCGCGCTCGGCATCGAGGATGCTCTTGCGCTGCACTTCGGTGGGGTGCGCGGTGAGCACTGGTGACACGTAGCTGTGTGCAAGAGAGGCCACCACCTCGTCGGGCTTGACGCCGGCCTTGCGGATGCGTGCAAGGGCGGTCTGCAGGTCGCCGTCGGCGCTCTCGCCGGCACGCTCGGCCTCGGTGCGGCGGCGAATCAGGTGCCGGTCTTCCGCCAGGTTGGCCAGATGGCTGAAATAGGTGAAGGCGCGAATCACGCGCACTGTTTCGGCCGCGCTCAGGCCCTTGAGCAGGTTCTTGAGTGCGCGGTCGGCCGCATGGTCCGCGTCACGCCTGAAAGCCACCGAGAGCGTGCGAATCTTCTCGACCAGCGCGTAGCTTTCTTCGCCCTCCTGCTCGCGGATGACGTCGCCGAGGATGCGGCCCAACAGCCGGATGTCGTCGATCAGTGGCTGGTCTTCGGCTTGCCGGCGCTTGGCGGGCGCAGGAGTCTTGCTGGCTTTCATTCGATGTTTTTCCTGGACTAGAAAGGAGACGTCGCCTGCGTTGCTGCGGCGCAACATGCTAGCATTCCGGCGGTCTGAAACATGTACTTTTTGGGAGCGATCTTGAGCAACATCGTGATCGCCACGCGCGAAAGCCGGCTGGCCCTGTGGCAAGCCGAACACGTGCAAGCGCTGCTGCAAGAAAGAGGCCACACGGTCAGCCTGCTGGGAATGACCACGCGGGGCGACCAGATCCTCGACAAGTCGCTCAGCAAGGTGGGCGGCAAGGGCCTCTTCGTGAAAGAACTCGAACTCGCCCTGGAAGAAGGCCGCGCCGACATCGCGGTGCATTCGCTCAAGGACGTGCCGATGGATTTGCCCGAGGGCTTTGTGCTGGCCTGCGTGCTTGAGCGCGAAGACCCGCGCGATGCGCTGGTGTCGCCCCGCTACGCCTCGCTGGAAGAGCTGCCGCAGGGCGCGGTGGTCGGTACCTCCAGCCTTCGTCGCGTGGTGCTGCTGCGCGCCATGAGGCCCGACCTGCGCATCGAGCCGCTGCGGGGCAACCTCGACACCCGCCTGCGCAAGCTCGACGAAGGGCAGTACGACGCCATCGTGCTCGCTGCGGCCGGGCTCAAGCGGCTCGGCCTTGAGTCGCGCATCCGGGTCGCGTTCGATCCCGACACCATGCTGCCGGCGGCGGGGCAGGGCGCCCTCGGCATCGAGGTGCGGGCCGACCGCGCCGACCTGATTGCATTGCTCGCGCCTCTGTCGTACCGCAGCGACTGGCTGGCCACCGCCGCCGAGCGCGCGGTGAGCCGATCGATGGGCGGCAGCTGCTCGATGCCGCTGGCGGCGCACGCGCGCTGGCAGGCCGACGGCACGCTGCGCATCGATGCCGCTTGGGGCGATCCGGAAGGCAATGCCGCGCTGGTGCGGATTCACGCCCAGGCCGAAGCGGCCGATTTCGCGCAGGCGGGCGCGCTTGGCGAACGGGCCGCGGATCTGCTGCGTAACGCCGGCGCGCACTGAGCGCAGACCGAAGACAGATGGCCGCCAAGCCCGTCATCGTCACGCGGCCGGCGCGCGAAGCCGCGCAGTGGGTGGACGACTTTCGCGCCGCAGGGCTGGTTGCTGCGGCGTTGCCGTTGATCGTCATCGAACCGGCCGCCGACGCTGAGCCCCTGCGGGCCGCATGGCGCCGCATTTCGGACTACGCCGCGCTGATGTTCGTGAGCGCGGCTGCAGTCGAGCACTTCTTTTTCCATGCCGAGAAGAATGCCGTTGCGGCGGGTCCGCGCTTCTGGGCCACCGGCCCCGGCACGGCGCGCGCACTTCGGCGCGCCGGCGTGCCCGACGAAGCCATCGACGCACCGCCGCCCGATGCGTCGAACTTCGACTCCGAAGCCTTGTGGGAGCGCGTGAAAGGCCAAGTTTCGGCGGGCGTGCGGGTGCTGATCGTGCGCGGCGGAGACGCGGCGGGCAGCCCCAAGGGCCGCGACTGGCTCGCCAATGAAATCGATGCCGCGCATGGATTGCGCGACACGGTGGTCGCCTACCGCCGCCTGCCGCCCTCCTTTGGCGACGAGGAGCGCGCGCTCGCACTCGACGGTGCAGAAGGGCGCGCGGTCTGGCTGTTCAGCAGCTCGGAGGCGATCTCCAATTTGCGGCTGGCGATGCCCGCAACCGGCTGGCAGGCAGCCAGCGCGGTGGCCACTCACGCACGCATCGGCGAAGCCGCGCGCGCCGCGGGATTCGGAACGGTGCGCGTGTGCAGCCCCCAGCGTGAGGCGTTGATCGCGTCGATAGAATCCTTCTCATGAGTGCCGCGTCTCCGTCCGACGACTTCTCCCCCCCAACTGCCGCCGCGCCGGTGCCCGCAACGCTCGTGGCGCCGCCGCAGTCGCCAGAGGCGCTGGCGGCCGCCGCAACAACGCTTTCCCGTATCGGCTTTGGCCTGCTGGCCGTCGTGTCGCTCGCGGCCCTGGCCATTGCAATTGCGCTTTGGCAGAAGGTGAGCGGCATGCAGGAGCAGCTCGCGCGCCAGAGCGCGGATGCGCAGGCCCAGTCGCTCGAGGCGCGCACGCTCGCGCGGCAGGCCATGGACACCGTGCGCGACACCGCCGCGCGCGCCGCCCTTACCGAGACCCGTGTGGCCGAAGTTGCGCTGCAGCGCTCGCAACTCGAAGAACTCATGCAAAGCCTCTCGCGTTCGCGCGACGAGAACCTGGTGGTCGACATCGAGTCGGCTGTGCGCCTGGCGCTGCAACAGGCCCAGGTCACTGGCAGCGTGGAGCCCTTGCTGGCAGCGCTCAAGTCCGGCGACCTGCGCATCGCGCGCGCCGCGCAGCCCAGGCTTGCGCCGCTGCAGCGCGCCATGCAGCGCGACGCCGACCGCCTGCGCAGCAGCGCCAGCGCCGACAGCGGCGAGGCGCTGCAGAAACTCGACGAACTGATGCGCAGCGTGGACGACCTGCCGCCGCTCAATGCCGTGGCCACGCGCGGCTCCGGCGTCAACGCCTGGCAGCCAGAGCCCATTCCGGCCGATGCGGCCTGGTGGGAGCGGGCGCTGCTGACCGTGCGTGCCGAACTGCGGTCGCTGGTGCGCGTCGGTCGCATCGAGCGGCCCGAGGCGGTGCTGCTGGCGCCCGACCAGACCTACTTCCTGCGCGAGAACCTCAAGCTCAAGCTGCTCAACGCAAGGCTTTCCCTGCTGTCCCGGCAGGTGGATTCCGCGCGCAGCGAGCTCGCCACGGTGTCCGCATCGCTGAACCGCTATTTCGATCCCGCGTCGCGGCGCACGCAAGCGGCCGCCACGCTGCTGCAGCAGCTCCAGGCACAGGTGAAGACCTCCGAACCCCCGCGCATCGACGACACCTTGGCCGCGCTGGCGACGGCAGCGGCGGGGCGCTGATCATGCGGGCGGCACTGTGGCTTCTCGCGCTGTTCGCCATCGCCGCGGCGGTGGCGCTGTTCGCCGGCAACAACCAGGGCACGATCACCGTGTTCTGGCCGCCGTGGCGCGTTGACCTTTCGCTGAACCTGGTGCTGGTGATCCTGCTGGGCGCCTTCGCATTGCTGCACCTTGCGCTGCGTGGCCTGGCGGCGCTGTTCTCTCTTCCGACCCAGGCACGCCAGTGGCGGCTGCAGCAGAAGGAACGCACGCTGCATTCGGCCTTGCTCGACGCCATGGTGCAGCTGCTCTCAGGCCGCTTCTCTCGCGCGCGCAAGGCTGCGCAGGCCGCGCTGGTGCAAGAGAAAACGCTGGCTGCCCTGGGCGCCAGCCTGCCGCAGGCGCAGCAGGTCCGCGTGATCTCGCATTTGCTGGCCGCCGAGAGCGCACAGGCGTTGCAAGACCGGCCGGCGCGCGATGCCCATCTGCAGCAAGCCCTCAATGAAAGCGTCGACCGGACGGTACTGGCAAGCCCCGAGACGCGCGAGGGCGTGCAGCTGCGTGCCGCTCGCTGGGCGCTCGAAGACCACGATCCAGCGGGCGCACTGGCCCGGCTCGAAGAGCTTCCGCAAGGCGTGCAGCGGCGAACGCTTGCGCTGCGCATTCGCCTGAAAGCGACCCGCCAGGACCGGCGCACTTTGGAAGCGCTGGAAACCGCGCGCCTGCTCGCCAAGCACCGCGCATTTTCCGACGCGGCGGCGCAGAGCATCGTGCGCGGCCTGGCCACCGAACTGCTGGGCGGCGCGCACGACCCGGCGCAATTGCTCCGCGCCTGGGGCGAGCTCGACGCCGCCGAGCGCGAAATGCCCGAAGTGGCGATTCATGCCGCCCAACGGATGGTTGCCTTGCGCGGCGACCTGGCGCTGGCGCGCGGCTGGCTGCTGCCGGCCTGGGAGCGCATGGTGTCGCAGCCGCGCGGCCTCGGCGATGCGTTGCGCGTCAGGTTGGCGCGCGCGCTCGAGGCGGGGCTCGATTCGGTGGACGCCGATTGGCTCGCCCGCATCGAGACGGCGCAACGCAACAACCCGAGCGACCCCAATCTGCAGTACCTGGCCGGCATGGCGTGCATGAAGCGGCAGCTGTGGGGCAAGGCCCAGCAGCTGCTCATGCAGGCCGGCATGGGCTTGCAGGACACGGACCTTTATCGCCGCGCATGGCTCGCGCTGGCCGAGTTGGCCGAGGCGCGCGGAGACGCGGAACAGGCCGCTGCAGCGTGGAAGCGCGCGGCCCAGGCGGAGAAGGCCTGAGCATTCGGGCGCGACCTTGCTGAGCGTTGTTGTTGCCGGCAGGCATCTCATCGTTCCCCAATAAAAAAAACGGCGCCAATTGGCGCCGTTTTTTATGGGTTCAGGCCCGAGGGCCTGAGCGTCTTCAGTTCACGCCTTGCGCGTCGGTCGATGCCTTCTCGAAAGGCAGCGTCATTGCGCTGAGTTCCCGGCGGGTTTCGACCAGCACCAGCGGACCTTCGTCGAGCGTGATTGCAGGCGGGCGTTCGCGCGGCACATGCACCGGCTTCGGCTCGGCCGCGATGGCTGCGCGGGCCTGTGCAATGCGTTCTGCATCGGAGTTGACCCACTGCAGACCCGAACGCTCGGCGATTTGCGCGAGTTCGTTCAACGGCAGTTCGAAGGGCTGAACCTTCGGCAAGGCACGGCCGTTGGTGGCGGGCTTGCTGCTGCTCTTCTCGACGGCAATCGGTGCCACCACGGGAGCAGGAGCGAAGGTTGCGACTGGTGCAACAGCTTCTGCAGGCGCAACGGCTTGCACAGGTGCCACCGGAGCTGCAACCGGCGCAGGCGCCGTTGCGGGGCGGTCGAAGTAGCTCCGCGATGCGGCGGTTGCACGCGATTCTTCTTCGGGCACTGCGGCGCGGGCTTCGGTCGGCTCGGCCATGGCGTTGTCGGTCGATGCGCCGGCCACGTTGGCTTCGCTTTCGTCGCGCGGGCCGCGTTCGCGGCGGTCGCGGCCATAACGGTCGCGCGAACGGCCGCGGCGCTCCTCGCCTTCACGGCGCGGTGCCTGATCGTTGTTGGCATCGGTTTCGCCTTCAGCGCCTGGAGCGACGGCAGTTGCCTCGTCGGCAGGTGCCTGTGCGTCGCCGTTGGCGAAACGCGGCTGGCCTTCGCCGCGGCGTTCGCGGCGGCCGTCGTTGCGCTCGCCACGCTGGCCGCGCTCTTCACGGCCGTTGCGCGGTGCGCGCTCGGCTTGCGAGCCGTCCTGCGAAGCGACGTTGTTGTCGTCGCTGGACGCTTCGCGCGGTGCGTCGGTGCCATTGCGCTGTTCGTTGCGTTCACCGCGTTCGCCACGGTCCGCACGTTCGCCGCGCTCACCGCCACGTTCACGGCGTTCGCCGCGGGCGCGGGGCGCGCGCTCTGCCGGGGCATTGCCTTCGTCGCCGGCGGGCGCGAGTTGCTGCGCTTCGAGGTTGCCGTCGATCAGCTCGGCCGATGCGGGCCGTGCTTCGCGGCCTTCGCCTTCGCGGCGCTCGCCGCGGCCACCACGGCGTTGTTCGCTTTCGCGCGGACCGCGTGCTTCACGGGGTTCGCGTTGTTCGCGGGGCTCGCGCTGTTCACGCGGTTCGCGTTGCTCGCGTGGCAGCGCGGCTTCGTTGCGCAGTTCGCCGCTGCGGCCTTCGCGGCCTTCGCGTCCTTCCCCACGGCGCTCGCCGCCGCGACCGCCGCGGCGTTCGCCGTCGCGGCCGCCGGAACGGCCACCGTTTTCGCTGCGGCCTTCGCCGCCGCGGCCACCACGGCGCTGCTCGCCGTCGCGGGCGCCGCGTGCTTCGCCGTCACGGCCGGAGCGGCCGCCATCACGGCGTGCGGGCTTCGGCGCTTCGACGGGAATCACGGCCGGAGCGGGCGCCGGTGCCGGCGTGCCGCCGAACCAGCTCTTGATGCGGGCGAAGAAGCCCATTTCAGCCGGCGCGGGTGCGCTTGCCACGGGCGGCGCGACCGGCGCCGGGGCAACGGCGGGCGTGCGCACGGCTTCAGGCTTGGGCGGCACCACGGGCGCCGGTGCGTCGGGCAGCACGCCCTTGATGACCGGCGTCTGCTTGTTGGTGGGTTCCTGCGAACGGCGCGTGACGGCCGTCGGGTCTTCGATCTCGTCGGCCATCTTGTAGCTGGCTTCGATGTGGTCGAGGCGCGGATCGTCGTGCTTCAGGCGTTCGAGCTTGTAGTTCGGCGTTTCGAGCGTCTTGTTGGGCACCATCAGCACGGTGACGCGCTGCTTGAGCTCGATCTTGGCGATTTCAGGGCGCTTTTCGTTCAGCAGGAACGATGCCACTTCGACCGGCACTTGCACGTGCACCGCGGCCGTGTTGTCCTTCAGGCACTCTTCCTGGATGACGCGCAGGATCTGCAGCGCGCTCGATTCGGTGTCGCGGATGTGGCCCGAGCCGCCGCAGCGGGGGCAGGGGATCGACGAGCCTTCGCTGAGCGCCGGCTTCAGGCGCTGGCGGCTCATTTCCATCAGGCCGAACTTGCTGATCGAGCCGAACTGCACGCGGGCGCGGTCTTGCCGCAGCGCGTCGCGCAGGCGGCTTTCGACTTCGCGGCGGTTCTTCGACTCGTCCATGTCGATGAAGTCGATGACGATCAGGCCGCCCAGGTCGCGCAGGCGCATCTGGCGGGCCACTTCGTCGGCGGCTTCGAGGTTGGTGCGGGTGGCGGTTTCTTCGATGTCGCCGCCCTTGATGGCGCGGGCCGAGTTCACGTCGACCGAGACCAGCGCCTCGGTGTGGTCGATCACGATGGCACCGCCCGAGGGCAACTGCACAGTGCGGGCGTAGGCCGATTCGATCTGATGCTCGATCTGGAAGCGGCTGAACAGCGCCGCGTCGTCGCGGTAGCGCTTCACGCGGGCGGCATGCTCGGGCATGACGTGCGCCATGAACTGCTGCGCCTGGTCGTAGATGTCGTCGGTGTCGATCAGGATGTCGCCGATGTCGTGATTGAAATAGTCACGGATGGCGCGGATGACGAGCGAGGATTCCTGATAGATCAGGAAGGCGCCCTTGCCGCCCTTGGCCGCGCCATCGATGGCGGTCCAGAGCTTGAGCAGGTAGTTCAGGTCCCACTGGAGTTCGGGCGCCGAGCGGCCGATGCCGGCGGTGCGCGCGATGATGCTCATGCCCTTCGGGTATTCGAGCTGGTCCATCGCCTCCTTGAGTTCGGCGCGGTCGTCGCCCTCGATGCGCCGGCTCACGCCGCCGCCGCGCGGGTTGTTGGGCATCAGCACCACATAGCGGCCGGCCAGCGAGATGAAGGTGGTGAGGGCCGCGCCCTTGTTGCCGCGTTCTTCCTTTTCGACCTGGACGACCAGTTCCTGGCCTTCCTTGATGACGTCCTGGATGCGCGCCTGGTTGGCGGAAACGCCTTCGGCGAAGTATTGCTTGGAGATTTCCTTGAACGGCAGGAAGCCGTGGCGGTCTTCGCCGTAGTCGACGAAACAGGCTTCGAGCGAGGGCTCGACGCGCGTGACAACAGCCTTGTAGATGTTGCCCTTGCGCTGTTCGCGCCCTTCGATCTCGATTTCGTAGTCGAGGAGCTTTTGCCCGTCGACGATGGCCAGGCGGCGTTCTTCGGCCTGCGTGGCATTGATCAGCATCCGCTTCATGATGCGTTGTCCTTATATGTATCGTTCTACAGGCCCATGACGGGCCAACGATGCACGGACGACGCCCGCGAAACGAGGGGAATTGCCGCTTGGCCCCGGATGCTGTCACTGTCGCGGCAAGCGCGAGCAGGCCTCTTGAGCGTCAGCTCAAGAAGACAGCCGGGGTGGGGGCGCGTGGATGGGCGCGAGCCAGATTCGGTGTTGAGCAGCTATCTTATTGATAGCTGGTTGCGCAATGGTGGCGCGCGGTGCGGATGATCCAATGCCTGAGGCCGCTGGCAAAAGCCAGGTGGGCCAACGCAGGCACAGTTGAATCAGCAGCATCAACACAAGGGACTCGCTTCGATCCGCCGGCAGCTTGGAAGCTGCAGGCTGGGTATTCCGTATCGGTGTTTCGTGGGTGTCGGCTTGACTTGGGCGCAGGGGCTGCCACTTTGCGCAATTGCGCGGGGTTTGCAGTCTCGGCGCCAAAGCGGCATCGACCTCGCAGCGTTGTCCTGGGCGTTTGACTGCAGTGATCTAAACTTCTGTCTAATCAAGCACTTACACGACCGCGCTGGTGAAAAACATTATAGGTGCGAAGCGAAGCCCCGCGGCCGCTCCAAATCCCGCAGTTCCGGATCCCGCGGCCCAAAAGGCCGCGGTGGACGCCGCGGCGCCGCACGCCTCCATCAAATTTATTACCGTGGACGCGGAATCGGCGGGCCAGCGGCTCGACAACTTCCTGTTCCGCCACCTGAAGGGCGTGCCCAAGACGCATGTCTACCGGATCATCCGGTCGGGCGAGGTGCGCATCAACAAGGGCCGGGCGCAGGCCGAAACCCGCATCGAGGCCGGCGACGTGCTGCGGCTGCCGCCGGTGCGCATATCGCCGCGCGCTGAAGAAGGCGCCACGCCGCCCGCACCGGCGCGCGAATTCCCGGTGCTGCTGGAAGACGACGCGGTGCTTGCCATCGACAAGCCCGCCGGCGTGGCGGTGCATGGCGGCAGCGGCGTGAGCTTTGGGGTGATCGAGCAGCTGCGAACGGCGCGGCCGGCCGCGAAATTCCTGGAACTGGTGCACCGGCTCGACCGCGAGACCTCGGGCATTCTGCTGGTGGCGAAGAAGCGCAGCGCGCTCGTGGCCCTGCAGGACCAGTTCCGCGAGCGCGAGACGGGCAAGACCTATCTCGCGCTGGTCGAGGGCGCCTGGCCTGCCAACAAGAAGGTGCTCGATGCGCCGCTTGCCAAATATCTGCTGCCGGGCGATGGCGCAGGTGCCGGCGAGCGGCGCGTGCGCGTGGTCGCCAAGGACCATCCCGACGCGATGCGCGCCGTCACGCTGGTGCGCGTGCTGGCACGGCTCACGCTGCCGGGCGACGCCGCGCCGCTGTCATTGCTCGCGGTCACCATCAAGACCGGCCGCACCCATCAGATTCGCGTGCACCTTGCTTCGGCCGGCCACCCGATTGCGGGCGACGACAAGTATGGCGACTTCGAGCGCCAGCGCGCGCTGCAAAAACTCGGCCTCAAGCGCATGTTCCTGCACGCCTGGCGCTTGCAGTTCAGCCACCCCGCAACCGGCGAGCGCGTGGCGCTGCAGGCCGGCCTGCCGCCTGAACTGCACGGCTTGATGCCGCCGCAGGCGCTCGAGGCGCTCGCCCAACATCCCACTCCCACGGCCAATGACTGATTCTTCCCGCCCCCTGCGCTTCGACCTGATCGCCTTCGATTGGGACGGCACGCTTTACGACTCCACCCGGCTCATCGTGCGCTGCATCCAGGCGGCGGTGATCGACGTCGGCGGCGCGAAGCCGAGCGAGAACGACGCCGCCTGGGTCATCGGCCTGGGCTTGGCCGAGGCGCTGGCGCGCGCGGCGCCGGATGTGCCGAAGGAAAAATACGCCGAACTCGGTGCGCGCTACCGCTACCACTACTTGCAGCACCAGGACGACCTGGTGCTGTTCGACGGCGTGCTGCAGATGATCGACGCCCTGCGCGCGCGCGGCCACAAGCTTGCCGTGGCTACCGGCAAATCGCGCCGCGGATTGAACGAGGCGCTAAAGACAGTCGCGCTGCGCGACCGCTTCGACGCTTCGCGCACGGCCGACGAGACATTCGGCAAACCGCATCCGCGCATGCTGCTGGAACTGATGGAAGAACTCGAGGTGCCGGCCGAACGCACCCTGATGATCGGCGACACCACGCACGACCTGCAGCTGGCGCTCAACGCCGGTTGCGCCAGCGTGGGCGTGAGCTACGGCGCGCACGAGCCCGAAAGCTTCGATGCGCTGAAGCCGCTGTTCATTGCCCACTCTGTGGCCAGCCTCGAGGCATGGCTCCTGGACAACGCCTGACCGAAGATCTTGCGATGAGCGAAGAAGAGCCCATTCCCCTTTGCAATGCCTCGGACCTGGTCGAAGGCAGCCGGGCCGTGCCGTTCGATGTGGTCTACGGCGGCGAAACCTGCCGCGCCTTCGCGGTGCGTTTCGACGGGCAGCCGCACGCTTACCTGAACCGATGCAGCCACGTGGCCATGGAGATGGATTTCCAGCCCGACCGCTTCTTTGACGACAGCGGTCAATGGCTGCTCTGCGCCACCCATGGCGCGGTCTACAAGCCGGACACCGGCGAATGCGCCGGCGGCCCGTGCCGCGGCGGCTTGGTGAAGATCGCCCTCAGCGAACGTGACGGCGTGGTGCACTGGCATACTGCCTGGAACCTCCATCCCCTGACCTTTTGACAATGACCGACCCGAACCGCACGGAACCTGAAGGTTTTGATCCTTTTGAGCCGGCCACTCCCATTGCGTCTTCCGAAGGCGCGCCGAAAAACATGGCCAAAGACCCCACGCAGCGTCCCGGGTGGGAGCGCGCAACGCTCGAGAAACTCGCCTTCGCCTCCCTGAACGAGCAGAAGGCCGCGCGCCGCTGGAAGACCTTTACGCGTCTTTCGTGGCTCGCCTTCTTCATCTTCCTGGTCTGGCTGGCCATGTCGCGCAGCACGCCGAGCACCGCCAAGACCACGGCCCACACGGCCGTCGTGGAAATCAAGGGCGAAATTGCCAACGGCGGCGACGCGAGTGCCGAATTCGTCATTGCCGCAATGAAGACGGCCTTCGAGGACGAGGGCGCCAAGGGCATCGTGCTGCTCATCAATTCGCCGGGCGGAAGCCCCGTACAGGCCGGCATCATCAGCGACGAGATCAAGCGCCTGAAGGCCAAGCACAAGAAGCCGGTGTACGCCGTGGTCGAAGAAACCTGCGCTTCCGCGGCCTATTACATTGCCGCCGCCACCGACAAGATCTACGTCGACAAGGCCAGCATCGTCGGCAGCATCGGCGTGCTGATGGACGGTTTCGGCTTTACCGGCGTGATGGAAAAGGTCGGCGTCGAGCGCCGGCTGCTGACGGCCGGAGACAACAAGGGCTTTCTCGATCCGTTCAGCCCCATGAGCGACGCGCAGCGCGCGCATGCGCAGGCCATGCTGAACCAGATTCACCAGCAGTTCATCAACGTGGTGAAAAGCGGGCGGGGCGACCGCCTCAAGCTCGACACCCCCGGTCTTTTCAGCGGGCTGTTCTGGAGCGGCGAACAAGCCGTCGAGTTCGGCCTGGCGGACCAGTTGGGCAACGTGGACTACGTGGCGCGCGAAGTCATCAAGGCCGAAGAGGTGACCGACTACACCCGCCGCGACAACGTGGCCGAGAAGCTCGCGAAGAAATTCGGCGCCGCCATGGGCGACGCCACGGTGCGCTCGCTGCAATCCGCCGCCCCGGCGTTGCGCTAAGGCTTTCCCCCGGCGGCCGGCTCAGGCGGGCTGGTCGCCGCCGCTGTTCGTGTATCGGGCCGAGGCCGCAAGCGCCACGGCAAAAACCACCACCACATACAGCGCGGCCGTCAGCGAACTGGCCCGCGCCAGCAGGCCGATGACCGCCGGGCCGGCCATGAACCCCAAATAGGCCACGGCCGAGACGGCGGCAATGCCGGTGGCGGGTTCGACGCCCGGTACGCGCGCCGATGCGCCGAACAGAATCGGCACCACGTTCGCGAAACCGACGCCCACGCCCGCAAAGCCGATCAGCGCGAGCCACGGGAGATTCGTCAGCAGCACCAGCGTCATGGCCGCGGCTGCCAGCACGCCGCTTCCGAGCAGCAGAGCGGCCGGCGAAAAACGTGCGCGCATGGCGTCGCCGCCGAAGCGCGCGGCCGCCATCGCTGCCGAGAAGCTCGCGTAGGCCAGCGCGGCCTGCTTTTGCGGACTGCCGAGTTCCTGCTGCATGTAGAGCACGCTCCAGTCGTAGATGGCGCCCTCGGCAATCAGGCCCAGGGCCGCCAGCACCCCCAGCACCGCTAGCGCGCCACGGGGCAGTTGGAACTTGCGGTCTGCCGTATTTCCATCGTTCGCCGCTGGAGGGTTGGGCAGCATGCGCATCGAAGACACTGCCACCAGCAGCACCATGGCAGCCGCGACCCACAGCAGATGCGCCTGCGCGCCCAGGCCGGCGGCGAGTGCGGCGCTGCCGCTTGCGGCACCTGCCATGCCGCCAAGGCTGAACATGCCGTGCATGCCGCTCATCAGCGGCGTGCCGCCATGAAGTTCGAGTTGCGCCGCTTCGGTGTTGATGGCCACGTCGAACACGCTGGTCACAAGGCCGAAGACTGCAAGCAGCCCCAGCAGGGCGAGGTAGCCGGGCATGGCGATCAACCCGGCCAGCAGCAGTGCGTACACGCAGCCGCAGACGGCCGCCATCCGCCGGGGGCCGTGGCGCCCGATCCAGCGGCCGGCGCTGGTCAGGCCGTACATCGCCCCGGCACCCGCGGCGAGCATCGCGAGGCCGAGTTGGGCCTCGTCGATGCCGTAGTGGGCCTTGACGGTGGGAACGTGCACGCCCCACGTCGCAAAGATGAAGCCGGAGGAAAAGAACTGCGCGCGCGAGGCCCAGCGGGTGCTGGCGGTGACCAGCATCGTCAACGCCCGATCGCGAACACCGCGGGCAGGCGTTCGTCCGTCGCGGCACCGGGCGCCTTGGCGCGCCAGGCCTTCACCGTTTCGCTGCGCACATGGGCGGTTGCCAGCGTGAGGCCGCGCGCCACCGCAAGGCGGGTGTTGTGCTGCAGCGTTTGAACCAGCGCCTGGAGTAGCGCGGCGTTGCGGTAGGGGGTTTCGATGAAAAGCTGCGTCTGGCCCGTCTTGAGCGCCAGCGCTTCGAGCTCGCGGATGCGGCTTTGCCGCTCGCCCGAATCCTGCGGCAGGTAACCGACGAAAGCGAAGTTCTGGCCGTTGAGGCCGCTCGCGGCCAGCGCCAGCAGCAGCGACACCGGACCGGTGAGCGGCACCACGGCAATGCCCAGGTCATGCGCGGCGCGTGCCACCGAAGAGCCCGGGTCAGCCACCGCCGGCATGCCGGCTTCGCTCAGCAGGCCGATGTCGTGGCCTTCGAGCGCGGCGGCCAGCAAGGGGCGTGCGTCGAACTGGCCGGCATGGTCGCCCTTCTTGTGCACTTCGCGCGGCAGCTCCCGGATGTCCTGCGCCTGCAGGGGCGCCGCCAGCGGAACGACCGCATCGATCCGTTTCAGGTAGGCGCGGGCCGATTTGGCGTTTTCGCAGATCCAGTGGGTGATGCCGGCGGCCGCCTGAAGCGTGCCGAGGGGCAGGGCGTCCTGGAGCGGCGCCTGGGTGTCGCAGCCGAAGTCGAGCGGTGCGGGTACCAGATAGAGCTTGCCCGGCGTCACAGCAGTTCGACTCCGGCGGAACGCAGCATGCGGCAGGTGCGTATCAGCGGCAGGCCGACCAGGGCGGTGGGGTCGTCGCTGTCGATGGCGCTCAGCAATGCGATGCCGAGCCCTTCGCTCTTGGCGCTGCCCGCGCAGTCGTAGGGCTGTTCGGCCTGCAGGTACTGCTCGATGGCCGCATCGCTGAGGTCCCGAAAAACGACCCGGACCGGCGCCAGGTCGCGTTCGACAAAGCCAGTGGCTTGGCAAACGACGGCCACGGCGGTCTGGAATATCAGCGTCTGGCCGCGCATCTTGCGCAACTGGGCGGTGGCGCGCGCGTGGTCGCCGGGCTTGCCGAGCGCCTCGCCGGCCAGGTCGGCCACCTGGTCCGAGCCGATGACCACGGCCTCGGGAAAGCGGGCGGCCACGGCACGGGCTTTTTCGAACGCCAGGCGTTCGGCCAGTTCGCGCGGGGGTTCGCCGGGAAGCGCGGTTTCGTCGACTTCCGGGGGCAGCACATCGAAGGGCAAGTGGAGGCGGTTCAGCAGTTCGCGCCGGTAGCGCGAGGTCGAGGCAAGAATCAAGGGGCGTTGCATGGAGACGATTGTGCGTGAGCCCGCAAGAGCCTTTGGCCGCACCACGGCAATTCCCCCGGCGGGCGCGCTAGACTGGTGCGGATGAAGAGAGAATTTGTTCCCCAGCGGCTCGATGTGGCCGCCTTTGCCGCCGAAGCCGCGGTGCTTTCGGCTGACGACGCGGTTCCTGATTACTCCCGGCTGGCGCAAGAACTGGCCGCACCGGCGCCAGAAGCCTTGGTGCACTGGGAGGCGACCGGCGAGCAGCGCACCGGTGCCGACGGCAAGGCCGAACCCTGGCTGCACCTGGTGGCCGAAACGACGGTGCCGCTGGTGTGCCAGCGCTGCCTGGCACCGGTTGATACGCTTGTTGCATCCGACCGCTGGTTCCGTTTTGTGGCCGATGAGGCCACGGCGGATGCCGAGGACGACGAATCCGAGGAAGACCTGCTCGTCGTGAGCCGCGATTTCGACCTCCATGCCTTGATCGAGGACGAGCTTTTGATGGAAATTCCCGTCATGCCCGTCCACGAGGTGTGCCCCACGCCAATCCAGCTTTCGTCCAGCGACGAGGACTTCAAGGCGGCCGAAGAGGCCAAGCCCAACCCGTTCGCGGTGCTCGGTGCGTTGCGTTCGCGCAAGCCGGAAGAGGGCAAGTAGCCCTTTCTCGCAGGCTGGGCTATAATCATGGGCTTCGCGCGCGCCGCCGTGAGCAGCAAGACAGACAAAGGCATTCCATACATGCCCCTGTATTGCCACCGCAAGAGAGCGCATCCACTCACTCACCTAACAGTCCAGGAGCCATCATGGCCGTCCAGCAAAACAAGAAGTCGCCTTCCAAGCGCGGCATGCACCGTTCCCACAATGCGCTGGTCGTGCCCGGCATTGCCGTGGAACCGACCACCGGTGAAACGCACCTGCGTCACCACATCAGCCCGAACGGTTTCTACCGTGGCCGTCAGGTCCTCAAGAACAAGTCCGAAGCCTGATTTCGCATCCCAAGGCCGAGGCCCGAAGCTACTTTTGCTGTAGCGTCGGGCCTTTGTTTTGATGGTTACGTCTTCCTCCTCCGAATCCTCCGCCGCGCCCGCCGCAATCACGCTTGCCGTCGATTGCATGGGTGGCGACCATGGGCCGCGCGTCACGCTTGCGGCCTGCCGCGCGTTTCTAGATCGGCATGCGGAAGCATCGCTGCTGCTGGTGGGCGCGCCCGCGGCCTTGGCCGCCTTCGGCGAGCACCCGAGGGCGCGCATCGTTGCCGCCAGCGAAGTGGTGGGCATGGACGACCCGGTCGAGATTGCACTGCGCAAGAAGAAGGACTCTTCGATGCGCATCGCAATCCAGCAGGTCAAGGACGGTGCTGCCCAAGCCGCCATCTCGGCAGGCAATACGGGCGCGCTGATGGCAATTGCCCGCTATCTGCTCAAGACGCTCGACGGCATCGACCGTCCCGCGATTGCGCCGCAGCTGCCCAACATCAAGGGCGGCGCCACGACCGTGCTCGACCTGGGTGCGAATGTCGATTGCGACGCCGAAGATTTGTTGCAATTTGCCGTGCTCGGCTCAGCGCTGGTCTCCGCACTCACGGGCAACGAGTCGCCTTCGGTCGGTTTGCTCAATGTGGGTGAAGAAGCCATCAAGGGCAGCGAAACAATCAAAAAAGCGAGCCAACTGCTTCGTACTGCAGCCAACTCTAAAGATCTGAACTTCTACGGAAACGTGGAAGGCAACGACATATTCAAGGGAACGACCGACATCGTCGTGTGTGACGGTTTTGTCGGCAACGTCGCCCTGAAGGCCAGCGAAGGCGTTGCGTCGATGATTGGCGAGTTCATTCGTGTGGAATTCTCGCGGAGTATTTTCACCAAGGCTGCGGCTATCGTTGCCTATCCGGTGCTAAAAGCTTTTAAAAATCGCCTGGATCACCGTCGATACAACGGTGCAGCCCTGTTGGGCCTGCGCGGGCTGGTTTTCAAGAGCCATGGCTCGGCTGACGAAGTGGCTTTCGGTCATGCGCTGGATCGCGCTTATGATGCCGCTCGCAACAACCTGCTCGATCGCGTTCGGGCCCGCATCGCCCACGCCGCGCCTTTGCTCGCGCGGCAGGAGCCAGCGGTGCCAGCGGACGCGACAGCCCTTCACGCTTGATGAGCCCTTATTCACGCATCACCGGCACTGGCAGCTATCTGCCTCCGCGCCGGGTGACCAACGACGACCTTGCCAAGGAATTGGCAACGCGCGGCATCGAAACTTCCAACCAATGGATCGTCGAGCGCACCGGCATTCACGCGCGCCATTTCGCGGCACCCGAGGTAACAAGCAGCGATCTCGGCCTTGAAGCCGCCCGAAGCGCCCTCGAGGCGGCGGGACGAAAGGCGGAAGAGGTCGACCTGATCATCGTCGCCACGTCGACGCCCGACATGGTGTTTCCGTCGTCGGCCGCCATCCTTCAGAACAAGCTCGGCATCGCCGGTTGCCCTGCGTTCGACGTGCAGGCGGTCTGCAGCGGCTTTGTCTATGCGCTGACCGTGGCCGACGCCATGATTCGCACCGGCACCGCGCGGTGCGCGCTGGTGGTCGGCGCCGAAGTGTTCTCGCGCATTCTCGATTTCAACGATCGCACCACCTGCGTGCTGTTCGGCGACGGCGCTGGCGCCGTGGTGCTCGAAGCGAGCGAAGAGCCAGGCATCCTGGCGAGCGACTTGCACGCGGACGGCAAGCACGTCGGCATCCTCTGCGTGCCCGGCCATGTGTCTGGCGGCAACGTGCTGGGTACGCCCCTGCTGCATATGGACGGCCAGGCCGTCTTCAAGCTCGCGGTGCGCGTGCTCGAAGAAGCCGCGCGTGCCACACTCGCAAAGGCGGGCAAGACCGAAGCGGACATCGACTGGCTCATTCCGCATCAGGCCAACATCCGCATCATGGAAGGCACGGCCAAGAAGCTGAAGCTTCCGCGCGAGAAGCTCATCGTCACGGTCAACGAGCACGGCAATACCTCGGCCGCCTCGATTCCGTTGGCCCTCGACGAAGCCGTGCGCTCCGGCAAGGTGAAAAAAGGCGAAACCGTCATGCTCGAAGGCGTGGGCGGTGGCTTCACCTGGGGTGCGGTGCTATTGAATCTGTAGCGTATTGCGGTGCCCGCGTGGGGCCGCAGTGCGACATGACGCTTTAAAACAATGAAATCCTTCGCTTTTGTCTTTCCGGGTCAGGGCTCGCAGGCCGTCGGCATGCTCGACGCCTGGGGCGACCATCCGGCCGTTGTCGAAACCCTGCGCGAGGCGTCCGAAGCGCTGGGCGAAGACCTTGCCGCGCTGATCAAGAACGGCCCCAAGGAAGAGCTGGCGCTCACCACCAACACGCAGCCGGTCATGCTGGTAGCTGGCGTGGCGGCCTGGCGCGCCTGGCTGGCAGAAGGCGGCGCGGCACCTTCGGTCGTGGCGGGGCATTCGCTGGGCGAGTACTCCGCGCTGGTGGCCTCTGGCGTGCTCACGCTGGCGCAAGCCGCGCCGCTGGTGCGGTTTCGTGCGCGGGCCATGCAGCAGGCAGTGCCAGTGGGCACTGGCGCCATGGCTGCCGTTCTCGGTATGGAAGTTGGCAAGGTCGTGGCGGGTTGCGCGGAAGCTACCGCGTCTTTCGGCGCGGGCAGCGCCGAGATCGTCGAGGCGGTGAATTTCAACGATCCGATGCAAACCGTGATCGCAGGCAGCAAGGCGGCCGTCGACAAGGCCTGCGAGCTGCTCAAGGCGAATGGCGCCAAGCGTGCGTTGCTGTTGCCCGTGTCGGCGCCGTTCCATTCGAGCCTGATGAAGCCCGCGGCCGAAGCGCTGCGCGAGAAGCTCAGCACCATCTCCCTCGCTGCGCCCCAGATTCCGGTACTCAACAATATCGATGTGGCCGTGGAAACCGATCCCGCCCGCATCCGCGAAGCCCTGGTGCGCCAGGCCGCCGGCCCGGTTCGCTGGGTTGAAAGCGTGCAGGCCTTGAAACTGCGCGGTGTAGCCGCCATCATCGAGTGCGGGCCCGGCAAGGTGCTGGCCGGAATGGTCAAGCGCATCGCCCCCGAGCTCGAAGCCGCGTCGGTGTACGACCCGGCAACGCTCGCGGACACCCGACAACTGCTCGCCGCCTGAGCGGCGAAAGGCCCGGACACTTCTTTTATGAGCATTCCCAAATTCGAAGGGCAAGTCGCCCTGGTCACCGGCGCGTCGCGCGGCATTGGCGCAGCTATTGCGCTCGAGCTCGCCCAGCGCGGCCTCAAGGTGGTTGGCACCGGCACCACCGAAGAAGGCGCGGCCAAGATCACTTCGGCGCTCAGCGCCTTCGGCGGCCGCGGCCGCGCACTCGACGTAAACGACGGCGCTGCCGTCGAGGCCCTGATCGACGAGATCGTGAAGGCCTATGGCGCCATCCACGTGCTGGTCAACAACGCCGGCATCACGCGCGACACGCTCGCCATGCGCATGAAGGACGACGACTGGGACGCGGTGCTGGCCACCAATCTCAAGGCCGTCTTCGGCCTCTCGCGCGCCGTGATCCGCCCGATGATGAAGCAGCGCTACGGCCGCATCATCAGCATCACCAGCGTGGTCGGGGCCTCCGGCAATGCCGGCCAGGCCAACTACGCCGCAGCCAAGGCCGGCGTCGCGGGCATGACCCGCGCGCTGGCACGTGAACTCGGCAGCCGCAACATCACGGTCAACTGCGTTGCGCCGGGCTTCATTGAAACCGACATGACCGCCAGCCTGCCCGAGGCACAGCAACAGGCGCTGCTCCAGCAGATTCCGCTGGGCCACCTGGGCAAGCCAGCCGACATCGCGCATGCGGTGGCGTATCTCGCATCTCCGCAGGCTTCCTATGTGACGGGGCAGGAACTGCACGTCAACGGCGGCATGCACATGTAATTGGCCGCAAGGCGCAATCTTTCCCCGTCCCGGGTGCACGGCAAATGCCACAATGCGCCCGGCTAAAATCCACCGATTACCTACAACCCTCAGAGGGAACCAAATGAGCGATATCGAAGCACGTGTCAAGAAAATCATCGCCGAGCAACTCGGCGTGGAAGAGTCCCAAGTAACGAACGAAAAGGCCTTCGTGGCCGACCTCGGCGCGGACTCGCTCGACACGGTCGAACTGGTGATGGCACTCGAAGACGAATTCGGCATTGAAATTCCGGATGAAGACGCCGAGAAGATCACCACGGTGCAAAACGCCGTCGACTACGCCACCAAGAATCAAAAGGCCTGATCGGGCCGGCTGCAACTGCGACGGCCGGCGGCGCTTCTTTCAAGCTCCGTACGCGCCGCCAGCAGCTGTTCAGCGCTTCCAGAAAGGTTTGCCGGCATGACCAAACGCCGCGTCGTCGTGACCGGACTCGGTTGCATCGCTCCTGTCGGAAACACCGCAACCGAGTCCTGGGCCAATCTGTTGGCCGGGAAGTCGGGCATTGCGAACATCACCGCGTTCGATGCAAGCGCCTTCGCCTGCAAGTTCGCAGGTGAGGTGAAGGGTTTCGACATCACCCAATACATCTCGGAGAAGGAAGCGCGTCACATGGACCGCTTCATTCATCTGGGGCTTGCCGCCGCCATCCAGGCGGTGCAGGACAGCGGACTGCCGACCGGCGAAGCGCTGTCCTATGAAGAAGCCGTGCGCATCGGCTGCAACATCGGCTCGGGCATTGGCGGCCTGCCGATGATCGAAGAAACGCATGGCGAATACGCGAGTCGCGGCCCGCGCCGCATTTCGCCGTTCTTCGTGCCGGCTTCCATCATCAACATGATCTCGGGCCACGTGTCGATCAAGTACGGCTTCAAGGGCCCGAACATCGCCGTGGTCACCGCCTGCACCACCGGCCTGCACGCCATCGGCACCTCGGCGCGCATGATCGAATACGGCGATGCCGACGTCATGATCGCCGGCGGCGCCGAGTCGACCATTTCTCCGCTCGGCATCGGCGGCTTTACCGCACCACGCGCGCTGAGCACGCGCAACGACGATCCCGCAACGGCCTCGCGCCCGTGGGACAAGGACCGCGACGGTTTCGTGCTGGGCGAGGGCGCCGGCGTGCTGGTGCTCGAAGAGTACGAACGCGCCAAGGCGCGCGGCGCCAAGATCTATGCGGAAGTGGCGGGCTTCGGCCTGACCGGCGACGCGTACCACATGACGGCGCCCGACGTCGACGGCCCGAGCCGGTCGATGGCCATGGCGCTCGCCAATGCGGGTGTCAATGCCGACCAGGTGCAGTACCTGAATGCCCATGGCACTTCCACGCAGATCGGCGACCTCAACGAGACCAATGCGGTCAAGAGGACTTTCGGCGATCACGCGAAGAAGCTGGTCGTGAACTCGACCAAGTCGATGACCGGCCACTTGCTGGGCGGTGCCGGCGGCATCGAGTCGGTGTTCACGGTGCTCGCACTGCATCACCAGAAGAGCCCGCCGACCATCAACATATTCGACCAGGATCCGGAGTGCGACCTCGACTACTGCGCCAATGTGGCGCGCGATCTCAAGATCGATGTCGCGGTCAAGAACAACTTCGGCTTCGGCGGCACCAACGGCACGCTGGTGTTCAAGCGCGCTTGACCCTTGCTCTTTCATGCACAGCGCACCGTCGGTGACCTACCCGGTGGGGCGCTCGCGCGGCGCAACCCGGATACTGATAGCCACCTGGGCCTTGGGAGCCTGCTGCGCAGGCCTCTCGTGCTATCTCTTCGATAGTGCCGGCTGGCGCCAGCTGCTCCTGGTTCTGAGTGTTCTGTTCTCAGGCATTGCGGCCGCGCTCGGGCTGCGAAGCGACGGTGCCGGTGTCTTGCACTTCGACGGACTCCATTGGAGCCTGACGGGCACCGATCGGGGCCGCGCTGTCCATGCCGCGCGGGCCTCCGTGGCACTCGATCTTCAGTCGCTGCTGCTGGTTCGGCTGACCCAGACCGGCCGCGCCGCACGTTGGATATGGATCGAACAGCGCGCCATGCCTGAGCGCTGGCGCGATCTGCGCCGTGCGGTATATTCGCGCCCCCCGTCAGCCTCGCCCGCCGGCGAGCCTTGGCGGGCGACCGTGCCGGCCGATGCGCCCTGAATCTCCCCGATGACCACTTCTCCGCCGCCAGTGCCACCGGACTCCGGCTTGACCGATGTGTCCGTCGAGGCGCCGCGCCCGGGTGAGGTCGATCTCCAGCTCGTCCAGCGGACGGTTGCGGGCGACCAGAAGGCATTCGAGCTGCTGGTCATCAAATACCAGCGCCGGATCGAGCGCCTGATCGGGCGCATGGTGCGTGATGTCGACCTGGTCGAGGACATCGCCCAGGAAACCTTCATCCGGGCCTACCGGGCGCTCCACCAGTTCCGCGGCGACGCCCAGTTCTACACCTGGCTTTACCGGATCGCGGTCAATACCGCCAAGAAGGCGCTGGTCGACATGAAGCGCGACCCCACCATCTCCGAAAGCGCCTTGCGGCCGTCTTCTGACGAAGACGATGAAACTTACCGCCCCGGAAACGAACCAATCAGCGACGAAACCCCCGAATCGGTGCTGGCGGCAAACGAAATCGCCAGCGTGGTCGAAGCGGCCATGGAAGCGCTGCCTGCCGAGTTGCGGCAGGCTGTCACCCTCCGCGAGATCGAGGGCATGAGTTACGAAGAGATTGCCGAGGTCATGGATTGCCCTATCGGCACGGTGCGTTCGCGTATTTTCCGGGCGCGCGAGGCCATTTCGGCCAGGGTCAAACCGCTGCTGGACAACCAGTCGGGCAAGCGTTGGTAGGTAAGCAGGTGAATGAAATGAATCAGACGATGACGGCTCGTGAACAGGTGTCCGCACTGGCGGACGGTCATTTGCAGGGCGACGACTTCGCGCGGGCCATCGAAGCCGTCTGCGCCGAAGACGATGCGCGCGCTGCCTGGCGTTCCTATCACCTGGTGGGCGACGTCCTGCGCTCGGGGGCCCATGCGCCTTGCAGCGACAGCAACGCGTTCCTGACCCGGTTCCAGCAGCGCCTTGCGGCCGAACCCGTGGTTGCGATGCCGGTCCTGGCGCCGGTAACGGCCACCAAGGTGGTCACGCTGCAGCGCAGGGCCGATGCCGCCAACGAGCCGGTGTTCCGCTGGAAGCTGGTGGCCGGCGCCGCGTCGCTGGTGGCTGTGGCAGCCATCAGCTGGACATTGGTGGGCAACGGAGCTGGCTTCCCGTCTTCCGGGGCGCAGATCGCGGCCCAGCAGCAACCGGCCGCCAATTCGGTGCTGGCCGCTGCAGCGGTCAACGGCCAATCGCCTGCCGCCACCACGCTGACGCCGACCCGCGTGATGGTCGGCAACGGCAGCCCGCAGGTCATGCTGCGCGATCCGCGGCTCGACCAACTGCTTGAGGCGCACCAGCAAGCCGGCGGCGCTTCGCAGATGCCTTCGGGCTTCTTGCGCAACGCGACCTTCGAGGGGCCCACGCGCTGATTGCGCGCCTGTCGCTCCCAATGACCGTTCAGATGCCGATCTCCGTACGCGCGTTCGCGCTGGTGTTCACTGCTTTCTGCCTGGCGCAGGTCGCGACTGCACAGACCCGTTCGGGTCCGGCAAATGCAAAGGGCGCGGCCTCGGCGCAAGCCGGTGATGCTCCGCCGGCCATGGGCGTGGTCGAGTGGCTTCAGCGCATGCACACGGGAGCGCGGCAACGCAACTACGTGGGCACTTTCGTGGTTTCGGCAGCGGGCGGCGATCTTTCGAGCGCGCGCATCTGGCATGTGCGAGACGGCGACCTGCAGATCGAGCGCATCGAGGCCCTCTCGGGGCCGCCGCGTTCGACATTCAGACGCAACCACCACGTCATGACCTTCCTGCCCGAGGCGAAGGTCGTGAAGGTCGAAAAGCGCGAAAACCTCGATCTTTTCCCCAACCTGCCCGACAAGCCGGATTCTTCGATTGGCGACTTCTACGACGTCCGGGCCATCGGCAAGGATCGCGTGGCGGGCTTCGACGCCGATGTCGTGCAGCTGGTGCCGCACGACACCCTGCGCTTCGGCTACCGCATCTGGAGCGAGCGCCGCTCCGGTCTTGTCATCAAGCTGCAGACCGTGGACGGCGATTCCCGCGTGGTGGAGCAATCGGCGTTTTCCGAATTGCAGCTCGATGCCCCGGTCAAGGCGCAGGCCCTCGCGCAGATGATGACCAATACAAGCGGTTACCGCATCGAGAAGCTGGAGCTCGAGCGCACCAGCGCGCAAGACGAGGGCTGGGTTCTCAAGACGCCGGTGGCCGGCTTCAAGCCGCGCAGCTTCTATCGGCGCCCGGCCGGCGGCGACAAGACAGGGCAGGACCGCACCGTTCAGTGGACTTTCTCCGATGGCCTGGCTTCGGTGTCGCTTTTCATCGAGCGCTACGATGAAAAGCGTGCACCGCGCGACGGCGTGCTGACCATTGGCGCAACCAACGCCATTCGCCGGCGATTGCCCGAGCCGGCGAGCGACTGGTGGCTCACCGCCGTGGGCGAAGTGCCGCAGCAGACGCTCAATGCGTTTGCCCAGAGCCTCGCGCGCACGCGCTGACCTGACGCGCATGCGCAAGTGGCGCTGAACCAAGTCCGCATCACAGACTCATAGCTCTTCTTCTGGTCGCCCTGTTCTTTTGAAAGAAAACCGATGATGTTCAAAGTCGAGGGACACAAGCTTCGTTCCTATCTCTTCGCATTCGGCCTGGCCTGTTCGGCCGGCGTGGGTTTCCTGCCGGCAACGTCGGCCGTTGCCCAGACGCCTCAGACACCGCAAGCGCGCGGCTTGCCCGACTTCGCCGATCTGGTCGAGCAGGTAGGGCCTGCCGTGGTCGGGATCCGCACCGTCGAGAAGGTTTCCACCCGCAGCGGAGGCGGTGGAGAAATGGACGAGGAAATGCAGGAGTTTTTCCGGCGCTTCTTCGGGCAGCCGCTGCCCGGCAATCCGCGCCCGGGCCCGCGTCCGAACCGGCCGCAGCCCCAGGAAGAAGAGCGTCCGCGCGGCGTGGGCTCGGGCTTCATCCTGACTGCGGACGGCTATGTGATGACCAACGCCCACGTCATCGAGGATGCTTCGGAGATCCTGGTCACGCTCACCGACAAGCGCGAGTTCAAGGCCAAGCTTATCGGTGCCGACAAGCGCAGTGACGTTGCGGTGGTCAAGATCGAGGCCACGGGGCTTCCCGTGGTGAAGGTCGGCGACATCTCGAAGCTGCGCGTCGGCGAATGGGTGATGGCCATCGGCTCGCCCTTCGGCCTTGAGAACACCGTCACCGCCGGCATTGTGAGCGCGAAGCAGCGCGACACCGGTGACCTGGTGCCCCTGATCCAGACGGACGTGGCCATCAACCCCGGCAACTCGGGCGGGCCGCTCATCAACCTGCGCGGCGAGGTGGTCGGCATCAACAGCCAGATCTACTCGCGCTCCGGTGGCTACATGGGCATTTCGTTCTCGATTCCAATCGATGAGGCGATCCGCGTCAGCGACCAGCTGCGCACCACGGGCCGCGTCTCTCGCGGCCTGATCGGCGTGACTATAGGCTCGGTCTCGAAGGACGTGGCCGAGTCCCTTGGCCTTGGCAAGGCGCGCGGCGCCGTGGTGAGCAGCGTGGTGCCGGGCTCGGCGGCCGACAAGGCCGGTGTGCGCGAAGGCGACATCATCACCAAGTACGGCGACAAGGTCATCGAAACGCCGAGCGATCTCTCGCGCTCGGTGGCCAGCACCAAGCCGGGCGTGAAAAGCACGCTGACCGTGTTCCGCAACGGCAGCTCGCGGGAGCTTTCGATCACCGTGGCGGAAGGCGACCCCGAGACCAAGCCAACGAGCAAGCGCCAGTCGGACCGCGAGGAGCCACAGGCCAAGCCGTCGTCCACCGCCGGAAAGTCGATCGGCCTCGTGGTCAGCGACCTCACCGACGCGCAGAAGAAGGAACTCAAGGCGCGCGGCGTGCGTATCGATGCGGCGACCGATGCCGCTGCGAGGGCCGGTCTGCGTGAAGGCGACGTGATTCTTTCGGTCGGCAATATCGAAGTGACCAGCGTCAAGGAATTCGAGTCCGCCCTGGCCAAGGCCGACAAGAGCAAGCCGCTCAGTGTGCTGTTCCGCCGCGGCGAATGGGCGCAATATGCCCTGATCCGACCCGCACGCTGATCTGGCGCTGCCGTCAAGTGGCCCCACCCGACAGTCGGGTTTGGGGTCTTTTTTTGAGGTGTTTGCGACGCTCGGCAGCCTGGTTCAAAAATTTTTTTGGGCTACGAAGAGGCGCTGTTTTGTTGGTGTTCACTAACTTTCAGGTGGGCTTAGGACGGTTTTCGGTAGAATAGGCGCCATTGGGCGGTGGGTCCATGCATAAGGAAGGTGAATTCCTTCACGATGCGAGATGTCAGACAGCAGTCCACCGCTGCTCCACAGATCGCCCACAAGTTGTTCATGGAGTGCTCCACCGATCCTGTGGATAAGTTGTTTATATCTTTCATGTTGTGGACCCGCAACGACCCGTTTTGACCCTGTCCCCGGATGTACGTGCCTCCCTTTTTGCCTACAATGAAGTTCCAACTACTGCAGTTGCCATTGCTTGTTGGTTCAGGGCGCGTCTCCAGAAGACGCGCCCTTTTTTCTTGCCTGTCGCACTCTGCGCACGAGCCAATTCAAGTACTTAAGCGTTCCCGTTGATGAATCACATCAGAAATTTTTCGATCATTGCGCACATCGATCACGGCAAGTCGACGCTCGCCGATCGTTTGATCCAGCGTTGCGGCGGCCTCGCGGAACGCGAGATGGAAGCGCAGGTGCTCGACTCGATGGACATCGAAAAAGAGCGTGGGATAACCATCAAGGCGCAGACCGCTGCGCTGCACTACAAGGCGCTCGATGGACAGGTCTACAACCTCAATCTGATCGACACGCCGGGCCACGTCGACTTCTCTTATGAAGTGAGCCGCTCGCTGTCTGCATGCGAAGGTGCACTCCTCGTCGTCGATGCATCGCAAGGTGTTGAAGCGCAGACGGTGGCCAACTGCTACACCGCACTTGATCTCGGCGTGGAAGTGGTGCCGGTGCTCAACAAGATGGACTTGCCGAACGCGGACCCCGACAACGCGCGCAAGGAAGTCGAAGACGTGATCGGCATCGACGCGACCGATGCGATTCCGTGTTCCGCCAAGACAGGTCTCGGCATCGAGGAAATCCTCGAAGCCATCGTGCACAAGATGCCGCCGCCGCGCGGCAACCCCGACGGCCCGCTGCGCGCGATGATCGTCGACAGCTGGTTCGATCCCTACGTGGGCGTGGTCATGCTGGTGCGCGTGGTGGACGGCCGCCTGGTGAAGGGCGAGCGCATCAAGATGATGGCGTCCGGCGCCATGTACAACGCCGACAACATCGGCGTCTTCACGCCGGCCAACGAGCCGCGCGCATCGCTCGAGGCGGGCGAGGTGGGCTACATCATCGCGGGCATCAAGGAGCTGCAGGCCGCCAAGGTCGGCGACACCGTGACGCTCATCAAGCCGGGCACCGGCGGCGCGGCAGCCACCGCCACCGAGGCGCTGCCGGGCTTCAAGGAAATCCAGCCGCAGGTGTTCGCCGGCCTCTACCCGACCGAGGCGAGCGAGTACGACTCTCTGCGCGATGCGCTGGAAAAACTGAAGCTCAACGACTCGTCGCTGCGTTACGAGCCCGAAGTGAGCCAGGCGCTGGGCTTCGGCTTCCGCTGCGGCTTCCTGGGCCTGCTGCACATGGAAATCGTGCAGGAGCGGCTCGAGCGCGAGTTCGACCAGGACCTGATCACCACCGCGCCGAGCGTGGTGTACCAGGTGGTGCGCAACGACGGCGAAGTCATCATGGTCGAGAACCCGTCCAAGATGCCCGATGTAGGCAAGATGAGCGAGATTCGCGAGCCGATCGTCACCGTGCACCTCTACATGCCGCAGGAATACGTGGGCGCGGTGATGACGCTGGCCAACCAGAAGCGCGGCGTGCAGATGAACATGGCCTACCACGGCCGCCAGGTCATGCTGACCTACGAAATGCCGCTCGGCGAAATCGTGCTCGACTTCTTCGACAAGCTGAAGTCGGTGAGCCGTGGCTACGCCTCCATGGACTACGAGTTCAAGGAGTACCGCGCGTCCGACGTGGTCAAGGTCGACATCCTGCTGAACGGCGAGAAGGTCGACGCGCTGTCCATCATCGTGCACCGCACCCAGTCGCAGTACCGCGGCCGGGCGGTGGTGTCGAAGATGCGCGAGATCATTTCGCGCCAGATGTTCGACGTTGCCATCCAGGCGGCCATCGGGGTGAACATCATTGCGCGTGAGACAATCAAGGCGCTGCGCAAGAACGTTCTTGCCAAGTGCTACGGTGGCGACATCACCCGCAAGAAAAAGCTGCTCGAGAAGCAGAAAGCGGGCAAGAAAAGAATGAAGCAGATCGGCTCCGTCGAGGTCCCGCAAGAGGCCTTCCTCGCGATTCTGCAAGTCGAAGACTGATCTCAAAAATGGCATTCATCACTACTCTGGTCCTCGCGGCCTTTACCGGCTACGTCGGTGCCTGGTACTTTGGTGCCATCGAAGGCAACTTCGCGCTGCTCCTGTTCTGCGCCACCGTGGTTACCGGTCTCTACTGGCTGGCCGAGCGCTTCTATTTCCTGCCGCGCCGCGAACGCGCCGCCGCCGCGCTCGAGGCTTCGCTGAGCGAGCGCAACGCCCGCCTGGCTGGCCAGGGCATCACGCAGGTGGACACGGTCGATGCCAAGGCGAGCGAGCGCCTGCTCATGCAGCCGTGGTGGCTCGACTGGACGGCCGGGCTGTTCCCGGTCATTCTGGTGGTGTTCCTGCTGCGCTCGTTCCTTTACGAGCCCTTCAAGATCCCGTCGGGTTCGATGATGCCGACGCTGCTCACCGGCGACCTGATTCTGGTCAACAAATTCACCTACGGCCTGCGCCTGCCGGTCATCAACACCAAGATCACGGACGGCACGCCGCTGGCGCGCGGCGACGTGGTGGTGTTCCGCTACCCGCCCAAGCCCAGCATGGACTACATCAAGCGCGTGGTCGGCATTCCGGGCGACGAGGTGGCCTACCTCAACAAGAAGCTCACGATCAACGGACAGCCGGTTTCCAAGAACGCGATGCCCGACTACCTCGACGGCGACTCGATGCGCCTGCTCAGGCAGTTCACCGAAGACCTCGGCGGCAAGCAGCACAGGCTGCTCAACGACGACGCCGGCCCGGCTTTCGTCCAGGGCGCCACCGATTTTCCCTATCGCGAAAACTGCCGCTATTCGGTCGAAGGCGTGGTCTGCAAGGTGCCCGCCGGCAATTACTTCATGATGGGCGACAACCGCGATAATTCGGCGGACTCCCGGTTCTGGGGTTTCGTACCGGACAAGAACATCGTGGGCAGGGCGTTCTTTGTGTGGATGAACTTCGGCGATCTGGGTCGCATCGGTCCATTTCAATAAGTAATCAGCATTGTTCGAGGGGTAAGAGGGCATGAGAACAAATCGGTCCATCCGCAGCAGGGCCGCGCACCAGCGCGGCATCTCGTTCATCGGTCTGGTGTTTGTCGCCGTGGTGCTGGGTTGCCTGGGCGTGGTCGTCGCTCAGGTCATCCCGACGCTGATCGAATACCAGGCCATCGACAAGGCCGCCAACAAGGCCAAGGAAGGCACCACCGTGCCCGAAGTGCGCGCCATCTTCGACCGCGCGCAGGCCATCGACGACTTCAAGTCCGTTTCGGGCAAGGACCTCGACATCAAGAAGGTCGGCGACAAGGTCGTCGTCTCGTATGCCTATGAGCGGGAAATCCCGCTGTTCGGCCCGGCCTACCTGGTGCTCAAGTACAAAGGCGAGACCCGCTGAACGCGGCGACACGCAAGGTGGACGGCGGCCTCGTAGCGCTGCAGGAGCGCCTCAAGCATTCGTTCTCCGACACGCGGCTGCTTCAGCTCGCGCTCACGCACCGCAGTTTTTCGGCTGACCACAACGAGCGCCTGGAGTTTCTCGGCGACTCGGTGCTCAACCTCGCCGTTTCGCACCTGCTCTACACCCGCCTTTCGGCCTTGCCCGAAGGCGATCTGTCGCGCGTGCGGGCCAATCTGGTCAAGCAAGACACCCTGCACCGCCTGGCGCTCGAGCTGCAGCTGTCGCCGCTGCTGCGGCTCGGGGAGGGCGAGGCGCGTTCCGGCGGGCCCAACCGGCCTTCGATCCTGGCCGACGCGCTTGAAGCGCTGATCGGTGCGGTCTACCTCGACGCGGGCTTTGCAGCCGCCGAGGCGCTGGTGCGCCGCCTCTATGAGTCCGTGGAGATCAATCCACGCATGGAAGCGGCCGCCAAGGACCCGAAGACCGAATTGCAGGAATGGCTCCAGGGCCACAAAATGAAGTTGCCGGTGTACCGCGTAGCGGCCACGCTCGGCGCCGCGCACAAACAGACTTTCGATGTCGAGTGCGAGGTGCCGGAGCTGGGCCTGCGCGAACGCGGCATCGGTGGCTCGCGCCGCGCCGGCGAGCAGGCTGCCGCGGCAGCCATGTTGATCCGGCTCAAGGCACGCGGGGCCGCGTGAAACCAGAATGAACGACGCTATAAATTCAGCAGCAGAAAACCCCGAAGACGCAGCGAGCGAAACGGGTACAACGGGGCCCCAGCACTGCGGGCTGGTGGCCATTGTCGGCAAGCCCAACGTGGGGAAGTCGACGCTGCTCAACGCGCTGGTGGGCCAGAAGATCAGCATCACCTCGCGCAAGGCGCAGACCACGCGGCACCGCATCACGGGCATGCGCACCATCGGTGCCACGCAGTTCGTGTTTGTCGATACGCCGGGTTTCCAGACCCTGCACGCCAATGCGCTGAACAAGTCGCTCAACAAGACCGTGCAGGGCGCGGTCGGCGATGTGGACCTGATTCTTTTCGTGGTCGAGGCGGGCAGCTTCACGCCGGCCGACGAGCGGGTGCTCAAGCTGCTCGGCAAGGGCATTCCAACCGTGCTGCTGGCCAACAAGCTCGACAACGTGCACCGCCGCGGCGACATCGCGCCCTGGCTGCAGACCATGCAGGCGAAGCACCCCTTTGCCGAGTTCGTGCCCATGTCGGCCAAGAATCCGAAGGATGTCGAGCGCCTGTTCGGCATCTGCGAAAAATACCTGCCCGAACAACCCTGGTTCTACGCCGAGGACGAGCTCACCGACCGCAGCGAGAAATTCCTTGCCGGCGAGCTGGTGCGCGAAAAGCTGTTCCGCCTGACCGGCGACGAGCTGCCCTACACCTCGACCGTGATCATCGACAAGTTCGAGGAAGAGCCGCCGCAGAAAAAGGGCCAGAAGCGCCTGCTGCGCATTGCGGCCACCATCGTGGTGGAACGCGACGGCCACAAGGCCATGGTCATCGGCGACAAGGGCGAGCGCATCAAGCGCATCGGCATGGAAACCCGTGTCGAGCTCGAGAAGCTGGCCGACGCCAAGGTTTTCCTCGAACTGTGGGTCAAGGTGCGGTCCGGCTGGGCCGACGACGAAGCGCGCGTGCGCTCGTTCGGCTACGAATGAAGTGGCGACCGCCCACCGCGTCTCGCACGAACCGGCGTATGTGCTCCATCGCTACGACTGGAGCGAATCGAGCCTGATCCTCGAGGTCTTCACCCGCCACCACGGGCGCATTGCGCTCGTGGCCAAGGGTGCCAAGCGGCCGAGCTCCAACTTCAGGCCGGTGCTGCTGCCGCTGCAGCCGCTGCAACTCAACTACGGCGGCGACGCCGAGATCCGCACGCTCAAGGGAGCCGAGTGGATGGGCGGCCATGTCATGCCGACCGGCGAGGCTTTGCTCTCGGGCTACTACGTCAACGAACTGCTGCTGCGCCTGCTTGCGCGGGACGATGCCCATGAGGCGCTGTTCGACGCCTACGCGGGCGTGGTGCAGGTGCTGGCGGGCGACCACGCCGGCGCGCAGGCGGCAACCCAGGCCGCCGCGCTGCGCGCTTTCGAGCTGCTGCTCCTGCGCGAAGTGGGCCTCTTGCCGTCGCTCGATGTGCAGACCCTCACGCTCGAACCGCTGGTGGCCGAGGCACGCTACAGCCTGGTGCCGGAAGCCGGCTTGCGGCTGGCGGGCGAGGGCGAGGCGGCCCTGGCCGGTGCTGATTGGCAATCGCTGCAGGGCGTGCTCGATGACCGCGCCCCCTTCACCGCCACGCTGCGAGAGGTGGCCACCATGAACGCCGGCAGCAACAGTGCCCTCAGAAACCAGCTGCGCGCCTTGCTCAACTACCATTGCGGTGTGTCCACGCTGCGCACGCGGCAGATGATGAGAGATTTGCAAGCCCTATGAGCACTCCTGGCCATTCCGCTACCACGTCGCTGTCGGTCAACCTGAACAAGGTGGCCCTGGTGCGCAACACGCGCCACCTGGGCATTCCGAGCGTGCTCAAGGCCGCCAGCGCCTGCCTTGCCGCCGGTGCGCACGGCATCACGGTGCATCCGCGGCCGGACGCGCGCCACATCCGCGCGCACGACGTGAGCGACCTCTCCGCACTGCTCGCGAAACACTGGCCAGGCATCGAATTCAACATCGAGGGCAATCCGTTCCACAACCTGATGGACTTCGTGCGCGAGCTGAAGCCGCACCAGGCCACTTTTGTGCCCGACAGCGAATCCCAATCGACCAGCGACCATGGCTGGAGCTTTCCCGAAGACGCCGAGCGCCTGCGTCCGGTGATCGCCGAAGCCAAGGCGCTGGGCGTCCGCGTGAGCCTGTTCATGGACCCGATCCCCGAGATGATGGCCGCGGTGAAGGCCGTGGGCGCCGACCGCGTCGAGCTGTACACCGAGGGCTATGCCGCATCGCGCGGCACTTCGAACGAAGCGGCCGTGCTTGCGCGCTACGTCGAATCGGCCCGTGCGGCGCAGGCTGCGGGCCTCGGCATCAACGCGGGCCACGACCTGAGCCGCGACAACCTGACCGCTTTCCTGCGTGCCGTGCGCGGCGTCCAGGAGGTCTCGATCGGTCACGCCTTCATCGCCGATGCGCTCGAACTGGGCTACGCGGCCACCACGCGGGATTACCTGCGCTGCATCGACGAGGCCAAGTGAACGCTCCAGCAGCATGATCTACGGCATCGGCACCGACATCTGCGATCTGCGTCGCATCGCCGCGACCTTCGAGCGTCAGGGCGAGCGCTTTGCCCATCGGGTGCTCAGCGACGCCGAGTTCGCGGTGTGGAAAGCCCGCAGCGAGCGCTGGCCCAAGCGCGGCCTGAGCTATCTCGCGACGCGCTTTTCCGCCAAGGAGGCCTTCAGCAAGGCCATCGGCCTGGGCATGCGCATGCCGATGACCTGGCGCCTGTGCGAGATCGCGAACCTGCGCAGCGGCAAACCCGTCATCGTGCTGCATGGCGAGTTGAAAGAATGGTTCGAGGCCAAGGGCCTCACGGCCCATGTCACGGTGACCGATGAAACCGAATATGCCGCGAGCTTCGTCGTGGTCGAATACAAGAACGAGGCATGACCCTGGCAACGACAACCCTTCACGCGCCGCTGATCATCGATGTGGCGGGCACGGAACTCAGTGATGCGGATCGCGGTCGCGTGGCAAACCCCTTGGTCGGCGGCGTGATCCATTTCGCCCGCAACTGGCGGGATCGCGCGCAAATGACTGCGCTCAATGCCGAGCTGAGGGCCATCCGCCCCGATCTGCTGATTTGTGTCGATCATGAAGGTGGCCGCGTGCAGCGGTTTCGCACCGACGGCTTCACGCGCCTGCCCTCGATGCGCGCACTGGGCGAGCTGTGGATGCGCGATGCAATGCACGCCACGCAGGCCGCAACAGCAACGGGCCAGGTGCTTGCGGCCGAGCTGCGCGCCTGCGGCATCGACTTCAGCTTTGCGCCGGTGCTCGACCTCGACCACGGCGGCAGCAGCGTGATCGGCGACCGCAGCTTTCACCGCGACCCCCGGGTGGTGGCGCTGCTGGCGAAGAGCGTGATGCACGGCATGCTGCAGATGGGCATGCGCAACTGCGGCAAGCACTTTCCGGGGCATGGTTTCGTCACGGCCGACTCGCACGTCGAGATTCCGGTCGACCGCCGCGGACTGAAGGCGATCCTGGAAGATGACGCACGGCCGTTCGACTGGCTGTCGGGCACGCTCACAGCCGTGATGCCGGCACACGTGATCTACCCGAAGGTGGACAAGCGGCCTGCCGGGTTCTCTTCGAAGTGGCTGAAGGATGTGCTGCGCACCCGGCTCGCTTTCGAAGGCGCGATCTTCAGCGACGACCTGAGCATGGAAGCCGGGCGCTACATCGACGGCCAGCTACTGAGCTATGCCGATGCCGCGTTGGCGGCGCTCGACGCGGGCTGCGACCTGGCGATGCTGTGCAACCAGAGCATCGGCGAAGGTCGGCCGCTCGACGAATTGCTCGATGACTTCAGCGCTGCCGCCAAGGCAGGGCGTTGGCAGCCCGAAGCCGCTAGCGAAGCGCGCCGGCGGGCGCTGCTCCCCGATGCGCCGCACGCCGACTGGAATGCGCTTGTCGGCTCGACGGGATACAGGCAAGCAAGGCAAGTACTGGCGAAGGCCGGCCTGGCCAGCGCCTGAAGCCCGGTTACGGGGCCTTGCCTGCAACCGGAGGCGGCGGCGAGTTCGTCCACAGGCGCTCGCCGCCCGAATCCAGGTGCGTCAGGTACAGCCGGACATCGAATTCCAGGCGGTGGTAGCCCGACTCCATGTGCTCGCACAGCGCGTAGAAGCTCTTGTCATGGTCCCGCTCTTTCATGTGCGCGAGCTCGTGGACCACGATCATGCGCAGCCACTCGAGCGGCACCTCCTTGAACAGGGTTGCCACGCGAATCTCGCGCTTGGTCTTGAGCTTGCTGCCCTGCACGCGTGAAACGGTGGTGTGCGTGCCGAGCGCATTGCGGATCACGTGCAGCTTGCTGTCGAACGCCACTTTGGAGAGTGGCGGCGCCTTGCGCATGAAGTCGCTCTTGAGCTCGCTCACGTACTCATAGAGCGCGCGGTCCGTCTGCACCTCGTGCATGGGGCCGGGATAGCGGCTGCGCAGCAACGGCGCGAGCCCTTCGGTTTCGACCAGTTGCCGGACCTGGGCCAGCAGCGTGGGCGGATAGCCCGCGAGATACTTCATGCAGCCGATCCGGCGCAGGCGAGCCCGGTGGCCACGCCGCCGAACAGGTCGCCTTCGACGAGCGTCACCCCGGCAAAGCTTTTGCGCAAGGCCTGCTGGAATGGCCGCAGGGCCGAAGAGCCGCCGGTCAGGTAGATGGCGTCGAGATCGCCGCTGCGCAGCCCCGCGCGCTTGACGCAGGCGTGGGCGCAGGCAATCACGCTGTCGAGCAACGGCGAGAGCTGCTGAGTCATGTCGGCGGGCGAGAGCGAGGCGACCAGGTCTGGTTCGGCGCACGACAGGTCGATGGCGGTGGGCGCATCGTTGACGGAGGTGTCGATTTTGGCCTGCTCCACTTCGCTGGCAATGCGGTGTCCGTGCCGTTCTTCGAGTACCGCCATCAGCCGGTCGTGCAGCCGCACATCGCTGTAGCTCGTGCGCAGGTCCTTCGCCTGCCGTACCGCCTTGGCGGCATACAGCCAGTTGATCAGGTGCCAGGACGAAAGCTCGAAGAACACCTTGCTCGGAACCTCGCGCCCCTGCGGCCCCGTGTGGCGAAAGCCGAATTCCGGCATCACGCGGTCGAGATTCAGGCGCTGGTCGAAGTCGGTGCCGCCGATGTGCACGCCGCTGGTGGCCAGCACGTCGTGGCTGCGGTCTTCACGCGACGCGCGGTCGGGGCCGACCTGCACCACGGTGAAGTCGGACGTGCCGCCGCCCACGTCGACGATCAGCACCAGCGACTCTTTCGTGATGCGCTGCTCGTAGTCGAAGGCCGCCGCAATGGGCTCGAGCTGAAAGGCGATGTCGCGAAACCCCGCGGCACGGGCGGCGTGGCGCAGGCTTTCTTCCGCGCGCTCGTCGCGCTTCGAATCGTCGTCCACAAAATGAACCGGGCGGCCGATGACAACGCGCTCGGGTACGCCGCCCAGTTCACGGCCGGCCCGCGCGGCCAACTCGTGCAGAAAGCGCGCGATGATGTCCTCGAAGCTCACCAGCCCGTCGTAGATGGCAGTTTTCTCCTGCATCAGCGCGCTGCCGAGCAGGCTCTTCAGCGAACGCATCAGGCGGCCTTCGACACCCGCGAGGTAGAGCGCAACCGCATCGCGGCCGAAGTGCGTGGTGCGGTCTTCGGCGTTGAAGAAGATCGCAGTGGGCAGGGTGGTAGCCGCACCTTCGATGGGCAGTAGGCGGGCCACGCCATCGACCCGACAGGCCACGGCGGAATTGGAGGTGCCGAAGTCGATGCCGATCGTCGGCAGCGACGACGGTAACTTCACGCTCAAGATTCCCTGCGCAGCGCCGGGAACAGGATCACGTCGCGGATGCTCGGCGAATCCGTCAGCAGCATCATCAACCGGTCGATGCCGATGCCGCAGCCGCCGGTGGGCGGCATGCCGTACTCGAGCGCACGCACGAAGTCGTGGTCGTAGTACATGGCTTCGTCGTCGCCGCTGTCCTTGGCGGCCACCTGGGCGTTGAAGCGCGCGGCTTGGTCTTCGGCGTCGTTGAGCTCGCTGAAACCGTTGCCGAATTCGCGGCCGGTGATGTAGAGCTCGAAGCGCTCCGTGACCTCCGGCCGCTCGTCGTTGGCGCGAGCCAGCGGTGAGATCTCGGTCGGGTGCTCCATGATGAAGGTCGGTTGCCAGAGCTTCTCTTCCACCGTCTCTTCGAAATACATCACCTGCAGGCTGGCAAGGCTGCGCTGCGAGAGCTTGTCTTTTTCTTCGCTCAGGCCGATCTTGCGCAAGGCGTTGATGAGCCAGGCGCTGTCGTCAACGCCGGTGCCGGCTTCCGTGTACTTGAGGATGGCTTCGCGGATCGTCAGGCGCTCGAAGGGCTGCGTCAGGTCGACCGGCTTGCCCTGGTAGGTGAGCTGCTGCGCGCCCACGGCCTTGTCGGCAATGGTGCGGATCAGCGTTTCGGTGAAGTCCATCAGGTCGCGGTAGTTCCAGTAGGCCGCGTAGAACTCCATCATGGTGAACTCGGGGTTGTGCCGCACCGAGATGCCTTCGTTGCGGTAGCTCCGGTTGATTTCGAACACGCGCTCGAAGCCGCCGACGATCAGGCGCTTGAGGTACAACTCGGGCGCAATGCGCAGGAACATCTCCTGGTCGAGCGCGTTGTGGTGCGTCTTGAACGGCTTGGCGTTGGCGCCGCCCGGAATCGGGTGCAGCATGGGCGTTTCGACTTCGAGGAAGTCGTTGGCCACCATGAACTCTCGCAGCGCGCTCACGGCCTTGCTGCGAGCGGTGAAACGCACGCGCGCCGATTCGTCGGTGATCAGGTCGACGTAGCGCTGGCGGTACTTCTGCTCCTGGTCGGCCATGCCGTGGAACTTGTCGGGCAGCGGACGCAGGCTCTTGGTGAGCAGGCGCAGCCTGGTTACCTTGACCGACAGCTCGCCGGTCTTGGTCTTCATCAGCGTGCCTTCGGCACCGACGATGTCGCCCAGGTCCCAGCGCTTGAACTCGGCGTACGCCTCTTCGCCGACCGCGTCGCGCGTCACATAGAGCTGGATGCGGCTCGTGGCATCTTGCAGCGTTGCAAAGCTGGCCTTGCCCATCACGCGCTTGAGCATCATGCGGCCCGCCACGCTCACGGAAACGGCCTGCGCTTCGAGCGCTTCGGCTTCGGTGGCGCCGTGCGCCTCGATCAGCGCAGCCGCACGATGACCCGGCTTGAAGTCATTCGGAAACGCGACGCCCTTGCCCTCGGCCTGCGCAGTACGCATCAGCTTGAGCTTTTCGCGGCGTTCGGCGATGAGCTGGTTGTCGTCGACGGCGGGTGCGGAAGCCGGAGCCGCAGCGGGCGTGGGAATGGAAGGGATCAGGTGGTCGGACATGGAGAGCGGAGGAGGGCGCAACGGGAGCGTGCGCAACCCGCCATTTTAGCCGATAGGGTTCGAATGGAACCGGCCTCCAGTGCCCGCCAATCCTGTGCGATGCGCTATGAAAAAAGTAGCGAACTATTCAGTGATTCCCGCGCGCGCGAGCAGATCGCTGACCAGTTCGAGCCGCATCAGCGGGCTCTCGAGCTCCATGAGCCGTTGCCGCAGTTCGAGTTGCATGGGCACCAGTTCGCACCAGCGGTTGGCAACCCAGCCGCAATCGTTGAACTGGTAGGGCTCGCCGATGGGCAGTCGCACGGCCTCGGCGCCCTGCGCGCGGCGGCGTTCTTCGAGCGTGTCGACAAGGCGCCGCAACGCGGTGGCGGTGTGCTGCAGGTCGTCGGGAATTTCGATGGCGGTGTCTGCAATCACTGCCTCGACTTCGGCCACCCACAAGCCGTATTTCTGCAGCTCGGTCCGGCGAACCCGAAACCGCTGCGTGCCGACGCATTCGATCTGGAGCAGGCCGCTTTGCGTTGATTCGAATTCGCGAATGACGGCCAGCGTGCCGACGGCCGCAAAGCTTTCGGCATCGGCACCTGCCTTGCGCACTTCGCTGCCGCTCGTGAGGCTGACCACGCCGAACGGTGCATCGGCCTTGCGGCATTTGCCGACCATGTCGAGATAACGTACTTCGAAAATACGCAGAGGGAGCACGCCGCCCGGGAACAGAACCGTACCGAGCGGGAACAATGGCAGTGAATGCAGAAGGGGCTGTGTCGTCATCGAAGAACCTTGCATGGCTATCATCGCATTCCGCTCACGACCCTGCCCCATGCTCTACCAGATCCCCTCGTTTCTTCTCGACGTGATCGTCGGCCTGCTCGGCGGCGCCTGCCTGCTGCGCCTTTACATGCAGTACCACCGGGTGCCTTTCGGCAATCCGCTCGGGCGCTTCGTGTTCGCGATTACCGACTGGATCGTGCTGCCGCTGCGCCGCATCGTGCCGTCGGTCAAGCGCTGGGACCTGGCGAGCGCCATCGCGGCGTGGCTGCTGGTGATCGTGAAGTTCCTGCTGCTGTGGCTGCTGATCGGCAACCTGGGACGTATCGCGGCCTTGCCGCTGGTGTCGCTGGTGGGGCTGATGCAGCTCGCGGTGTCGGGCCTTACCGCGCTGCTGGTGGTCTATGCCGTGCTGTCGTGGATACCGGGCGCGTCGCCGATGCTGCTCGACCTCATCTCGCGATTGGCCGAGCCGCTGGTGCGGCCCTTTCGGCGCTTCATTCCGCTGATTGGCGGCGTGGACCTGTCGCCCCTGGCCGCCATCGTAGTGCTGCAGGTGATTGCCATCGTGCTGGGCAACCTGCTGGTCTGGGCCTACCGGCTGGGCTGAGGCCCTTCCGGCAGGATTCCCGTCAGATGACCGCGTCGGCCGGCTGACGCAGCAGCATCGCGAGCGTGCTCGCAATGGTCTTGCGCAGTTCGCGGCGGTCGCTGATGAAGTCGATGGCGCCTTTGGTCTGCAGGAACTCGGCGCGCTGGAAGCCTTCGGGCAGCGTCACGCGCACGGTCGATTCGATCACGCGCGGGCCGGCAAAGCCGATCAGCGCCTTCGGCTCCGCAATGACCACGTCGCCTACGAAAGCGAAGCCGGCCGAAACGCCGCCCATGGTCGGGTCGGTCAGCACGCTGATGTAGGGCAGGCCCTTCTTCGCAAGACGCGTGAGCGCCGCGTTGGTCTTGGCCATTTGCATCAGCGACAGCAGGCCTTCCTGCATGCGTGCGCCGCCGGTGGCGGTGAAGCAGATGAACGGCACCTTCTGCTCGATGGCCGTTTCGACACCGCGCACGAAGCGCTCGCCGACCACACTGCCCATGCTGCCGCCCATGAATTCGAATTCGAAGCAGGCCACGACCACGCTGATGCTGTGGACCGAGCCGCCCATGACGACCAGCGCGTCGGTTTCTCCGGTGTTCTCGAGCGCTTCCTTGAGCCGCTCGGGGTACCGGCGGCTGTCCTTGAACTTCAGCGCGTCGACGGGGAGCACTTCCTGGCCGAGTTCATAGCGGCCTTCCGCGTCGAGGAAGGCGTCGAGCCGTGCGCGGGCGCCGATGCGATGGTGGTGGCTGCAGCTCGGGCAGACATTCTGGTTGTGCTCGAGATCGGTCTTGTAGAGAACGGTCTCGCAGGCGGGGCATTTGATCCACAGGCCCTCGGGCACCTGGCGGCGCTCCGACGGGTCGGTTTGTGCGATCTTGGCGGGTAGCAGTTTTTCAAGCCAGCTCATAGGACTCCGAATTAGCTCCCCTCTTCCGCAATGCGGAAAAGGGGCTGGGTGAGGGCAGCGGCGATTATCTGCCAGCCGCGTTCTTGGGGGTAGCGGCGGGCAGGGCGTCCAGCGCCTCTCGGATTCCGGCGAGAAATTCGCGTACCGCGGGCACAACCTTTTCACGCGGCTGTCCGTCGATCAGTTGGATGATCTTGGTGCCGATCACGACCGCATCGGCCGCCGATCCCACCGCCTGCGCGGTGCGCGCGTCGCGAATGCCGAAGCCCACGCCGACGGGAATGTTCACGTGCTCGCGGATGCGCGGGATCATCTGGCCGACGGCCTCGGTGTCGAGGTGGCCGGCGCCCGTCACGCCCTTGAGCGAGACGTAGTAGACATAGCCGCTCGCAATGCGCGCGACCTGCGCCATGCGCTCGTTGGTGCTGGTGGGGGCCAGCAGAAAGATCAGGTCGATGTTCGCGGCCTTGAGCTCCGCGGCAAAGTCTTCGCATTCCTCGGGCGGGTAGTCGACCACCAGCAGGCCGTCGACGCCCGCGGCAGATGCATCGCGGATGAAGGCCTTCTTGCCGTGCACAAGGTCATAGCGCTCGACCGGATTGGCGTAGCCCATCAGCACCACGGGCGTGGTCGCGTCCTTCTGGCGGAAGGCAGTGACGATGGCCAGCACCTGCTTCATGCCGACGCCCAACGCCAGCGCCGCTTCGCCGGCTTTCTGGATCACCGGGCCGTCGGCCATGGGGTCGGAGAACGGCACGCCCAGCTCGATCACATCGGCACCGGCTTCAACCATGCCGTGCATCAGCTCGGGCGTGATGTCGGCAAAGGGAAATCCGGCGGTAACGTAGGGAATCAGCGCGCGACGGCCGTCTTTTTTCAGTGCGTCGAAGGTGGCGGCAATGCGGCTCATCACTTGCCTCCCTTCACGCTCAGGCCGCGCATCGAGGGCCGGTCGTAGAAGTCGACGCCCGAGAGGTCGGCCACGGTGCCGATGTCCTTGTCGCCGCGGCCCGAAAGGTTCACCAGGATCGACTGGTCCGGCCGCATGGTCTTGGCGAGCTTCATCGCGTAGGCCACGGCGTGGCTCGATTCGAGGGCCGGAATGATGCCCTCGGTTCGGCACAGGTAGTGAAAAGCTTCGAGCGCTTCGGTGTCGGTAATGCCCACGTATTCCGCGCGGCCGATGTCGGCCAGGTGCGCGTGCTCCGGGCCCACGCCCGGGTAATCGAGACCGGCGCTGATGCTGTGGGTTTCGGTGATCTGGCCGTCTTCGTTCTGCAGCAGGTAGGTCCGGTTGCCGTGCAGCACGCCCGGGCTGCCGCGCAGGATCGATGCCGCGTGCTTGCCGCTGTCCAGGCCTTCGCCTGCCGCTTCGACGCCGATGAGCCGGGTGCCGGCAAACGGAATGTAGGGATGGAAGATGCCGATCGCATTGCTGCCGCCGCCCACGCAGGCGACCACCACGTCGGGCTGCTTGCCCTCGGCCTCTCCGGTAATGCCGTCGGCCGCGAGCATGGCGGGCATCTGCTCGATGCATTCGGTGCCGATCACGCTCTGGAAGTCGCGCACCATCGTCGGGTAGGGGTGCGGGCCGGCCACGGTGCCGATGATGTAGAACGTGTTTTCCACGTTGGTCACCCAGTCGCGCATGGCTTCGTTGAGCGCGTCCTTCAGCGTCTTGCTGCCCGATTCCACCGGCACCACGGTCGCGCCGAGCAGGTTCATGCGGTAGACGTTGGGGCTCTGGCGTTTCACGTCCTGGCTGCCCATGTAGACCACGCATTCGAGCCCGTAGCGCGCGCAGATGGTGGCCGTGGCCACGCCGTGCTGGCCTGCGCCGGTTTCGGCGATGACCCGGGGCTTGCCCATGCGGCGGGCGAGCATCGCCTGGCCGATCACGTTGTTGATCTTGTGCGCGCCGGTGTGGTTGAGGTCTTCGCGCTTCAGGTAGATCTGCGCGCCGCCCATTTCACGGCTCGTGCGGGCCGCGTGGTAGATGGGGGAGGGCCGGCCGACGAAGTGCTTCAGCTCGTAGTGGAATTCGGCCAGAAACGCCGGATCGTCCTTGAACCTGGCGTACGCATCGCGCAGTTCATTGATCGCGTGGGTGAGCGTTTCACTCGCGAAGGTGCCGCCGTAGTTGCCGAAATGGCCGGTGGCGTCGGGTTGCTGGTAGTCCTGGAATTGGCTTTGCATGGTTCTCGATCGTTGGGCCGCAGCCCGAAATCACGATCGGGTGCGGCGGCTAACTGGAGAAGGACGAGGCGTCAGCCGCTCTCACGGCGGCGACGAATTGCCGGATTTTTTCGGCGTCCTTCAGGCCCTTGTTTCCCGGGCCGTCGATTTCGACGCCCGAGCTCACATCAACGGACAGCGTCTTGCAGCGCGTCCGCAGGATGCGAATGCCATCGCTCACGTTTGCAGGTGTGAGCCCACCACTCAAGACGAGGTGAGCGTCGACGGCGGGTGGAAGAAGTGACCAATCGAATGCCTTGCCGCCACCGCCATAACCTTCGACATGGGCGTCGAGCAGGATGGCCTGGGCGTGGGAGTAATCGGAAGCGTATTTTACGAGGTCGAAGCTCGCTCCGGCAGCCCCCAACGGAATACGCGCGGCGCGCATGTAGCGAAAGCGGCCGTGGCCGGCGGCTTCTTCGCATTGTTCCGGCGTTTCCTCGCCATGAAACTGCGCGATCGATCCTCTCACACGTGCGAGGGATGCTACGACTTCAGGAGCAGCCTCGTTGACGAACAGCAGCACCGGCGTGATGAAGGGCGGGAGGCGCGAAGCCAGTTCCGCGGCGCGGGCCGATGTTATGGCGCGGGGGCTCTTGGGATAGAGCACGAAGCCGACCGCATCTGCGCCCGCGTCGACCGCGGCATCGATGTCGGCTTCACGCGTGAGGCCACAGATCTTGATGCGGGTGCGGGGCGACGTCATGGCGGCCCATCATAAGGAGCACCGCCGGCCTGCAGCGTGGCCTCCGCCGGCAGACCCCACTTGGCGTCGTACAAAGGCCCCAGAAAGTACAGCCCGTCGGCAGAGAAGGTGGGCGCCGCCACCTTGCGGCTGCGCGCCTCGAGCACTTCCGTGATCCATTCGGGCCGCTCGTCGCCGCGTCCGATGCGCACCAGGCAGCCCATCAGGTTGCGGATCATGTGGTGCAGGAAGGCATCGGCCTCGAACTCGAAGTGCCAGCGGCAACGCTCGCCTTCGCCGTGACGCGTGATCTCGATGCGCCGCAGGTCCTTCACCGGCGAGCGCGCCTGGCAGGCCGAGGCGCGAAAAGAGCTGAAGTCGTGCTTGCCCACCAGCAGGGCGGCTGCTGCGCGCATGGCATCGCCGTCGAGCGCATGCATCGACCAGCCGACCCGGCCCGAATCGAGGCTGGGCCGTACGGGCGATTGCGACAGCACGTAAAGGTAGCGGCGGGCCAGTGCGCTGGCGCGGCAATGGAATTCGTCGGGCACCGGGTGTGCCCACTGCACGGCGATGTCGTCGGGCAGGTAGCGGTTGGTGCCGCGCATCCACGAGAAAGGCTCTCGTTCGACGTCGGTGTCGAAGTGCACCACCTGCATCAGCGCATGCACGCCGGCGTCTGTGCGGCCGGCGCACAGCGTGCCGATGGGCTGTGCGGCGAATTTGCCGAGTGCCGCTTCCAGCTTGTCCTGAACCGTGCGGCCCGAGCGCTGGCTCTGCCAGCCCTCGTATGCCTGGCCGTTGTAGCGGATGCCTAGCGCCAGCCTCACGAATTCAGAAACAGAGGGAAGAGCCGCTCAGCGCAGTTCGGCGAGCAGTTGCCTTGCCTGCGACTTGAGGTCGCCGGCGCTTTCAGCTTCGACTTCCTCGACCAGCGAGCGGGCGCCTTCGACGTCGCCGATCGCTTGCAGCTCGCGGGCCAGCGACAGCTTGACCGCGTGGGGGCTGTCGTCGCCGTCGTCCTGCGGCATGGCTGCTGCGGGGCGGGTTGCTTCGGCAGTGCCGGCCACCGGGCGGGCCGGAAGGCCGGCCAGTGCGCTCATGTCGAATTCGATGAAGCCCGAATCCGCGGGAAGGTTGTTGCCGCTGCGCAGCGTCGCCGGGCGGGTATTGTCGTCGGCGTCGTTCAGTCCCGCGGGGCGGCTGATCGGGGCCAGCGCGCCAGGAGCGGTGTCGAAGTCGTTTTCCAGGTCGACCGGTGCTGGTGCATGCGCATGGCCGTTCGACAGCGGGGCGGCTGCGGCGGGTGCGTAGGCCGTCTTCGGCAGGCTGGCGCTCACCGGAGCGGGGCTCGGTGCAAGTGCAGCCGGCTGGCTCAGGTCAAGGTCGAAGTCCAGCGGTGCGACGGACGGCACGAAGGCCGGCGCGGCGACAGCAGCTGCCACGGGGGCCGGTGCTGCGGCCGGAGGCGTTGCGGCAACAGGCTTGGCTGCGGTAGCCAGGGCGCCGGCGAATGCGGCGCTTTCGGCCGGGCTCACACCGCCTCGGGCCGTGCCCGATTCGTACAGCGGATTGCCCGGGTCGAGGTCCTTGCCCATTTCGACCACGCGGTTCCAGTCGGAGCCGGTGCCGTTGGTCAGCTTGTGCACTTCGGTCGCCAGGCCTTCATAGGCCCGGACGTCGCGGCGCTTGGCGTGGATTTCGAGCAGCTTGAGGTGAATGGCCGTGCGGTCCGGATTGACGCGCAGCGCCTCGCGAAGGATTTCCTCGGCCTGCAGGTCGCGGCCATAGGCAAGGTACACGTCGGCTTCGGCAACGGGGTCGACATCGCCCGCGTCGAGTTGGCTTGGCGAGTACGACAGCGACGAAACCGTGGAATCGCCGCGGTGCTTGGTGTCGACCGACTCGCCGCCGCTGGCACCGAAGAACGAGTCCTTGGGAATGCGGCTTTCGAGGAACACGCTTTCGCTCATTTCCTCGCGCCGGCGGCCCAGCACGCGGTAGAGCAGGAAGCCGATCAGCAGTGCGATCAGCGCCGCGCCGGCGAGCATCAGCGGGTTCTCCATCAACTCGTCGAGGAAGCTGCGCTCGACCGGGGGCGGCGGCGGGGCTGCCTTGACCACCGGCTTGGGTGCCGGCGCAGGGGCGGCTGCGCTGGCGGCCGCGGCGGGAGCGCCCGGCATGGTTTCAACCGATGCGTTGGCGTCAGGGGCTGCGGCGGTGGGAGCGGTTGCGGGCGTTGCTGCCGCGACGGGCGCGGAAGCTTCTGCCGGGGCCGAAGCAGTGGCCGGTGCCGCTGGAGCCGCAGGCGCTGCAGCAGGAGCCGCGGGAGCGACAGGGGCCGCAGCCGCGGCGGGTGCTGGCGTGGCCGCTGCCGGCGATGCCGTGGCGGCTACGCCCGGATTGGGAACCGGAATGCCCGGAGCGGCTGGTGCCGGTGCCGGTGCCGGCGCCGCGCCCGCGGCGGCCGAGCCGGTGGCCGCCTTGAGCTTGGCCAGTTCGTTGATGTTCTTGGAAAGCTCCGCAACGCGGTTGTTGCTGTCCTGCGCCTGCCGTGCCTGCGCGACCTTCTCGTCGGCGGCGCGGGCAGCCGCGCTGCCTTGGGAGATCGTCAGCTTGTCGGGTGCGCTTGCGGTGGCGTTGCGGTCTTCGACGTTGGCTTGCACCTTGCCCGAGGCATTGCGGCCTGCTGCGGCCACGTTGGCGGTGGGCGCGTTCTCTGCCAGGCGCTGGCGGTAGGCACCGAAGTCGCGGCTTTGCGCGGTGATGGTGCGCTTCGCTTCCGCGGGAAGAATGGCACCGGCCTCGGCTGCGCTTGGCAGGTCGAGCACGGCGCCGGCCTTGATGCGATTGACGTTGCCGCCGATGAAAGCATCGGGGTTGGAAAGCAGGAGCGCCACCAGCATCTGGTCGAGCGAGACGTCGGCCGATTTGTAGGCTCCGGCGATCTTGCTGGCGGTATCGCCGCGCTGCACCGTGACCTGTTCGCCGCTTGTCGGACGAATCGGCGCCGCGGCGCTGGGGGCTGGGGCAGCCGAAGTAGCTGGTGCCGGTGCCGGCGCGGCGGCCGGCGGTGCGGTGACGGGCGCGACAGGAGCGCGCTCGCGGCGCGTGCGGGCCGGGGCTTGGCCCGAGCGCTCTGCCGGGGCCGTGCCGATCTGCGGCGTAGACGGAGAAATCGGCGCGCTTGGCGCTGCCTGGCGCGTCACCGGCGGGTCGAGCAGCACGGTGTAGTCGCGCACCATGCGGCCCGACGAGCCGTTGGCTTCGAGCAACAGGTCGATGAAGGGGTCGTTGAGCGGACGCGTGCCCGTCAGCCGCACCACGTATTGCCCGCCGGCGCGGCGCTGCAGCGTTGCCTTCACGTCGCTCAAGGCCGCGTTGTATGGAACGCCTGCATTCTTGAAGGCGTCGGCGCTGGCAACGTTGATCTTCAGGCTGTCCGCTTCAGCGGCCGCCATTTCGGTGACGTCGATTTCAGCGCGAAGGGGCTCGCCCAGTGCCGATTGCACCTTCAGTTGGCCCAGTGCAAAAGCGCTCGCATCGGTGCTCGAAACGCCCAAGGCAACCGCCATGGCGGCACCGAGAACGGAAAGGCGGAGGCCTTTCAAAGGCAGAGAAGGGCGAGCGGCCGATGGGCGGGCCGCGGGCAACAGATGTCTTGTCATGCTGATAGGGGGCGGCTCAGGCCCAGAAATTGTAAGAGGACGTTAGCACCAACACCGGGTACTGACAAGGCGCTGCGCCTGTTCTACCCAGTACGCGCATACTTACGCACACATCTTCCGTTGCTGTTGAGCAACATTTCGGGCTTGCGGAGAGCCGGCGCGCCCCCATCAAGCCTCGAGCAAGATGCGCAGCATGCGGCGCAGCGGTTCGGCCGCGCCCCACAACAGCTGGTCGCCGATGGTGAAAGCGCCGACGTATTCAGGCCCCATTGCCAGCTTGCGGATGCGGCCCACCGGGATGTTCATGGTGCCCGTGACGGCCACCGGCGTCAGGTCCTTGAGGCTGGCCTCGCGGGTGTTCGGCACCACCTTGGCCCACGGGTTGTCGGCCGCGATCATGGCCTCGATGTCTGCCAGCGGCACGTCCTTCTTGAGCTTGAAGGTCAATGCCTGGCTGTGGCAGCGCATCGCGCCGATGCGCACGCAGAAGCCGTCGACCGGCACTGCGGCGGTACCGAAGCCGGCACCTTGGCCGAGAATCTTGTTGGTTTCGGCGCCGGCCTTCCATTCTTCCTTGGAGGTGCCGTCGCCCAGGTCCTTGTCGATCCAGGGAATCAGCGAGCCGCCGAGCGGGGCGCCGAAATTGGCGGTTTCAGCCGCGCTCAGATTCTGCTGCTTGTGCAGCACCTTGCGGTCGATTTCGAGAATGGCCGACTTCGGGTCGTCCAGCAGCGCGCGCACCTCGGCATTCAAGGTGCCGAACTGCGTCAGCAGCTCGCGCATGTGCTGCGCACCGCCGCCTGAGGCAGCCTGGTAGGTCATGCTGGTCATCCACTCGACCAAGCCGGCCTTGTAGAGGGCGCCCACGCCCATGAGCATGCAGCTCACGGTGCAGTTGCCGCCGATCCAGTTCTTGCCGCCGTTGGCGAGCGCATTCTGGATGACCGGCAGGTTGACGGGATCGAGCACGATGACCGCGTCGTTGTTCATGCGCAGCGTGGAAGCGGCGTCGATCCAGTGGCCGCTCCAGCCCGCAGCGCGCAGCTTGGGGAACACCTCGCTGGTGTAGTCGCCGCCCTGGCAGGTGATGATGATGTCGCACTTCTTCAGTGCGTCGATGTCGTTCGCATCCTTCAACGCGGTCTCGTTCCTGGCCATGGCCGGGGCCTTGCCGCCGGCGTTGGAGGTCGAGAAGAACAGCGGCTCGATGAGCCCGAAGTCGCCTTCGGCCTGCATGCGGTCCATCAGGACCGAGCCGACCATGCCGCGCCAGCCTACAAGGCCGACCAGAGGTTGAGATGCGTTCGCCATTTCAGTTTGCCCTTGTGAAAAAGAAAGAAATTGTCTTTTTTGCCCCCGACTCGTCGAGCCGGGGAGGGGCGTGACGAAGCGGGCTGCGGTTAGCCGGTAATCGTCTTTTTGGTGATTGCTGCAACAACCGCGTCGCCCATCTCACGGGTGCCGACGCGCTTCGTACCTTCTGACCAGATGTCACCCGTGCGCAGCCCGGAGGCGAGCACATGCTTGACCGCCGACTCGATACGGTCGGCAGCTTCGGCTTGGTTGAGTGAAAAACGGAGCATCATGGCAGCGGACAGTATTGTAGCCAAAGGATTGGCAACCCCTTTGCCGGCAATGTCGGGCGCGCTGCCGTGGCTGGGTTCATACAGGCCCTGGTTGCTCGAATTGAGCGAGGCCGAGGGCAGCATGCCGATGGAGCCGGTGAGCATGGCGGCCTCGTCCGAGAGGATGTCGCCGAACATGTTGCCAGTGACGATCACGTCGAACTTCTTGGGCGCCTTCACCAGCTGCATGGCTGCGTTGTCGACGTACATGTGGTCGAGCTCGATGTCCGGGTAGTCCTTGTGCACCTCGGTCACCACGTCCTTCCAGAACTGGAAGGTCTCGAGCACGTTGGCCTTGTCGACACTGGTCACGCGCTTGTTGCGCTTGCGGGCCGCTTCGAAGGCCACGCGGGCAATGCGCTCGACCTCGGGGCGCGAATAGCGCATTGTGTCGAAGGCTTCTTCGGCGCCCGGAAAGTGCCCGTCCACGGCGGTGCGGCGGCCGCGCGGCTGGCCGAAGTAGATGTCGCCGGTCAGCTCGCGGATGATGAGAATGTCCAGGCCCGCGATGAGCTCGGGCTTGAGGCTCGACGCGTCCACCAGCTGCTCGTAGCAGATGGCCGGGCGGAAATTGGCGAACAGGCCGAGGTTCTTGCGCAGGCCAAGAATCGCCTGTTCGGGGCGCAGGGGGCGGTCGAGCTTGTCGTACTTCCAGTCGCCGACGGCACCAAACAGCACCGCGTCCGCTTCCTTTGCGAGCTTGAGCGTCGATTCGGGGAGCGGATGGCCATGGGCCTCGTAGGCCGCGCCGCCGACCAGCGCAGTTTCCATTTCGAACGAGAGGTCGAGCGCGTCGAGCACGCGGATGGCTTCGGCCACGATTTCGGTGCCGATGCCGTCACCCGGGAGAACTGCGATTTTCATAAGTTGGTCTGAGGTTTGAAATGGGAGATGCGAAGCTTCAGGCAATCATCGTGTGCGCAAGCCACGGCTTCTGGGCCAGCCGCTCGGCCTCGAAGGCCTTGATCTTGTCCTTGTGGCGCAGCGTCAGGCCGATGTCGTCCAGCCCGTTGATGAGGCAGTACTTGCGGAAGGCCTGCACGTCGAAAGCAAACTCGCCGCCGTCGGGCTTCACGACCACCTGGCGCTCCAGGTCGATGGTCAGCGAGTAGCCGGGAAAGGCAAAGGTCTCGTCGAACAGCTGCGCCACCTGCGCTTCGGGCAGCACGATCGGCAGCAGGCCGTTCTTGAAGCTGTTGTTGAAGAAGATGTCGGCGTAGCTTGGCGCAATGATCGCGCGAAAGCCGTACTGGTCGAGCGCCCACGGCGCATGTTCGCGCGACGAACCGCAGCCGAAGTTCTTGCGCGCCAGGAGGACGGATGCGCCGGCGTAGCGCGGCTGGTTCAGCACGAAGTCGGGGTTCGGCTTGCGGCTGGCCGGGTCCTGGCCCGGAAAGCCGGCGTCCAGATAACGCCACTCGTCGAACAGGTTCTGGCCAAAGCCGGTGCGCTTGATCGACTTGAGGAACTGCTTCGGAATGATCGCGTCGGTATCGACGTTTTCGCGGTCCATGGGGGCGACAAGGCCCTTGTGCACGGTGAATTTCTGCATGTGAATCTCTCTTGTCTTTTCTTGCTCAGGCGAAGGTGCGCACATCGACAAAGTGGCCGTGCACCGCAGCGGCGGCAGCCATGGCCGGGCTCACCAGGTGGGTGCGGCCACCGGCGCCCTGGCGGCCTTCGAAGTTGCGGTTGCTGGTCGATGCGCAGCGCTCGCCAGGCTCCAGACGATCGGCGTTCATGGCCAGGCACATCGAGCAGCCGGGCTCGCGCCATTCGAAGCCCGCGGCCTTGAAGATCACGTCGAGGCCTTCGCGCTCGGCCTGTTCCTTCACCACGCCGGAGCCCGGAACCACCATCGCGAGCTTCACGTTCTTCGCAACCTTCTGGCCGAGCTTCTTCACCACGGCCGCGGCTTCGCGCATGTCCTCGATGCGGCTGTTGGTGCACGAGCCGATGAACACCTTGTCGATGAAGATGTCGTTCATCGCCTTGTTGGGCTCCAGGCCCATGTAGACCAGTGCGCGCTCGATGGCGCCGCGCTTGCTGGCGTCTTTTTCCTTGTCGGGATCGGGCACGCGGCCGTTGATGTCGACCACCATTTCAGGCGACGTGCCCCAGGTCACCTGCGGCTGGATCTGTGTCGCGTCGAGTTCGACCACGGCGTCGAACTTCGCGTCGGGGTCGGACTGCAGCGTGCGCCAGTAAGCCACGGCCTGGTCCCATTCCACGCCGGAGGGGGCGAGCGGGCGGCCCTTGATGTAGTTGATGGTCTTCTCGTCGACCGCCACGAGCCCCGCGCGAGCGCCGGCCTCGATGGCCATGTTGCAGACCGTCATGCGGCCTTCCATGCTCAGGTCGCGAATCGCAGAGCCCGCGAATTCGATGGTGTAGCCCGTGCCGCCTGCGGTGCCGATCTTGCCGATGATCGCGAGCACGATGTCCTTGGCGGTGCAGCCGAACGGCAGCTTGCCTTCGACCTTCACCAGCATGTTCTTCGCCTTCTTGCCGAGCAGCGTTTGCGTGGCCATCACGTGCTCCACCTCGCTGGTGCCGATGCCGTGCGCCAGCGCGCCGAATGCGCCGTGCGTGGAGGTGTGCGAGTCGCCGCAGACCACGGTCATGCCGGGCAGCGTGGCGCCCGATTCGGGGCCGATCACATGCACGATGCCCTGGCGCTTGCTCAGGAACGGAAAGAACGCCGCAGCACCGAACTCCGCAATGTTCTTGTCGAGCGTGGTGACCTGCTCCTTGCTGGTGGGATCGGCAATGCCTTCGTAGCCGCGCTCCCAGCCCGTGGTGGGCGTGTTGTGGTCGGCCGTGGCCACCACCGAGCTGATGCGCCACAGCTTGCGGCCGGCTTCGCGCAGACCCTCGAAGGCCTGCGGGCTGGTCACTTCATGCACCAGGTGGCGGTCGATGTAGAGGATGGCGGTGCCGTCTTCCTCGGTGTGGACGACGTGTTCGTCCCAGATCTTGTCGTAGAGCGTGCGTGCCATGTCGTTCTCTTGTCTTTCGTGGGGAAGTGAATTGTCTTGTTTTCTATGCGGCCATCGGCTCGGCCGCATCGTGGGCGGTGGCCGGCGTGTGCAAATGGTTGACCAGCGTGCGCGCGGCCACCGGCAGGGTGGAGAAGTCGCGCGCCACCAGCCGGATTTCGCGGTTCGACCAGGCGTCGTTCAGCGCCACGCTGCACAGGCGGCTTCCGATGCCGGCCTGCAGCAGTTCGAATGCGCGCTGCGGCATCACGCCGATGCCCAGGCCGTTGTCGATCATGCGGCACATCGCGTCGAGGCCGGTCACGTGGATGCGCAGCTTGACGCTGCGGCCCGCTTCAACCGCGGCCTGGTGCATGGCCACGTAGATCGAGCTGTTGGTGTGCAGCCCGACGTGATCAAAGTCGAGCGAAGCCGTGAAATCGATAGAACCTTGCGTTGCAAGCGGGTGCCCGGCGGGCACGATCAGCACGAGCCGGTCGTGGCGGTAGGGCAGCGTCTGCAATTCGTTCGTGCCGTCGGGAATATGGCAAATACCCAGGTCGGCGGCGCCTTCCTGCACCGCGCGCACCACTTCGTTGCTCAGGTGCTCTTCCAGGTCGATCTTGATCGCGTCGTGCTCGCGCGTGAAGGCGCCGAGGTCCTCAGGAAGAAACTGCACGATGGCCGAGATGTTGGCGTGCACCCGCACATGGCCACGCACGCCCTCGGCGTATTCGCTGAGTTCGCCCTGCATCTTCTCGAGGCTGTAGAGCACCGACCGCGCATGGTGCAGCAGGCTTTCCCCCGCGGGCGAAAGATCGACCCCGCGCGCATGGCGGTAGAGGAGGGTGGTGCCCAGGGTGGCTTCAAGGTCGGACAGCCGCTTGCTGATGGCCGAGGCGGCAATGAATTCGCGCTCCGCCGCCCGCCCGATGCTGCCCAATTCGCACACGGCCACGAACAACTGCAGCGACGTGAGGTCGATGCGCCGGGCGAAATTGCGTTCGGAAGTGCTCATGGGGTGTCGGACATCGCGTCTGGCGATGAGTTCGCCATTTTCTCTGGGTTTTGATCAACTTGCCATCGTCATCTGCGATGGGTTCGTTGCCCTGAGGCGAGGAGCTTAGCCTAGAACCCCGTGCGCGGTGAATTCCCACGCTGCACACGGCAAAACGCCCGCTCCTCGCTTTTCAGGCGAGGGAGCAGGGCGTGCGTCAGCGCGCGGTACGCAGGTCTCGAAAGACCCGGGGTCGGTGCCTGCTTACTGGCGCTTCTTGGCGGCGTCTTCTACTTTTTCGCCGCCCTTCTGGATGTCCTGGCCCGCACCCCGGAAGGTGTTGCAGCCGGACAGCGGGACGGCAAACGCGAAGGTGACGGCAATCAGCGCGGCAATTTTCTTCATGACGGATCTCCTGAAGGCGTTGAAAAAGGCGGCCCGACCTCGGGCCTCCGATACACAAAGTACCGAGGCCCCGCCATCAATCCTGTCAGCCAAGACGCAAAAAAGCTGCCCGAGGGCAGCTTTCTGCGGTGAGCGCCGGTGCGCCTTCAGCGCTTGCCGATGGGCTGCACGTCGCGCTTGGGCGAGCCTTCGAACAGCTGGCGCGGGCGGCCGATCTTGTACTCGGGGTCGCCGATCATTTCGTTCAGCTGGGCAATCCAGCCAACCGTGCGAGCCAGCGCGAAGATCGCGGTGAACAGCGGCACGGGAATGCCGATGGCGCGCTGCACGATGCCCGAGTAGAAGTCCACGTTCGGGTAAAGCTTGCGCGAGACGAAGTATTCGTCTTCGAGGGCGATCTTTTCCAGTTCCTTGGCGAGCTTGAAGAGCGGATCGTTTTCCAGGCCCAGCTCGGTCAGCACTTCATTGCAGGTTTCCTGCATCAGCTTGGCGCGCGGGTCGTAGTTCTTGTACACGCGGTGGCCAAAGCCCATGAGCTTGACGTTCGAGTTCTTGTCCTTCACCTTCTTGATGAACTCGCCGATCTTCTCGACGCCGCCTTCCTTCTGGATGTCGTACAGCATGTTGAGCGCCGCTTCGTTTGCGCCGCCGTGGGCAGGGCCCCAGAGGCAGGCCACGCCGGCCGCAATGGCCGCGAAGGGATTGGTGCCCGACGAGCCGCACAGGCGCACGGTCGAGGTCGAAGCGTTCTGCTCATGGTCTGCGTGCAGGATGAAGATGCGGTCGAGCGCGCGCTCGAGCACCGGGTTCACCTTGTACTCCTCGCACGGCGTGGCAAACATCATGTGCAGGAAGTTGCCCGCGTAGCTCAGGTCGTTCTTCGGGTACATGTACGGCTGGCCGATCGTGTACTTGTAGGCCATGGCCACGAGCGTGGGCATCTTCGCGATCAGGCGGATCGCGGCGATCTCGCGGTGCTCGGGATTGTTGATGTCCGTGCTGTCGTGATAGAAGGCCGACAGGGCGCCCACCAGGCCGGTCATGATGGCCATCGGGTGCGCATCGCGGCGGAAGCCGCGCAGGAAGAACTGCATCTGCTCGTTGACCATCGTGTGGTTGGTCACGAGCTTGGTGAAGTTGGTCTTCTTGGCCTGGTCGGGCAACTCTCCGTAGAGCAGCAGGTGGCAGGTTTCGAGGAAGTCGCAGTTGGTTGCGAGCTGCTCGATGGGGTAGCCGCGGTACAGCAGTTCGCCCTTGTCGCCGTCGATGTACGTGATGGCCGACTGACATGCGGCCGTCGACATGAAACCCGGGTCATAGGTGAACATGCCGGTCTGTGCATACAGCTTGCGGATGTCGATCACGTCCGGGCCCACGGTGCCCTTGTAGATCGGCAGTTCGACGCTGTCGCCGCCGTTGCTGAACGACAGCGTGGCCTTGGTATCGGAAGCTTTCATTTCGGGTTTCTTTCAGAGAGTATTCAGGAAGGCGAAGAGGAAACGGAGGCGGAAACAGAGGTGGCGGGACGCTGCGCGCCGTCGGTGCGCATCAGCTGGAGCAACTCGACCACCTCGGCCCCGGCCCATGCGGGCTCGGGCTCCTTTCTTCGCAGCAGAAGATCGAGGAGGTCGTTGTCCGACAGGTCCATCAATGTCTCCATCGCTCCCGCCTGGCCGACGGTCATGTGCGACTCGTGCCGCTCGAAGAAGCGCGCGATGAACAGGTCGTTCTCGAGCAGACCGCGCCGGCAGCGCCATTTCAGCTTGCTCAGCGCACGTTCGCTGAGAGGCTGTGCGAGTTCGGCGGCGGTTTGCATGGTTTCTCTCGGCAAAGGATCAGATGGCGCGGCGCACCATCAGTTCCTTGATCTTGCCGATCGCCTTCGTCGGGTTCAGGTTCTTCGGGCACACGTCCACGCAGTTCATGATCGTGTGGCAGCGGAACAGGCGGTACGGGTCCTCGAGGTTGTCCAGGCGCTCGGCGGTGGCTTCGTCGCGGCTGTCGGCGATGAAGCGGTAAGCCTGCAGCAGGCCGGCCGGGCCCACGAACTTGTCGGGGTTCCACCAGAAGCTCGGGCAGCTCGTGGAGCAGCTCGCGCACAGAATGCACTCGTAGAGGCCGTTGAGCTCGTCGCGCTCTTCGGGCGACTGCAGGCGCTCCTTCTCGGGCGGCACGTTGTCGTTCTGCAGGTACGGCTTGATGGAGTTGTACTGCTTGAAGAACTGCGTCATGTCCACGATCAGGTCGCGGATCACCGGCAGGCCCGGCAGAGGCTTCAACACGATCGTGCCCTTGAGCGTGAGCATGTTGGTCAGGCAGGCGAGGCCGTTCTTGCCGTTGATGTTCATGGCGTCGGAGCCGCAGACGCCTTCGCGGCACGAGCGGCGGAACGACAGCGTGGGATCCTGTGCCTTGAGCTTCATCAGGGCGTCGAGCAGCATGCGCTCATGGCCGTCGAGTTCGATCTCGATGGTCTGCATGTAGGGCTTGGCGTCCTTGTCCGGGTCGTAGCGGTAGATTTGGAATGTGCGCTTCATCGTATGACCTTGTAAATATTCTTAGAACGTGCGGACCTTGGGGGGCACCGAAGCCACCGTCAGCGGCTGCAGCTTGACGGGCTTGTATGAGAGGCGGTTGTCCGCGCTGTACCAGAGGGTGTGCTTCATCCAGTTGGCGTCGTCGCGGCCCAGCGGTGCGACCGGGTCGTCCGCGGGACGCTCGTAGTCTTCCACCGTGTGAGCACCGCGGCATTCCTTGCGGGCAGCGGCCGAGACCATGGTGGCCTGCGCCACTTCGATCAGGTTGTCGACTTCGAGCGCTTCGATGCGGGCGGTGTTGAACACCTTGGACTTGTCCTTCAGGCCGATCGACCTGACGCGCTCGCGCACGGCAGCGATCTTGACCACGCCTTCGTCCATCGAGGCCTGCTTGCGGAACACGGCGGCGTGCTGCTGCATGACGGCGCGGATCTCGCCGGCCACGTCCTGGGCGTACTCGCCGCCGGTTGCGGCTTCGAGTTCGTTCAGGCGCTCCAGGGTGCGGTCGGCCGCATCCTTGGGCAGTTCCTTGTGTTCCTTGTGCTTGTCGTTGAATTCGACGATGTGGTTGCCGGCCGCGCGGCCGAACACCAGCAGGTCGAGCAGCGAGTTGGTGCCCAGACGGTTGGCGCCGTGCACGCTCACACAGGAGCATTCGCCCACGGCGTAGAGACCGTTCACCACGGCGCTGTTGTCTTCACCCTTCTGGATGACGACCTGGCCATTGATGTTGGTCGGAATGCCGCCCATCTGGTAGTGGATGGTCGGCACCACGGGAATCGGCTCCTTGGTGATGTCGACGTTGGCGAAATTCACGCCGATTTCATACACCGAGGGCAGGCGCTTGTGGATGGTCTCGGCACCGAGGTGGTCGAGCTTCAGCAGCACATAGTCCTTGTTGGGACCGCAGCCGCGGCCTTCCTTGATTTCCTGGTCCATCGAGCGCGAGACGAAGTCGCGCGGTGCCAGGTCTTTCAGCGTGGGCGCATAGCGCTCCATGAAGCGTTCGCCGTTGCTGTTGAGCAAGATGGCGCCTTCGCCGCGGCAGCCTTCGGTCAACAGCACGCCGGCACCGGCCACGCCGGTCGGGTGGAACTGCCAAAACTCCATGTCCTGCAGCGGAATGCCCGAACGCGCGGCCATGCCCAGGCCGTCGCCGGTGTTGATGAAGGCGTTGGTCGAGGCCTGGAAGATGCGGCCCGCGCCGCCGGTGGCCAGCAGCACGGTCTTGGCCTGCAGGATGTGCAGGTCGCCGGTTTCCATTTCGAGGGCCGTAACGCCGACCACGTCGCCTTCGGCGTCGCGGATCAGGTCGAGCGCCATCCACTCGACGAAGAACTGGGTGCGTGCCTCGACGTTCTTCTGGTAGAGCGTGTGCAGCATGGCGTGGCCGGTGCGGTCGGCCGCGGCGCAGGCGCGCTGCACGGGCTTTTCGCCGTAGTTGGCCGTGTGGCCGCCGAACGGACGCTGGTAGATCGTGCCGTCGGGGTTGCGGTCGAACGGCATGCCGAAGTGCTCGAGCTCGTACACCACCTTGGGTGCTTCACGGCACATGAACTCGATCGCGTCCTGGTCGCCGAGCCAGTCGGAGCCCTTGATGGTGTCGTAGAAGTGGTAGTGCCAGTTGTCTTCGCTCATGTTGCCGAGCGATGCGCCCACGCCGCCTTGGGCGGCCACGGTGTGCGAACGGGTGGGGAACACCTTGGAGAGCACCGCCACGTTCAGGCCGGCGCGGGCCAGTTGCAGCGAAGCGCGCATGCCGGAGCCGCCGGCGCCGACGATCACGACGTCGAACTTGCGCTTGGTGATTTGTTCTTTTGTGTAGGTCATGGTGGGGTCAGATCTTCCAAAGCACTTGAATGGCCCAACCCGCACAACCGACAAGCCAGACGATGGTGAAAATTTGCAGGGCGAGGCGAATGCCGACGGGCTGGACGTAGTCCATCCACACGTCGCGCATGCCAACCCATACGTGATAGAGCAGGGAAGCGATCACGGAGAAGGTCAGCACCTTCATCCACTGCGCGGCGAAGATGCCGGCCCAGAGGTCGTAGCCGAGCGGGCCACGCGTGAAGATCAGTTGCGCGAGCAGGATGATCGTGAAGAGCGCCATCAGGCCGCCCGTGATGCGCTGGCTGAGCCAGTCGCGCAAACCGTAATGTGCGCCGACGACGATGCGCTTGGAGCCGTAATTCACAGACATGGTTGGCTCCTTCTCAGTACAGGCCGAACAACTTGGCGCCGAGCACCACGGTGAGCAGAACGCTCAGGGCCAGCGTGACCAGGGCGGAGCTGTGTCCGAACTCCTTGGTGACGGCGGCGTGGCTCACGTCCATCCAGAGGTGGCGCAGGCCGGCGATGAAGTGGTGCAGGTAGGCCCAGATCAGTGCGAGCGCGACCAGCTTGAAGAACCAGCCCGGAACGAAACCAAGGCCGCTGTTGAAGGCGGCCTTGAATCTGGCGAACGAATAGTCGGACGAAAGCGAGGTGTCGAACATCCAGATGATGAACGGCAGCAGCAGGAACATGAGCACACCGCTCACGCGGTGCAGGATCGACACGATGCCGGCCGGCGGCAGCCGGTAGGTCGTGAGATCGGTAAAGGCATTGATGTTCCGGAATTCGCGGCGCGGCGGCCGGGGAGGGGTTGCAAGCTCTGTCATTGGGGGGAGGCTTTCGTGGCTTGGTGGCTTGTTCTGATAGCGAACGCTTTTGTTTCTTCTGCGGAATGCAAACAACGCAAAATTCTATTGCAATGCACCATTGCATGGCGGAGGTGCCCGCGTCGGCGCAGTACCGAAGTCGGATGCTATTGACTTCGGAGCGTGCTGCGCGCGGTGCGCAGGTGCTGCAATGCGGTTCGATCGTGGTTTCATCTGGGCGCGATCTCAGCCGAGCTGATTCCGGTAGTGGTGCGTGTCGGTGCGATACAGGCCGCGGCGCAATTCCATCGGCGTGTCGTGATACGTGTGCGCCAGGCGCTCCACGCTGAGCAAGGGCATCTGCAGCGACACGTCGAGCAGCGCCGCCTGCTCCGCATCGGGCAGCACCGCACGGATTTTTTCTTCGGCGCGCACCATCCGCACGCCGAATTCGGTTTCGAACATCGCGTACATCGGGCCGGGCCAGGCCCGCAGCCGCTCGGCCGTGAGGCCCTTGAACGGGGCGCCGGGGAGCCACAGGTCTTCGAGAATGGTCGGTACGCCGCCGTAGGCGAGCACGCGCCGCACCTGCAGCACCGCGTCGCCGGTGCGCAGCGCCAATGCGCGCGCCACGTCGGCCGAGGCGCGCTGGCGGCGGCAATCGATGATGGTGCGTTCGGCCGGGCCTTCGGTGCTTGGCGTGCCGACATCGGGCACGAGCTTCAGGAAGCGGTACTGCACGTGCTGCTCGGCATGAGTGGCGACGAAGGTGCCCTTGCCCTGGCGCCGCACCACCAGGTTTTCGGCTGCCAGCTCGTCGATGGCCTTGCGCACCGTGCCCTGGCTCACGCGATACCGCACGGCAAGGTCCATCTCGCTCGGGATCGGTTCGCCCGGCTTCCACTCGCCGGCCTGCAGGCTCTGCAGGATCAAGGTCTTGATCTGCTGGTAGAGCGGACTGAAGGAAGGCGTCGCGGAGTCTTCGAGGACGGTGGCATTCATGGCAGCGGTGGGGTGCGCCGTGGCGGAACCTCCGAGCATATCTTATATAAGACATAAGACGGGCTGCATCGATTCGGCTTAAAATGCGGGCCGGCCTGCGCCGCGGGAAGGATTCCCGCCCTGCAGGACACCGGCGCCAAGCGCGCCCGCCGATACCGTTTTCACCATCTTCTGGAGTCTTCCCATGAGCAAAAAACCCGTCCGCGTTGCCGTCACCGGTGCCGCCGGTCAAATCGGTTACGCCCTGTTGTTCCGTATCGCGTCGGGCGAAATGCTCGGCAAAGACCAGCCGGTCATCCTGCAATTGCTCGAAATCCCCGACGAGAAGGCCCAGAAGGCGCTCAAGGGCGTGATGATGGAACTCGACGACTGCGCTTTCCCGCTGCTGGCCGGCATGGAAGCCCACGGCGACCCGATGACCGCCTTCAAGGACGCCGACTACGCATTGCTGGTTGGCTCGCGTCCGCGCGGCCCGGGCATGGAACGTGCCGAACTGCTGGCCGTCAACGGCGCCATCTTCACGGCGCAAGGCAAGGCGCTGAACGCCGTTGCCAGCCGCAACGTGAAGGTGCTGGTGGTCGGCAACCCCGCCAACACCAACGCCTACATCGCAATGAAGAGCGCCCCTGACCTGCCGCGCAAGAACTTCACCGCCATGCTGCGCCTGGACCACAACCGCGCTGCCAGCCAGATCGCCGCCAAGACGGGCAAGCCCGTGGCCGACATCGAAAAGCTCGTCGTGTGGGGCAACCACTCGCCCACGATGTACGCCGACTACCGCTTTGCCACCATCAACGGCGAAAGCGTCGCCAAGATGATCAACGACCAGGAATGGAACGCCAACACCTTCCTGCCGACCGTCGGCAAGCGCGGCGCGGCCATCATCGAGGCACGCGGTCTCTCGTCGGCCGCCTCGGCCGCCAACGCCGCCATCGACCACATGCGCGACTGGGCCCTGGGCACCAACGGCAAGTGGGTCACCATGGGCATTCCGTCGGACGGCCAATACGGCATTCCGAAGGACACGATGTTCGGCTTCCCCGTGACCTGCGAAAACGGCGAATACAAGCTGGTCGAAGGCCTGGAAATCGATGCATTCAGCCAGGAACGCATCAACAAGACCCTGGAGGAGCTGCAGGGCGAGCAGGCGGGCGTCGCTCACCTCCTGTAATCGAAATCGCTGCATCGGCATGCTCGACTGGAACCCCGCGCTCTACCGTCGCTACGAGGACGAGCGCACCCGGCCCGCACAGGAGCTCCTGGCGCGGGTGTCGCTGTCCGAGGCGGCCCATGTGGTCGACCTCGGCTGCGGGCCGGGCAATTCCACCGAGCTGCTGTTTCACCGGTTCCCGAAGGCGCGTGTCGTCGGGACCGACAACTCCGAAGCCATGCTGGCCAGCGCGCGCGAGCGCCTGCCGCAGGCAAGCTTCGAATTGAGCGACATCGCGACCTGGGCGCCGCAAGACCAAGCGCCCGACCTCATTTATGCCAACGCAGCCCTGCAGTGGGTGCCGGATCATGAAACGCTGATCCCGCGCCTCTTTGCTGCGCTGGCGCCGGGCGGCGTGCTCGCCGTCCAGATGCCCGACAACCGCCAGGAGCCCACGCACCGCCTGATGCGCGCCGTGGCCTCCGAGGCGCCGTGGGCGGAGCCCATCGGCGACGCTGATCGCATGCGCACGCTGCTGCTGCCGCTCGGCGGCTACTACGACCTGCTGGCGCCCGAAGCGGCCAAGGTCGATGTGTGGCACACCATCTACCAGCACCCCATGGCCGACGCCGCAGCCATTGTCGAATGGGTGCGCGGCACCGGGCTGAAGCCTTTCGTCGACCGGTTGCCGGATGAGCTGCGCGCAAGCTACCTGGCCGAATACGAACGCTGTGTCGACCAGGCCTATCCCGCCCGTGCCGACGGCAAGCGGCTGCTTGCCTTTCCGCGCATGTTCATCGTGGCGCAGAAAAAGGCATGACGAAGTCCGTCCATCCCGGCGAAGTGTTGCTTGGCGCGCAAGCCGGTGCCGTGACCTTGCCCGTCTGCGACCACTACAGCGGCGTTGAAGCCCGCATGAAGAAGAGCCTCGCTCTGCAGGCCGAAATGGCCGATGAATTCGGTGCCTGCGTATTCGACGTCACGCTCGATTGCGAAGACGGCGCCCCCGTGGGCGGCGAGGCCGAGCACGCCGCGCTTGTCACTGAACTGGCGCTTGCCGCAAAGCCGGGCATGCGTGTCGGCGTGCGCGTTCATCCTGTCGATCACCCGGCCTTTGCCGGCGACGTGATCACCATTGCCGGGCGTGCCGGCCAGCGGCTCAGCCACCTGATGGTGCCCAAGGTCGAATCTGTGGCCGACGTGGCGCAGGCCGTGGCGGCGCTCGAGGCGGCCGACGCCGATGCGTTGCCGCTGCACGTGCTCATCGAATCGCCGCTGGCGGTGCACAACGCATTCGAAATTGCGGCGCACCCGCGTGTGCAATCGCTGAGCTTCGGTCTGATGGATTTCGTTTCCGCCCATGCGGGAGCCATTCCGGCCGATGGCATGGGGGCCGCCGGCCAGTTCACGCATCCGCTGGTGGTGCGCGCCAAGCTGGCCATCGCATCCGCAGCGCACGCCTACGGCAAGGTGCCTTCGCACTGCGTGGTTACCGAGTTCAACAACACCGACGCCATGCGCACGGCGGCCCGCAAGGCGGCCACCGAATTCGGCTACACGCGCATGTGGAGCATTCACCCGAACCAGATCCGGCCGATCCTCGAGGCGTTTGCGCCAGACGAGGCCCAGATTCAGATTGCCGTAGAAATCATTACAAATGCCGCACTCGCGGATTGGGCGCCGACACAAATTGATGGCACATTGCACGACCGCGCGAGCTATCGCCATTTTTGGCAAGTGCTGACGCGTGCCCACGCAACAGGGCGCGCGTTGCCTCCAGAGGCAAAAGCCTGGTTTGCACTCGCGGCCTCCTGAAACCTACGAATCCAGCCTCAAGGAAACACCCATGAAGAAAATTGCTCTGATCGCAGCCCTGGCCCTGGCGCTCCCGTTTGCCGCCACGGCGCAGACCACCCCCGCCAAGCCGGCCGCCAAGGCTGAAGCCAAGAAGGCGCCCCCCAAGAAGCAGGTCACCCGCAAGGCCGCCAAGGCCGTCGAAGAAGTGACGCCCATTGCCGACGAAACCAACATCGTGCTGACCGATGCCGACCTCGAAGTCGCCAAGCGCGTTTCGCTCGGCAAGGCCCAGTGCGAACTCGGTGCCGACGTGACCGTGGCAGCTGACGAGAAGAAGCCCGGCTTCTTCAACGTGTCGACCAAGGGCCTGAAGTACCGCATGCACCCGGTCGAAAGCCGCACCGGCGCCATCCGCCTCGAAGACCCCCGCGCAGGCGCCATGTGGCTGCAGCTGGGCAACAAGTCGATGTTGATGAACCAGAAGGCAGGCCTGCGCATTGCCGACGAATGCCAGACGGCCGAGCAGGTCGCGTTTGCCGAAGAAATGAAGAAGAACCCGCCCAAGAGCCTGTTCGAAGGCGCCGACGCGGCCAAGAAGTAGTCTTACCAAACACGGGGTGCGGCGCGGCTCTTGCTTGCCGCACTGCACGCCCGCCAGCCCCAGTTTCCGGAGAAAAGAAGATGTTGCAAGCCTACGTTGACCATGTTGCCGAACGCGCCGCGCTCGGTATTCCGCCGCTGCCATTGAGCGCGAAGCAAACCGCCGAAGCCATCGAGCTCCTCAAGAGCGCGAACGCCAAGGACGGTGCCTTCCTGCTCGATCTGCTCACCTATCGCGTGCCCGCCGGCGTCGACGACGCGGCCAAGGTCAAGGCGAGCTACCTGGCGGCCGTGGCCCACGGTACCGAAAAGAACGCGTTCATCACGCGCGCCCGCGCCACCGAATTGCTCGGCACCATGCTCGGCGGCTACAACATCAGCCCGATGATCGACCTGCTCGACGACGCCGAAGTCGGCGCCGTGGCCGCAGAGGGCCTCAAGAAAACCCTGTTGATGTTCGACCAGTTCCACGACGTCAAGGAAAAGGCCGACAAGGGCAACGCCAACGCCAAGGGCGTGCTGCAAAGCTGGGCCGATGCCGAATGGTTCACCAGCCGCCCCGAGGTGCCGCAAAGCATCACGGTCAGCATCTTCAAGGTGGCCGGTGAAATCAACACCGACGACCTGTCCCCCGCACCCGACGCCACCACGCGTCCCGACATTCCGATGCACGCCTTGGCGATGCACAAGAACGCGCGCCCCGGCATCGTGCCCGAGGAAGACGGCAAGCGCGGCCCGGTGAAATTCATTGAAGACCTGCGCGCGCGCGGCCATCTCGTGGCCTACGCCGGCGACGTGGTCGGCACCGGCTCCTCGCGCAAGAGCGCCACCAACTCGGTGCTCTGGTTCACCGGCGAAGACATTCCCTTCGTGCCCAACAAGCGTTTCGGCGGCGTCTGCCTCGGCGGCAAGATCGCCCCCATCTTCTACAACACCATGGAAGACTCGGGCGCACTGCCCATCGAGCTCGACGTGAGCCAGATGAACATGGGCGACGTGGTCGAACTGCGCCCCTACGACGGCAAGGCGCTGAAAGACGGCAAGGTCATCGCCGAGTTCAAGGTCAAGAGCGACGTGCTGTTCGACGAGGTGCGCGCCGGCGGCCGCATTCCGCTGATCATCGGACGCGGCCTCACGGCCAAGGCACGCGAGGCGCTGGGTCTGCCCGCATCGACGCTGTTCCGCCTGCCGCAAAGCCCGGTCGACACCAAGAAGGGCTTCTCGCTTGCACAGAAGATGGTCGGTCGCGCCTGCGGCCTGCCTGAAGGCCAGGGCGTGCGTCCTGGCACCTACTGCGAGCCCAAGATGACCTCGGTCGGCTCGCAGGACACCACCGGCCCCATGACGCGCGACGAGCTGAAGGACCTGGCCTGCCTGGGCTTCTCGGCCGACCTCGTGATGCAGTCGTTCTGCCACACGGCGGCGTACCCGAAGAAGGTCGACGTCAAGATGCACCATGAACTCCCCGAGTTCATGGCCAACCGCGGCGGCGTTTCGCTGCGCCCGGGCGACGGCGTGATCCACAGCTGGCTCAACCGCCTGCTCACGCCCGATACCGTGGGCACGGGCGGCGACAGCCACACCCGTTTCCCCATCGGCATCAGCTTCCCGGCCGGCTCCGGCCTCGTTGCCTTCGCGGCCGCCACCGGCGTGATGCCGCTGGACATGCCCGAGTCGGTGCTCGTGCGCTTCAAGGGCAAGATGCAGCCCGGCGTCACGCTGCGCGACCTGGTCAATGCCATTCCGCTGTACGCCATCAAGAGCGGCCTGCTCACCGTCGAGAAAAAGGGCAAGAAGAACATCTTCTCGGGCCGCATTCTCGAAATCGAAGGCCTGCCTGACCTGAAGGTGGAGCAAGCCTTCGAGCTGAGCGACGCCTCGGCCGAACGCTCGGCCGCCGGCTGCACGGTGCACCTGAACAAGGAACCGATCATCGAGTACATCAACAGCAACATCACGCTGATGAAGTGGATGATTGCCGAAGGCTACGCCGACGCCCGCACGCTGGCACGCCGCATCGCCGCGCAGGAAGCCTGGCTCAAGGACCCGCAGCTGCTCAAGGGCGACGACGACGCCGACTACGCGGCCGTCATCGAAATCGACCTGGCCGACATCCATGAGCCGATCGTGGCCTGCCCGAACGACCCTGACGACGTGAAGACGCTGTCGGACGTGGCCGGCGCACAAATCGATGAAGTGTTCATCGGCTCGTGCATGACCAACATCGGCCACTTCCGCGCTGCGTCGAAGCTGCTCGAAGGCAAGCGCGACATTCCGGTCAAGCTGTGGATTGCACCGCCCACCAAGATGGACGCACACCAGCTCACCGAAGAAGGCCACTACGGTGTCTTCGGCAATGCCGGCGCCCGCACCGAAATGCCGGGCTGCTCGCTGTGCATGGGCAACCAGGCACAGGTGCGCGAAGGCGCGACGGTCATGTCGACCAGCACCCGCAACTTCCCGAACCGCCTGGGCAAGAACACCAACGTGTACCTTGGCTCGGCGGAACTGGCCGCCATTTGCTCGCGCCTGGGCCGCATTCCGACCCGCGAGGAGTACATGGCCGCAACGGGCGTGCTCGATGCATCGAGCGCGCAGATCTACCAGTACCTCAACTTCGACAAGCTCGACGAGTACAAGACCGAAGCGGCTGCTGCCGTTGCGCCTGCCGTGGTCGCAGCCTGATCAGCGCACGGTTCGCGCTTTAAAAAAAGCCCCGCTTCGGCGGGGCTTTTTTCATGTCGGCTGTGCCGCCAGTGCGGTCAGCGCCGCGGCAGTCTGCGCATCGGCCGGGAAGAACGACTCCACCGCCAGCTCCTGCAGCGTGACGTCCACCGGCGTGCCGAAGATGGTGGTGGTGCTGATGAAGCTCAGCACGCCGTTGGGCGTGACCAGCTGAAATGGCACCACGACGCCTGACAGTTCGGTGTTCGCGGCCGGCGTGTCGTGGCTCACGCTGGGCGTGGGGTAGGCCTCGAGCTCGTCGTGCAGCGCCTGCAGCACCGCATCGCCTGTCGCGGCAATCTGCTGCTGCAGCCGTTCGAGCAGGTGGGCACGCCATTGCGCCAGATTGGCGATGCGCGAGGCCAGCCCGTCGGGGTGCAGGCTCAGGCGCAGCACGTTGATCGGGGCTTGAACCAGTTCCGGCGCTGCGCCGGCCATGAGCATCGGCACCAGTGCGTTGTGCGCCACCAGGTTCCAGTGGCGGTCGACTGCCAGCGCGGGAAAGGGCTCGTGGCCCTTCAGCACCAGGTCGACGGCGCGGCGCGCCGAGGCCAGGGCAGGGTCGTCGAGCGAGCGCTGCCGGTACATCGGCGCGAAGCCCGCGGCCACCAGCAGGGCGTTGCGCTCCCGCAGCGGCACTTCCAATCGTTCGGCCAGGCGCAGCACCATCTCGCGGCTCGGCGCGGCGCGGCCGGTTTCCACATAGCTCAGGTGTCGCGTCGAAACCTCGGCCTCTTGCGCGAGATCGAGTTGGCTCAGGCGGCGATGCGTGCGCCAGTGCCGAAGATGCGCGCCGAACGGGTCGCGCGCGCCGGGCTGGCCGGCCTTGGACGAGTGGGTGCGGGGGGTGTTCATGGCCCGCATTCTGGCGCGGCGGCGGCGGCGCGCCATGACCTCCCAGGTTATCGACCCTGTGCCCGCCTTTCGAAATCATTGGGTCCAACGCGGCAGGACAGGCTTGCGGCGTACCAACCGAAGGAGATTCTCATGTCCGTCTTTGCATCCCCCCGTTTCCTCCCCAATGTCATGTGGGCCGACGCCGTTTCATGCGCCGCGACCGGCGCATTGCAGGTGGCTTTTACCGACGCGCTGGCACGGCTGACCGGCCTGCCGGCGCCGCTGCTCATGGGCACCGGCGTATTCCTGCTGGCATATGCGGCAGCCGCGGCCTTCATGGCCACCCGCCGCATGCCGCCCCGCACACTCATCGGGCTGGTGGTGGCCGGCAATTTCGGCTGGGCGGTGGCCTGCGTGGCCCTGCTGATGAGCGGCCTGTTCGCAGTCACCGTATTGGGCATGGCCTGGGTGCTGGCGCAGGCGCTGTGCGTGGTGGTGCTGGCCGAGCTGCAATGGACGGGCCTGCGCCGGACCCGCGGCAGCGCGAATATGGCCCTGGCTTGAGCGAAGCGGATGCCGGCGACGCCTATTTACCCGGCATTCGCGGCCATGAGGAATGTGGCGCCGCGGGGGCATGGCAGGGAAGACCGACTACAACAACTGACATCGATCCCTGCTATCTTTGAGGTGCATCCACGAACAGATCGAACCAACAGGAGTTCCTCAATGGCCAAAGCACCGGCGCACGCCTTTGCGTCCACCCTCAAGACCTTCAAGACCCCGTCCGGCGCATCCGGCAAATACTGGTCCCTGAAGGAGCTGGCCAAGCAGTATCCCTCCGTGAACCGGCTGCCGGTGTCGATCCGCATCGTGCTCGAGTCGGTGCTGCGCAATTGCGATGGGCAGAAGGTCTCGCCCAAGCACGTCGAAGAATTGGCGCACTGGGCACCCAACGCAGACCGCGTCGATGAAATTCCGTTCGTCGTCACCCGCGTGGTGCTGCAAGACTTTACCGGCGTGCCGCTCCTCGCTGACCTGGCCGCCATGCGCAGCGTGGCCGCCAAGCTCGGCAAGTCGCCCAAGACCATCGAGCCGCTGGTGCCGGTAGACCTGGTGGTCGACCACTCGGTAATGGTCGACTACTACGGCACGCCGAAGGCGCTCGACCTGAACATGAAACTGGAGTTCCAGCGCAACAACGAGCGCTACCAGTTCATGAAGTGGGGCATGCAGGCCTTCGACACCTTCCGCGTGGTGCCGCCCGGCTTCGGCATCGTGCACCAGGTCAATCTTGAATACTTTGCGCGCGGCGTCTACAAGAGCTCGAGCGACAACGCCGAGGTGCCGGTGTACTACCCAGACTCGCTGGTCGGCACCGACAGCCACACGACCATGATCAACGGCGTTGGCGTGGTCGGCTGGGGTGTGGGCGGCATCGAGGCCGAAGCCGCCATGCTGGGCCAGCCGGTCTACATGCTCACGCCCGACGTGGTGGGCTTCGAGCTCACGGGCAAGCTGCGCGAAGGCGTAACGGCCACCGACCTGGTGCTGTACGTCACCTCCATCCTGCGGGCCGAGAAGGTGGTGGGCAAGTTCGTCGAATTCTTCGGACCCGGCGCGGCTTCGATCGGCGTGCCCGACCGCGCCACCATCGGCAACATGGCGCCCGAATACGGCGCCACCATGGGCTTCTTTCCGGTCGACGAAGCCACTGTCGCCTACTTCGAAGGCACCGGCCGCACCAAGGAAGAGGTCGAGCGCTTCGAGGCCTACTACAAGGCGCAAGGCCTCTTCGGCATGCCCGCGCCCGGCGACATCGACTACACCAAGATCGTCAAGCTCGACCTGGGGACGGTATCGCCCAGCCTCGCGGGTCCGAAGCGGCCGCAAGACCGCATCGACCTGGGCCACCTGTCCACCAAGTTCTCCGAACTCTTCAGCAAGCCCAACGACGCCAACGGCTTCAACCAGCCGGCCGAGCGGCTCAAGCTGCGCTATCCGCTGACCACGAGCGGCCAGGGCGACGACAACGAAGCCGCGCCGCCGCCCCCCGGCGCGCCGCGCGAACTGGTCGAGATGGTGGCAAACCGGTCGACCAAGGCTGCCGCCCATGTGAACGCCACGGCACCGGCAGCGCCCAAGGGCGGTGTGACCATCGGCAACGGCGACGTGCTGATCGCGGCCATTACCTCGTGCACCAACACGTCGAACCCGAGCGTGATGCTCGCGGCCGGCCTGCTGGCCAAGAAGGCGGTGGAGGCGGGCCTCACGGTCAAGCCGCACGTCAAGACCTCGCTCGCGCCCGGCTCCCGCATCGTCACCGAATACCTCGAGAAAGCGGGCCTGCTGCCGTATCTCGAAAAGCTCGGCTTCTACCTGGCCGGCTACGGTTGCACCACCTGCATCGGCAATGCGGGCGACCTCACGCCCGAGATCAACGACGCCATCATCAAAAACGACCTGGTCGGTGCGGCCGTGCTTTCGGGCAACCGCAACTTCGAGGCGCGCATCCATCCGAACCTGAAGGCCAACTTCCTGGCCTCGCCGCCGCTGGTGGTGGCCTTTGCGATTGCGGGCAACGTGATGGTCGACCTCATGACCGAGCCGGTCGGCAAGGGCAAGAACGGCAAGAACGTGTACCTGGGCGACATCTGGCCCACGCCGAAGGAAATCGACGACAACCTGCGCCATGCGATGAACGCCAAGTCGTTCCGCGAGAACTACGACAAGGTGAAGACCGACCCCGGCAAGTTTTGGAGCAGCATCCAGGGCACCAACGGTCAGGTCTATGACTGGCCTTCTTCGACCTACATCGCCGAGCCGCCGTTCTTCGAGGGCTTCAAGATGGAGCCGCACGCATCGGACGCGGGCTTCAAGGGCGCGCGGATCATGGCGCTCTTCGGCGACTCGATCACCACCGACCATATTTCGCCCGCAGGTTCCATCAAGGAAAGCTCGCCCGCGGGCATCTGGCTCAAGGCGCACGGCGTGGCCAAGGCCGACTTCAACAGCTACGGCTCGCGGCGCGGCAATCACGATGTGATGATGCGCGGCACTTTTGCCAACGTGCGCATCAAGAACCTGATGATTCCGCCGGACATCAATGGCACGCAGGAAGAGGGCGGCGTCACGCTGTTCCAGCCCGGCAACCAGAAGATGTTCATCTACGACGCCGCCATGAAGTACATGGAGCAGGGCATTCCAACGGTGGTCTTTGGCGGCGAGGAATACGGCACCGGCTCGTCGCGCGACTGGGCCGCCAAGGGCACGCAGCTGCTGGGCATCAAGGCGGTGGTGGCGCGCAGTTTCGAGCGCATTCACCGCGCCAACCTGGTCGGCATGGGCGTGCTGCCGCTGCAGTTCCGCGGTGCCGATTCATGGCAGACGCTGGGCCTCTCGGGCGAAGAAAAAATCGATGTGGTGATCGGTGGAGCACTCAAGCCGCAAATGGACGTGAAGCTGGTCGTGCACCGTGCCGACGGCACGCACCAGGAAGTGACGGTGCGCCTTCGTATCGACACGCCGATCGAGGTGGACTACTACAAGCACGGCGGCATCCTGCCGTTCGTGCTGCGGCAGTTGCTCAACGACTGATGGTGCAGGGCGCCCGCTTCAGGTCGACCAGACAGGAGCACGTGTCATTTACTCGCCTTTAGCGGCCCGGTAGACGGTGCTGACCCGCTGAGCGGCTTGATCGAGCAGCACAGGCCAGTCGCCAGCGGGGCGCGGCGCGGGCACCTCGCATGTCTTGGCGTTCGTCATGGCGCATTGCATGCGCAACATGCCATAGGAGGCCGGCCAGGTCGGGTCGTAGTTGATGTGCTTGGCCGCGATCTTGTCGCGGGCATCTTGGATGCCGGCCTTGACCGCTGCGGCGGCCTGATCAGGCTGCTCCTTCATGAACCGGACAAAGTCCCGAGTGCTCTTGTCGAAGGCGAGCGTAAAAAAAGCCTCGTTGCTCGAGATCTCGGCCCGGCCACTGTCGTCCGCGAAGCGCAACGCGTCGTACCAACCCATGGTGGCCTGCGCGGCAATGATTCGAAGCATTGTGTCGAAACGCGGCGGCTTTTGCTGCAGCGCCTTGGGGATATAGAAGACCTGAAACAGTTCCATGGTCTCCATGGGCGTTAGTTCGCCCTTCTCGGCGGCAGTCAAGCGAGCATCGAAGTCGCGTAGCGCGCTGGCGTGCTGCGCCTGAGTGGTTTTCTCGTCACCAATTGCCGTGATGAGCGCACGCGTCTCCGCGCGGCGTACCTGCCACGCGTCCTGGAGAGTTTGCACCCTGACAGTCCTGTCCTGCGCGTGGGCGGCAAGGGGTGCCATGAAAACACTGAAAAGAACTCCGAGAGCGATGCTCTTGATGTGTGTTTTTGATTTCACTTCAAATTCCCTTGGGTAACGTAATGGGCTGGATTGACTGACAGCGCTAGCTCAAGCCAAGACAGGCCCGGGTTGCGCCTGAACCGGCCGATTCACCTGCAGAGGCTGCTGGTTCTGTTGCTGGTTCTGCGCCTCGGCGAAGGCCTGCGAGCTTTGCGCAAGGGGTGTGTTCAGGGCCACCACCGTGTCCACACCGATCACCTTCGACAGTGCGGCGCCCGGCTGGCCCTGCACCGCAATGAGCTTGCTGCCGTTGTCGTTCAGCACCACATGATCGATCTGCTTGAGCCTGGATTCACAAGCCGATGCGGCCAACGTGCCGGCGGCATTGCAGGTGCGTTGATCGGAAGGGATGCTGTGCTCGGCGTTGATCTTCTCCAGGCCGGCCAAAGCCTGCTTGTACAGCCCGTTGCCTGGATGCCCTGGCTGGTTCAAGAGCGGGGCTGCCTCAGTCTGGCTGTGAAGCCACGGACGGGTGAGCCTGTCCACGGCACGGGAGGCATCATCGCGGATCTTTTGCCCCGTCTCTTGCAGCGCCAGCCCAGCCCGCTGGGTACCCGTAGTCACCGTGTCGCGCACCGCATCGTAGGCCTGCCCCGCCGCACGGCCGACGGCCGTCACACCTTGACCGACTGCTTGGGCGGCATGCACATTGTTCTGCAGCGGAACGGATGCGATGGCACGGGCGTTGTATACGTCGTTGCGATAGCGATCGATCATGCCGCGATGGGCGTGATAGCGCGCCTCGTTCTCCGGCGAGATGATCGAGCGACCTAGGGTCTCGCCGTCGGGCGAGAAGTTGTCGGCGAAATGCGCGCTGAAATCAGTAGCCTTGGCGGGATTGCGCGCACTCAGAGCGCCGCCGTCGTCGCGATATCCGGCCTTGCCCAGCGTGTCGATGTCCTGCTGGACCGCATACACCCGCACCTCGCCAAAGTGCGCACTGGCCGCGCTCACCGGATCACCTGCGCGAACGTGGTTGATGGCTTGATGGCCGCCTTTGGGAACGCCATGCACCAGCCCGGCCGCGCCAAAGGCGTTGATGGTCTCGCCTTTGAGGCCGAACTTGTGGGCGTGAAGTTGGGCCAGCGTGCCGCCGAGCGAGTGGCCGGTGACGGTGACATTGAGAGGCTGATTGTTCTTTTCTGCATCGGCCTTTGCCTTGTCCAACACCTTTTGCGTGAAGGCATTCGCGTCACGCGCCTGGGCGTTGACGCCCGCCAACGCCATGCCGACATCGACGAGGCCGTCTTGCACCGGCTCGCGGCCGAATTCGGTGCCGCGATAGGCAATCACCACCTCGCCCGTATCGATCCGCTGATAAGCCGTTGCTTGGAAGCCTGTCGTCGGGTTGTCTTCATGGTCGAAGGTCCTGTACTTCACATCCCCCAGGACGACTTCATGGTTGGGCTCATGGTCTTTGTATGAATCCTTGGCCAGCAGCGCGTAGTCCCTGGACGTGATCGTCATTGGAATTTCTCCTTGGCAGTGAGCGTCGTCGAGAAAGTGTTCTTCGAGTCTTGCCCGAAGTCGGACCGGTTTGCCCTGCCGCTGCTGATAAGCGGGTGGTCGTCCTTCTTCGACTTGGCGTATTCGCTGAAGTAAGACCCGTTGTTGAAATAACGGGTGACGGACTTGCCCACCAGAATGTCTTCAAGGGCGATGGAGTGGCCGAACACCAAGTTGCCAATCTGCAGACCGAAGTCGGCGAAGGGCATGGACCAGCGGCAAAGACCCAGTCCAAAGTAGTCCTCGTCCTTCAACAGGTCGACATAGAGTTCACCTTTGTAGACCTTGTCGCTCACGCGGGTCAGGGCCATCGGGACATGCTTTTCGGGCGTCAGCCTGACGCCGCTGAAAGAGGTGAGCGGCACGCAACGATCATTCGACACTTGGTAGCCAGTGGACCCTTCAATGGCATCAAACGGCCCCGGCGCGTCCTCGATGGTTAACGTGATTTCATAGCGCATCTTCGGATGCGGATTGAGTTTGATATCGGGTTGTTTCATGGCTTGGCCGCAAGCGGTTGTGGTGAGGGCAAGAAGAACGGCTAGAGCGGGGATGAGGCGCTTCATGATGGCTATTGAATGCGAACCGGTTGGCTGCAGTCGGCGCCGTAAGTGCGGCAGTTGTGTTGCCAGCGACGCCATTACAGGTTTGGAAAGCTTTTTGTTTGGCGGTATCTAAGACTTGTTGAAAAAGGTGCCATGCCACCTTCAGCGGGACATCGCAGGCGCTGCCTGCTGCGCGGTCTGCTGGTTGTTCTGCTGCGGAGCTTGCTGCTGTGCTTGCTGCACGACTGTGAACGCCTGCGAGCTTTGGGCAACCGGCGTATTCATAGATTCCACCGTCGGCACATCGACAAACTTGGAAAGCGCGGCGCCCGGCTTGCCTTGAATCGCGAAGATCGTGCTGTTGTCGTTGCCGCCCAGCGTCATGTGATCGATGCGGGTCAAACCGCCTCGCAATGCGGCCACTGCGATGGCGGCCGCGGCGTTGTCGGTCAATTGATCGGACTTGCGGCCGAACTGGGCGTCGATCTCTTGAAGGGCGGACTTCGCCTGCTTGAAAAGCGGGCTGTCTTGCAGCGACTGACCGGGCTCGGGATCGCCGGGCTTGTAGCCGCGGACGAGCTTGGTTTCCCATTCGGCGGCGGCGGCCTTGCGTTCCTTGAGGGAGTTCTGGCCGCCATTGATATCTTCGGTGGCACGGGTGATGTCGTGCTGATGGCCGTGGGCCACCACGCGTTCCTTCCAATACTGCACTGCGATCCTGGCCGAGTTGGCTGGCTCTGAAGCCAAATCGGGGTGATTCACGAGGTCCAGGCCAAGCGCTTTGCCATAGCGTTCGTAGTTGTAGCGGCCCGTCAATTGAACAAAGCCGCGACCGTGAAACTTCCACCCGTCGCCTGGCTCAGTGTTGCCAAGATCACGGCGACCACCATAGATGGCTTCAGCCACCTTATCCGGCCCACCCGAGGCAATGGCGCTGGCGTCTTCCTGGGTCATCTCCGGGTGCCGTTTGTGCGGAGCCTTGAACACGTTCTGGCCCGAATAGCGCAGGTTTTCGTGCGCTTTGGTAAAGCCGTGCGATTCCACCTGCATCTGGCCCATGAAGTTGGCCAGCTCCTTCGCGTTTGTGATGCCCGCTCCCTGCGCGGCCTGCAACACGAAGTCGCCGTTTCCTTTGGAGTAGGGGGCTGCGTGGTGCGCGTTGTGTGGGTGCGGTGCGTGACGAGTTGGACGTTGTGACATGGCGAGTTCTCCCTGGATGAATCAAACTTCAGCGCGTGCTTGGCAGGCCGTGGGCTTCGATGTCCGCGTCGGCCTTCCATTCGGATGTGATGCGTACCAGCTCAGTGTCTTTTGTCTCCACCAGAGTCGATGGCCGGCACACCATCTCGCGGGCCGCACGTAGCTGCCCGTCGCGCTGCACCAACAAGCCCGAGTGGGTGTTGGTGCCTTCGATCGAATAGAGGATGTACTTGTAGCCCTCGTTGCGGAACGAGTGGGCATAGCCAAACGTGCCACCGGCATAGAACAGGCGCGTGAACGTGAAGACCTCATGGCTGTTGCCGCTAGCCGGATATCTCAGTTCGATTTTTGAAGGTCGTCCATACAGGTAACGGACGCGTCTTTCACCCTGCGTCGATGCAGGCGATGCGCACAGCGAAACCATCTTGCGGCTGGAGCCTTGCAGCGTGCAGGAGAACACCGGCTCTTCGTTGGCCGCGCACAAGCTGGGTACCTGCGTCTGTGTCCGCGCGTTCTGCGCAACGGCATGAAGGCAAACCAGACTGAGAGTGGCGCCGGCGAGGAATGAGGCGATGCGGTTCATGAAGTACTTGCTATGAAAAATTGCTAGTTTGTCGCCGCGCTATCCATCGGCGTTGGCAGCATGAAGTGGTGCGATTGCAAGAAAAGAATGAAGCGCGCTGCGGTAGGGCGCCTCATGATGGCTATTGAATGCGCGCTGGGAGGCTGCAAGCGGTGTAGTAGGAGCGGCAGTTGGTGAATCCACCGTCACGACATGTCTTTACGCCCGAGGCAACCGCTTGATCCACTGTCGGAGCATTGCCTACGTTGTAGGCGCCGTCACCTACGACAACGGCAGCACATTGGTTGTCATAGGCAATGTCAATCTTGCAGTTCACACCGCCTTTTGACTGGCAGTTCCGCATGGCTACTTGTGACGCTTCTCGTTTGCTCCGCTTGTCAATGGCTACTCCCAAAGCGTCATTGGGTCCGTCTGTCGCAATCGCGCCCCACCGGCTTTCCCATCGCGGTGCTGATTGCTGGGGTGCTTGTTGCTGTCCATACCCCGGGATCGGCGAGCAAACAATGGCAGCTGCTCTGCCGTTGTTATGGTCAATAGTGCCCGGTGGGCAGAACCCGCCCTCGGCATGCACCACGCAATTCCAAAGCAACCCCGCCATCATCAACAACAAGACTCGCGCCAACGTTTTCATCATGCGGCTCCATCAACCTTGAGGGCTTTTGGTGGCGAGTGGGGCTGATGCAGCTCTGATTTCATCAGCAGGTGGATGCGCCGAGGTGCGGTTGGGACTGCCACCGAGCCCCCCAGTGCTGCCTGTTTGATTCGATGTTGTTTGCGGCGCTTGCCCGGCCGCCGGCGCATAAGTCCCCGGCGCCTGCCCCCCCGGCCCCTGCTGCGCACCGGCCCCGCCACCGAGCACCGAACTCGTATAGAACTGCCCCAGGGTCGCTCCAAAGAACTGCGCCGCCGCCGCAGGCGCGGTCACCAGCAGCACCGTCAGCAGCAGCCCGATGCCCCCTTGCAGCATCGCCTGGCTGGTCAGACCCGTGCTGCCGCTGATGCCCAGAAAGCTGGTGATCGCCTTGCTCCCCCACAGCCCCGCGGCAATGCGCAGGTTCAACTCCAGCACCAGCGACACCATGAAGCTGAGCACCGCCATCGAAAACAGCAGCCCGATGCCGTACAGCAGCCACTTGTGAAACAGCGACTCGGTCTGCTTGAAGATCAGGCACAGGATGAACAGGGGGCCCAGGCTGATGAAAAGCGCCAGCCCCACCTGGTAGGTCAGCAGCAGCGCCCCGGCCGTGATCGCCGGGCCGGACACGCCCAGCGCCCCGACGAGCGAGGACATGCCCACGCTGGTGACGTTGGAGCCGCTGGTGCTCACGTTCAGGCCCTGCGCGTTGTCGATGGCCGACATGACCACCTGGGTGAGCACCAGATTCCTGTCGATGGCCGAGACCGGCGATTCCTTCTCGCCGGTGACCATGTAGTTGACCTCCTTGAGCAGGCCGTCCGTGAAGATCGAATGCAGGTTCGGGCCCCCGAGGGCCATGGTGCTTGCGGCGATCACGATCAAGGCGTTGCGGCTCATGCTGGCCACCAGGGCAATCATCGGCTCGCGTGACTGGCCGGTGAGGATGCGAAAGCCCTTGGTCGGGACGAGCGTCCAAGGCTGTGCCATCCTTCTGTCGAACGTATAGGTCGCAATCAAATTGCTATCTGGTGTCGCACTGCACATGGGCCGCTCCGGTGATTTGTCTTGTGAGCTCGGGATTCAGCGTGACATGGCCGGAGCCTCTTGCGCCCGGACAGGCAGAACCTCCTGCTGCGCTTGCTGGCCCTGCTGCTGGGCATGCACCTCGGCCGAGGCCTGCGAACTCTGCGTCAACGGCGTGTTCAGGGCCTCCACTGTGTCCACAGAAACCACCTTCGACAGCCCGCTTCCGAGCTTGCCCTGTACGGCAATGATCCTGTCGCCGCTGGTGCCGCCCAACACCAAATGGTCGATGCACTGCATACCGGCACATTGCGCCTTCAGCGCCACGTGGCCTGCGGCGTTGTCGGTCTGGTGATCCGAGGTGCGGCCGTACTTGACATCGATCGCCTGCATGCCGGCTTGGGCCTGCTTGAACAAGGCATTGCGAGGGTGGATGGGGTCGGTGAGTAGATCTCCTCTGCGCGATGCCTGCGCATGGACTTGCTCATGCGCAGAAGATGGTGGCGTGGAGCTTGCGGCGCTGCCATGCAGTGGAGGCTGGGTCCTGAACTCTGGCTTGGCCCGCAGGGCGCCGACGATCTCAAAATCACCCCCCGTTCCAATACCCGTCTTTCTGCGTGCCTTTGGACACCACAGCAGGGCCGGTACTGACCTGCGAGCCCAAGAACTCGATGTTCCCGTGCTTGTCGTAGCCCTTGAAAATGCCTACGTGCTGACCGTGCCCGCTCTTGAACATCAGAACGTCGCCACGCTGCAATTCGCCGTTAGGTTGACTGGCCCTCTTGGCGTCGACCACGTCGAACTGCTGCCTTGAGTAATCGCTGACTTGGCTGCCGTTGAACAATTTGCTGGTAGCGAAGGGTGCGTCTCCCACGTCATAGCCAGCGTTCTTGAGCCCTCGCCACACGAGTGACGAGCAATCCACGCCGCGCAAGCCATCGCCATCGAGATCCTGCTCGGTACGGCTCGAATCGGAGCGACCGTTGGGCGAGTGGTTTCTCAAGTCCTTGTCACCGCGGCCATATTCATAGCGCCGCCCTTCTTCCATGAAGTGCAGATTTGCTTCGTTGAAGATGTCTTGGCTCATGCAATGCTCCTTAAAAAAAATGAGGCGTCAAAGACCCATCGAAAATTCGCCGAATTCCTTGGCCTTGACCCACCCGGCAGCACAGTCGCCCGCATACCGGCCGCGAGCATTCACGCGGCAGCGTTGGCCGGATGTGGACCGCATCCACTCGATAGGAAGGTCGCCGGGTTTGGCACAAAACGACTTGGCGGCACAAGCTTTGACCGACCGAACCGGGATGGCCATTACGTAGTACCACTCGGGCTCACTACCGGTGGACCCACGCGCGCTGGCCGTGACGCAAACGAACTGTCCGTCCTTGAGCTTTGCTTCAACATCGGGCTGGGACGGAGGCAGCGAGCGCCGGAGCATGACGGCGGCCTCGTCGTCAATGTAGACCTTGCCATAGGAGCCCTTCTTCGCACTGCATCCGCCGGCATCAATGTCGATGCGCCAATCGTTGAACGTGCATTCCTGATTCCAGCCTCTTTTCGACTGCTTACAGGACGCGTTGGGCAGGTTGGCGACCATGGGAGGCAGCGTGCTGGTGGAGTCGACGGAAAGCGACCTTGCTGCGCTGCTCTGTCGTGGGGCGGTATCTTTTGATGGCGAGGCTGCATGGCCGATGGCGCTAGCGGCTAGCAGGGCAAGCCATAGGGTTATTGCTCGAAGGTATGCATTCATAGGCATTGGCCGGGTGTTTGGCAAGCGGGGCGTTACCGGGTGCGCACGGGGAGACTGCAGGCGGAGTAGAGAACGCGGCAGTTTTGGTTTCCCGCATCACGACATGCCTTCATGCCAAGTTCGGTGGCTATTTCTATGGTGGCGGCATTGGGTGTGGTGTAAGTTCTACTACCCACCACAAGCGCGGCGCACTGGTTGTCATACGCGGCTTCAAGCTGGCAAGTCACACCGCCTTGCCGCTGGCAATCACTTATTGCCGCTCGAGATGCTTCTCGCTTGCTTCGCTTGTCGATGGTTACGCCAATAACGCCGTTAGGGGCATCCGTCGCAATGGCCCCCCATCGACGCTCCCACTGCTCTGATGGCGGCTGCGGTGCCTGCTGATTTCCAGCGCCCGGAATAGGCGCGCAAGACGTGGGTTGATTGGGTGCGAACTGAAAGGGGTACATACCTGGAGGACACCCCCCTTCGGCGTGTGCTGCGCCCCCCGTTCCCAGCAACCACAGGCTCACTACGAGCAAACTACGCGAGAGATGTGTCGACATCGTTAGCTCCTCTGTATCACTGCATCGACTGGCGGGGGCGGTGGGACACCAGCGGTGCGGTCGCTGAGACCACGGGATGATTGACCAGCAGGAACCTTTGGTGTTGTCTGGGGCGTTTGCTGCTGATAAGACCCCGCTGGCTGCCCGCTCGGCCCCGGACTGCCCGCGTTCTGCTGCCCCCCGCTCACTGCCGGATATGGGTTGAAGTTGCCCATCGTCCCCCCGAAGAACGCAGCCGCCATCGGTGGCGCGGAGATCAGCAGCGTCGTCATCAACAGCCCGATGCCTCCTTGCTGCATTGCCTGGTTGGTCAACCCCTGACTGCCTTCGAGGTTGGTGATGGCGCTGGTCGCCCACAAGGCGGCCGCCACGCGCAGCGTTAGCTCCAGCACGATCGAGACCATGAAGCTGAGCACCGCCATCGAGAACAAGGTGCCCAGTCCGTATTTGAGCCAGCTCCAGAACATCTGCTCCGTCACCTTGAACATCAGGCACATGATGAAGATCGGGCCGAACCCGATGAACAGCGCCAGCGCCACCTTGTACATAAGCAGCATGGCCGCAGCTGTCATCGGCGGGCCGGCCACGCCCAGCATGGCGATCAGCGAGGCGCGGCCCGCGGCGGCCACGTTGTCGGCGCTGTTGCTGGCGTTGAGACCCTGTGCGCCGTCGATGGCGCCCATCGCCACCACGGTGTAGGCGAGGTTCTTGTCGATGACCTTTTCAGGTGCCTCGTTGCTGCCGGTGACCAGACCATTGATGCCCGAGGCCATGGTCTCGGTGAAGAAGGTCTGGATGTTGGAGCCGCCCAGGGCCATCGTGGAGGCGGCGATCAGGATGAGGGTGGTGCGGCTCGCATTGACCACCAGCCCCATCATCGGCTCGCGCGACTGGCCCGTGAGGATGCGAAAGCCCTGCACCATGATCCAGGCTGTAAACAGCACCAGGACAATGGCGGCGACCGCCGACATGGTGTTATGCATGAAGTCGTCGCGGAAAGCGTTGATCTTGTTGTCGACCCAAACGTAGATCAGCGCGAAATAGGCCATGTCCATGGTGAGGAGCCTTTACTTAACGGCCAGCGCGGCTGCCAGGGCGCCTGTCTGGATAAGCTGACCTGTACTGGGAAGACTGCCGGTGCCGCCTTTGATGGCGGTCTGGCTGACGGCGTTTTGCTGGCCTTCGTGGAACTTGATGGCGGATTCGTACGCCGCCAAACGGGTGCGCCAGAAACCCATTTCGGCTTGCAACTTTCCGATGGTGCGCAACGATTCGTTGGTGTTGGCCCACAGGTCGCCCTGATTCGAAATTGACCTGCGGTTGTCGTCGATCTTCGTGAGCAGATCGCCGTATTGCTGGAAGCGGTTCGCCATATCGATGCTGTCGTTGAAGGCTTGAACGCGCAACTGAATGAGCTGCTGGCAGATTTGCTGCTTGATCGAAGAAGAGTTGCCCGCTCCGATGGTGGCGACGTTGGTGACGTTCTGACTGGAGCCATCAGCCCCTGCGGCAACGCCCAATGCGCTGCCTAGTGCGCTGCTCAATGCGCCGCCGCCCTGGCCGGGACAGGCTTGTCGCACGTAGCCAGAGGTGTCCGAGATTTTCTGGAGCTGGTTGTTGGGTGTCAGCGCAGGCGTGAAGTCCAGCTTGGAGACTTTGGTCTTGATTTGGTTGAGGAGGTCGGAGGCAGTCTGGTTCAGATCGCCTTCGCCAATGCGGTCTTTAATATCCTTGAGCTTTTCGTTGGCGTCCTTGTCATTGACGGCCCAATCGGCATTGGCAGCTCCCGCGAACACCACGGCCAGGGAGAGGGCGGCGCGGGCTGCGAGGGAGGTTAAAAGTCGGCGATGGTGTTTGATGCGGTTCATGGCGGTTCCCGAAGGGCTTCAGTGTTCGTAGGGGGTGCTTTCCGGTCGGCCCGATCCCTTCCAATCCCCTTGCTGTTTGGCGGCTGGGCAAATCAACATGTATTTGCCCAAGGCCTCAATCGCCGTCTGCGTCCAGGCCCTCCCCAAGTAGATCGGGCCAAACCAGCAATCAATCGGGCTTGGGTACGGGCAATATCCTTGCACCGGGTTGTAGGTGCCAGAAATTGGGTCGAGGGGAGTCCAGTTCCTGTCCTGGCCCTTGCACCCCTGCGTGCAGAAGACGAAGGGGTCGTTGTCGCGGCAGGGGAGTTCTTGGTAGAAGCCCGGTTCCGCCTGTGCTGTGGCTTGTAGGCCGAGGCACAAGGTGGCCATCCAAATCCAAGTTTTCATATGCATTTTTTGCTTCCGGAAGGTAGATGACAGCTGAATGCCGCTCAGGCGATCAGGCGCGGGCGCGCCGAGCGCTCGACGGACTGATCGGTGGGCGCGGAGGCGCGCTTGCCGCTGCCCTTGCGCTGGTCGTAGAAGTCCTGCAGCCATTGCTCGGGCCGCAGTTCATTGACGGCGACGCCCTCGGCTCTGGCGCTTGCGTCCAGCACGTCATGCAGGATCTCGATGTTGTCGGTAGAGGCTGAAATGACGGCCAGCGCGTCGTCCATGCCGCGCAGGTCGAGCTGGCACACCGAAGACATATGGCCCTGCTTGACGAGGAAGCGGCGCGAGCGCTCGTCCAGGCTGACCACCTCTTGGTATTCGGACTCGGTGAGCTTCAGGCCCTCGATGTAGTCCTTGCGGCTTGCATTGGGGTTGGGCAGCAGGATCATGGTGGCGGTCTGCTCGATGAGCGCGGCCGAGATGTCGCTGCCCAGTGCGTCTTCGGGGCTTTGGGTGGCGAAGATGCCCATGCCGTTTTGTTTACGGATTGTCTTCTGCTTGTTCTTGGCAAAGTCCTTGAGGGCGCCGCCGCCGTCGAGAATTTTCCAGAATTCGTCCATCACATAGATGAGGCGGCGACCATCGATCAGGGTGTCGAGCCGGTGCAGCAGGTAGTTGATGACCGGAATGCGCACCTCGGGGTTGTCGATGACATCGGTGTAGTCGAAGCCGATGATGTTGGCCTTCTGCAGGTCGATGGTGTCCTTGGGGTTATCGAACACCCAGCCCAGCGAGTTGCCCGCGGTCCATTTGCGCATGCGGATGAAGAGGCCGTCGTCGCCCATGTTGGGCAGGCTCTTCTGAAAGTTGGTCATGTTGCGCAGGTGCTCTGGCGTGTCGAGCATGGCTTCGACGGCGCGGAAGATGTCGTCTTCCTCGCGAGAGGTGTAGACCGGCTTGGCCGCCAGCACCTTGACGAGGTCGCTCAGGAACTGCACGTTGGCCTCGGTGCGCTCGCAGTGAAAGGGGTTGAAGCCGGTGGGCTGTCCGTTTTCCAGCGAGAGGTAATTGCCACCGCAGGCGCGTACGAAGATCTCGGCGCCGCGGTCCTTGTCGAAGAAGAAGATGGTGGGCGACGGGTCGAGTTTCTGGATCTGGCTGAGCAGAAAGTTGATGAGCGCGGTCTTGCCGGTGCCGGACTTGCCGATGACGATGGTGTTGGCAATGGCCTTTTCGCCCAGCGAGTTCTCGCCTGGCAGCGTGGCGTGAAAGTTGAAGAAATAAGGCTGGCCGTTGACGGTCTGCAGCGTGGTGACGCACGGCCCCCAGGGGTTGTTGTCGCGCTTGCCGCTGGCAAAGTTGTGCAGCGGCGACATGCCCAGGAAGTTGAGCGAGCTCACGTTGGCCAGCCGGGTGCGGTATTTCCAGTTGCCGGGAAATTGCGCGTAGAACGCGGCGGTAACGGCCAGGTCTTCCTTGATCGAGACGATGCCCGCGTTGGAGAGTTCGGCACGCGTGGTGGCGATGTGCTGGGAGAGCGTCGCTTGGTCGGGCGCGTAGACGGCGATGGTGAAGTGATACTGGCCCAGCACAAAGTTGCCGGACGAGATCTGGTCCATGGCCTGATCGAGCTCGATGATCTGGCTGACGGCCTTGTCGCCCGACGAAATCATCATGCCCTTGGTGCGCTCGAGCGCCTTGAGCGCGTCGTGCCGCCCCATGGGGCTGAACGAATGGGTGATGACGTATTCGAAGTCGAGGTACTTGAGCCCGTTGAGAATGCCGGGGTGGGTGCCGTCGGGGTATTCCTTGACGTTGAGGATGGCGCCGAAGTGATTGACGCCGTTGGGTGTGGTCAGCACAAAGTCGCCGGTCTTGGCCGAGAAGCGCTGGCGGCTGACGGCCAGGTAGCGGTAGACGGGCGCCTTCAACACCGGCACCGGTTCATCGACGCGGTTGAGCAGGTAGCCGAAGAACTCGAGGGTTTCCGAAAAGACGACGCCGTTAGCGGCCTCGTACATGCGAAGGCGGGTGGGCGCGTAGTCCTTGAGAACGGCCTCCATGTTGCTGGCCAGTTCGAGCACCTTGTCGATGGCTTGCTGCTGCTCGGACGCGAGCCGAGAAACATCGGCGGACTTTTCGACGAAGCGCTTGCCCGAGACCACGGGGCGGTACAGCATCGTCATGTAGAGCTCGTTCTGCATGAGCTTTTGCGACGAGAGCCCTTTGAAGTACGCGTCGGACAGCGACTGGTTGAAGGCTTCCTTGAACCGGCTGCTGTCCTTGAGGTGCCTCCGTCTGCGCAGGTCGTGCACCCAGAAGGCCACGTTGGTGAAGTCCGGCGCGCGCAGCGTTTGCAGCATGCGGTTGAAGGTGTTGTGCCGGTGCTCGAGCTCCCATTCTTCGCGGCCGACGAAGGGCAACCCTTCCAGCCGCCATGTCAGGAGGTAGTCGCCACCCGTGGTCTTGAGCACGGTGGGAGACACGTGCGTGGACAGCGGAATGAATTCGCTGATGGGCGTGTCGGGGCTGAAGGGTGGCGTGGACATGGTTGTGGAATCCCGGCTTCTTCTAGGCGTTGTCTCTGGACTGCCCGCGGTACACGTTGGGCGTGAACACCCACATGCCCTCGTGCTGTGCGATGTTGCGCGTGCGGATGCGGAACTGCAGTCGCAGCCCGAGCAGCCGGAAAATCATTTCGTCCCGCTTGGCCATCAGGCGCATGGCGAAGATCACCGGCGGAATCAGCAGCAGATAGAACAGGTTGAAGTACATGGCCAGCAACATGCATCCGCCCGCGCCCAGAAAGAAGGGCACGTAGGGCACGCCCATGAACATGGGCGGACGGGTGCAGCCGCGGAACATCGCGTTCTTATGCATAGTGGGCCAGCGACTGCACGATGCCGGCGAGTTGGGTCAAGGGATCGACCGTGATGCTGGCCGAGCAGCCGCTGCCGCCGCCGACCTTGGAGCTGTCGCCAAGGAAGAGTTTCGCGATCTGGGTGGCCGCGCCGATCAGCAGGGCGCCGATGAAGACTGGAGCAACGTCGCTGATGCGCTTGTGGGCGAATGCAATCTGGTAGCCCGAGAAAATGATGGCGATGGTGACCACCACGATGGACACGGCGTTAAGCACGCCGACGATGGTTTTGACCATCTTGCAGGCGGTGTCCCCGAGTCCGCCGTCTGCCGACCCTGACGTCTGAGCTATGGCCAGGCAAGGCAGGACGACCAGCGCGGCAATTGCGAGATCGCGAAGCGTGCGTGCGTGCGCGCTGCGGGCGAACGACGAAGCGGCGGTGTTGTTGTATGGGCGGTGCATGGTGAGTTCCTCTCTGGTTGATAAAAATGAAGGGCCGCGTCAGAACACAAAGGCGCCGTCGCCGGCGGGCCGATCGATCGGTGCGGCTTGTACTGCTGCGGCTGGCAAGTTGCTGGCGCCCGGGTGGCGAACCTGGGGCACGAAGGCATCGGGAGCGCCCGCCACTGCCGCAACTGGCGGGGCAACGGGCGCTGCAGCGATTGCGGGCGCGGTAACTGGTTGCGTGGAAGCGCCGAGCGGAACCACTCGCATCGAGATGCGCGATGCTGCGGTGGTGGGTTGCACTGCCGCGAAGGATGGGGCGCTCGCCGGGGTGGGCATGGATGCCGGTGCGGCGGCAGTCGGTGGCGTGCCGGCCTGACGCAGGGGGATCGCGGCGGCTGCCGTGGCTGGTGCCTGTGCAACGGCAACGCCGCGGCCGATCGAGTCGTAGATTTTCTGCACGTAGCCGGTGCGAAAGCCAGTCACAAAGTTGCCGGAGTAGTAGCAACTGAAGGCCTTGCCCCAGTCGCCGCCGGCGCGCGCATAGCAGTCGGCCAGGATGCTGGCACCGGCGGCCAGGTTGGCGCAAAGATCGAAGGCTTTCTCGTGGGTGTCGAACCCGTACTTGCGAAAGTTGACTTGATTGACCTGCGCTGCGCCAAGCGAATAGTTGTAGCCCTTGGACTTGAGCATTTGCGCCGTGGCCACCGCTTCTTCAAGCGTTTTGGGCTGCCGCACGAGTCGGCCTCCGACGACGCCGATGGCGAACGGATTGGCACCCGATTCGATGTGCACGACGTGCCGCATCACCTGCACCGGAACGGCGAGGTTGGGGCAAGCGATGGCTTCCATTCCTGGGAACACGGTGTTTGTTCCTTCGGCCTCAGGAGGCGCCGGAGGGCGCCAGGCGACCGGGATCGAAGTCGATGCCCGTGATGTACCGCCGCCCCGCATGTGCCTTGATGTGCACGATGATGTCGATGGTCATCATGAGCAGCCGCTTGATGGTGGCGAACTCGAGCCCGGCGCCTTCGCTCGAAGCCTTGACCATGAGCGCCAGCTGGTCCCAGGTTTGCTCGGTGCTGCCCGAGTGGCAGCTCGTGATGGAGCCCGGATGGCCTGAGGCGCAATTGCGGATGAAATAGAACGCTTCGTCGCCGCGCAACTCAGCCAGGATGATTCGGTCGGGCTTCATGCGCAGGCATGCTTCCATGCACATCTTGGCGCTGATGTTGGCGGTGCTCTGGCCTCCCTTGGAGTAGAGCAGGTGCACCACGTTCGGCTGCTCGATGAAGAGTTCGCGCGCGTCTTCGATGGTGACGAGGCGCTCGTCGGGCGGGATATGGTTGACCAGCGACTTCATGAAGGTGGTCTTGCCGCTGCCGGTGGCACCCGAGACCACGATGTTTTTCTTGTGAAGAACGGCTTGTTTGAAAAAGTCCGCGTAGCGCCCGGCGGCGCGCAGTTCGAGCAGTTCCCTGTCGTGCGCGCTGATGCCTGATGTTTCTTCGAGAAGCTTGTCGAAAAAGCCGTCCTCGTGGTACTGGCCCAGGGTGCGGGTCTGCCTGGACGGAAGCCGGATGGTGATGGACACCTGGCTCGCTTCGACGGCCGGGGGAATGACGAACTGTGCGCGCTGGCCGGTGGGAAAGGTCAGCGAGACGACCGGGTTGACGTCGGTGATGCGCTGGCCGGTGTTGCTCTCGTTGACCACGGTGGTGCAGAACTGCAGTGCACGCGCGGCGGTGAGGCCAGGCACCTCGACGCGCTGCCAGCCGGAACGGTTCTCAAGGTAGATCTCGCCGGGCCGGTTGATGCAGATTTCGGTGACGTCGGGCGAGTGCATGAAGTCCCGGATACCCAGCACCTGGTACTGGTAATCCAGAAATTCGTTCGAGACGGCGGCAACGAGTTCTTCGGTCATGTCGAGCTATGCCGGTCAGAAGCTTGCGACCACGGCGCTGAAGTCGACGTCTTTGGCGACGTAGACATTGACGACAGTGCCCTGGTTGATGGTGACCGTGTCGGGCCGGTTGGCGTTGCGGCGCACAGCCTGGGTGGCCAGGCTCTGCAACGTCTGCGCCGTGGTGCTCTCGTAAGGCGACTGAACGGCGAGCCCGCCCGCTGCAACGGTGGTCGACTGCGGTCCGTTCTGTGCCAGTGCGTATTTGAAGGCGTCGGCAAACATGCTGATCAGCAGAGCCGAAGTGATGCGCTGGCCCCAATGCTGATCGAGGTGGCCCGGATGACCCGAGCCGCCGAGGTTGTCGACGCCGGGACTGGCCATGTTCACATCAATCCCGTTCGGGGTGACGATGCGGTCCCAGATGACGGCGATGCGATCGCCATTGGGTTCGGTGTCGTACTTTCCGAGCACCTTGGAGCCCTTCGGCAAGAGCATGCGCTTGCCCGTGACGGAGTAGACCGGCTCGGTGACAACGCAGGACGTGAAGCCTGGAATGTCGCTGACGATGTGCGTCTCGAGCACACAGCGGATGTAGGTGCCGCGCAGCATGAGCACGTTCGGATGAACGAGGGCTTGTGCGCTCGACACGGCCGACAACGGCTTCATGCGATAGGCGCTGTTCGGCGCAATGCCCTGGTCGCCGGGCATGCCGGGGATGCCGCCCATGCCCGGCGCCATTGCGGGATATTGGCTTTGCCCAGGCTGGCCACCATCAGCGGGGCCCACTGCGATAGTGCCCGCGCTCGATGCCATGCGGCGTTCCATGAGCGTCGGACCTTGTGGGCCTTGCGGTCCGGATGGCATCTGCGGCAGCGCCGGCTGGGCCAGGGGAATGGGAGGGGCTGGTGGCGCGGTGACCCGTGGGGGCGGCGGTGGCGGCGGAAGTTGAGGCGCCGCAGGGACCGTTACCACTTCTTCCTTGGCTTGTTGTGGCTTGTCGGGGCGCAGCACGTTGCCGATCAGCCAGATGGCAGCCAACCCGAGCAGAAGCACGATGCCCGCGAGGAAACCGAGTGCACGGCGATTCATGCGTTGCATTTCGCTGGACTTGAGTTCCGGCGCGTGCGCATCGAGGTTGGGTGCGGCGGGCGCACCCATGCCCTCGAATTGCCTCGAATACGGATTGGCTGCTGAAGCAGATTGGCTGTTGCCGTACGAGGGATCTTGTTGATCGTGGTCAGGCACGGCGTCTCCTGGTCGGGAAGGAGGAAGTTGGTTCACTGGGCGGTGTTCCTGCGAAGACCCACGACGTTGTCGCCGTGGCGGATGACCAGGTAGGGATAGGTCCCGTGGACGATGAGGGTGCTGCCCTCGACGGTGGTGTTCACCACGGAGTCTTCGTCGCGCTCTTTCTGGCGCATGTAGACCGTTGGAAAGTTGCCCGTCGGGAACTGCTTGAGGTCGCTCAGCTTGATGTAGGTGAAACGGCTGTCGTCGTAGACATTGACCGGAACCAGCCACGCAGCGCCGGCGCTGCTGGTGGAAAAGTCGTACTCGAAGTTGTAGCTCCGGTCCTTGAGCAGCGCCGTATTGAGGGCCGGCGCCTCGGCGACGCTCTTGGCTTCCTTGCCGAAGGTCATGTCGGCGGGATAGGTGAACTTGATCCGGTACTGGACGCCCGCGTTGCGCGCTTGCTCCAGGGTTCGCCAGTCGGTGGCCACGACCTTGAGTTCGAAGATGTACGAATTGGTCGCGGTGCGGATCATCATGTTGGTGTCCACGTCGACGTTCTTCGGCTTCAGGTAGAAGACGTTGTCGCGGCGGCTGAGATCCCAGCCGCTGCTGAAGCCCGTGCTGTAGTCGAGGATTTTTTCTTCGGGGCTCAATTCGATCTGGGTGCTGATGCCCAGGCCGGCGCGCACCGGGTAGATGCGGTCGGGCTGGTACTCGTACATCTGGACGGTTTGCGCAAAGGCGGACGGCATGGCACTGGCGACGACCGCGCACGCCGTGGCCATCAGCGCCCATCGGCGGCGGTTGGACTGTTGTGATTTCATCGGCGGCGCGTTCCCTGATTGGCACCTGTCGGCGCGATGGCTGGAGCGGTGGGCGCGGGTGCGCCCGGTGCCCCGAATCCGGGTGGAGGAGGAGTGGTTGGCATAGCGGTTTGCGCAGGCGGAGCCACTGCTTGCGCACTGCCTGCCGCGCCGGCAAGGCCATCGGTGCCCGGCGGGAGCGCCGCGCCGGGCATGGCGGGCATGCTTTCGGCGGGCTTGGGATTGCTCAGGACTTCTTCGGGCGGCGATGACGCGTAGTCGGTATCGACGCGATAGTCGGTAACCTGGAAGCCGAGCGGGTTTTCGATTCGCTGCTGCTCGTCCATCGTGAGGTTCGACTTGTAGGTGAACGCCATCGTCACGATCTTGCTGTCCAGAGGCGCCGAGGAGCCGTTCTGCTTGTTGTAGACGTTGCGCTGGAAGCGCACCGTGGCGCCCTTGGGAACTTCACCGCCTCCGCCGCCGATCAGGGTGATGCTCAGGATGCGGACCCGGATGGCTTTGTCCTTGCCATAAAGCGTGTACGGATTGGCGGGATTTCCCGACGAATACAGGTTGGTGTAGCCGCCGGAGACGTTGCCCGACGACATGGTCAGCACCGTGGTCCAGTCGCGCAAATTGGTGATCGCCAGGTCGTAGGATTCGCGGGCCAGCACGAAGTGGGCAACGTTGCTGCGATTGATCGCTTCGCTCGTGGTGATGCGTTGCAATGCAACGTCGTCCGTCAGGCGCGCGGCGGTGCTGGTGCCCGTGTACGCATCGGCGATGACCAGGTATGGCACTTTCTCTTTCAGCGGCAGCACGTAGAAGTAGCCGCCCAGCAGCACGAGCGACATGACCACCGCAGAGCCCGCAACCCACCAGGCGCGCCGTTCGCTGCGTCGCGCGATGTCTGCAACAGTGAGCTCGAAGTCGACCGATTGACCGATGGCTTCGTCGACCTTCGAAGCCGACGCTTTGTTCTTGAACATCAGCGCGGCTCGGGTGCAGCCGGCGCAGCAGCGCCTGTGGCCTGAACCAGGATTTGCTTGCCGTCCGCCGAAACGGATACGCCCTGCTGAGCGTAGATGGCGCTCAGCTCACCCATGGCGGACTGGAGGTCGTTGGTGCGAACCTTCGCTACGGGTTGATGAAGGGTGAAGTCAGAACCTATCTGATAGGACAACTGCAGGCCGTTGTCCGACGCCCAGCGCTTCAGCATGGTCCTGAGCGTCGCGTCCATGGGCGAGGCGTAGAACGTATAGGCGGGCGAGAGCGGGATCTCGGTGGCCGCACTCTGGAACCGGTTGACCGGTGTCCAGGAGCCACCATATTCCTTGGGTGCGGGCGCACCGCACCCGACGAGCGTAGCGGCCAGAATGGACAAGGCCGTAGCCGCCGATAGGCGGTTTGTAGCGCGCACACGGGCGCCCCACGCAATAGCTTGCGTTTGGTTAAACACTGCGACTCCCTGAAGTCTTTTTTATGTCCGCCGATCTTAGGTAGATGGGGCGGCCCAGCGCAGCTCAGAGCCGTGCAGGAGTGCACGAATGGGCGGCTTTTAGTCCCACATGTCGCCTAGGCGCGATTGGCTGACATCGGGTAGGCAGTGATGGCCCACCGAGGCTAGGGGTGAGTCCGTTTCAATGATAATAGTTCTCATTGCTGAGATGAACGAGTCCCAACCCGCATGACGATCCCTCTTCCCGTGGCCGCTGCGCCTGTTTCTTTACGCCTGGACGAACTGCCCAGCCATCAGTGGGCGACGGTATTGGATGTCGCGCGGTCGGCCGATGCCGAAGGGCAAGAATTGGCACTGCGCCTGACCGAAATCGGCTTCGTGCCCGGCGAGGCGGTGCGCATCGTCGCCAGCGGCCTCCCCGGACGCGAGCCTCTGGCCGTGCGGCTGGGCCACACCACTTTTGCGTTGCGCCGCCACGAGGCCGCGTTGATCCATGTGGCACCGGGCGTGCCGGGGGGCGCAAACCATGGTTGAGGCGGTCATCCAGGGGCCGGGGCGCCTCGCAGCCACCGCACAGCCCGGACGCGTCGCACTGCTCGGCAATCCGAACTGCGGCAAGACAGCGCTCTTCAACCTGCTCACCGGCAGCCGCCAAAAGGTTGCCAACTACGCCGGCGTCACCGTCGAGCGCAAAGAGGGCACGCTTCGCACCGCATCGGGTCGCCGCGTGTTCGTGCTCGATTTGCCCGGCGCCTACAGCCTGAACGCGCTCAGCGCCGATGAGGCCGTGACGCGCGACGTGGTCACCGGCAAGAGCAGCGAGCCCTTGCCCGACCTGCTGGTGTGCGTGACCGACGCCACCAACCTGCGGCTCAACCTGCGGCTGGTGCTCGAGGCCAAGCGCCTTGGCTTGCCGATGGTGGTGGCTCTCAACATGACCGACATGGCGAAGAAGCAGGGCATTGCCATCGACACGGCCGTGCTTTCGCGCGAACTGGGCGTACCGGTCATCGAAACCGTCGGCGTGCATTCCGGCGGCGCGCAGGGCCTGCTCGAAGCCCTGGATGCGCCCGTGGCCGCCGCCGCGCCGCAGCCCTGGCAGGCACCGGGGCTGGACGACGTGCTTGCCACGCAGCGCGAAGTGCGCCGCATTCTCGGCATTGCCGTGCGCGAGCCGGTGGGAAGCCTGGCCACCAGCGACCGCATCGACCGCGTGGTGATGCATCCCGTGTGGGGCATGCTGGTGCTCGCGGTCACCATGTTCCTGATGTTCCAGGCCGTGTTCAGCTGGGCCAATGTGCCAATGGACGCGATCAAGGCCGCGACCGAGGGCCTTGGCGAGCTGCTGAAGACCCGCATGCCCGAAGGCATGCTGCAAAGCCTGCTGGTCGACGGCGTCATTGCCGGCGTGGGCGGCGTGGTGGTGTTCCTGCCGCAGATCCTGATCCTGTTCCTGTTCATCCTGGCGCTGGAAGATTCGGGCTACCTGCCGCGTGCCGCGTTCCTGCTCGACCGGGTGATGGGCACCGTGGGGCTTTCGGGCCGCTCGTTCATTCCGCTGCTTTCGAGCTTTGCCTGCGCCATTCCGGGCGTGATGGCGACGCGCACCATCAGCAACTGGCGCGACCGCATCACCACCATCATGATTGCGCCGCTCATGACCTGTTCGGCGCGCCTGCCGGTCTATGCGCTGCTGATTGCGGCCTTCATTCCGGCGCGCACCGTGGGCGGCGTGTTCAACCTGCAGGGCGTGGTGCTTTTTGCGCTGTATGTGTTCGGCATCGTCTCGGCCATGGCGGTGGCCTGGGTGATGAAGCGCTTCCGCGACAACAAGCAGCAATCGCCGCTGATGATGGAACTGCCTGCCTATCGCTGGCCCAACCTGCGCAACCTGGCGCTGGGCCTCTACGAGCGGGCATGGATCTTCATCCAGCGCGTGGGCACGATCATCCTCACGCTCACCATCCTCTTGTGGTTCCTGTCGACCTTTCCTTCGCCGCCCGAAGGCGCCACAGGGCCCGCCATCCAGTACAGCCTGGCCGGCATGATCGGGCGTGGGCTGGAGCACATCTTTGCGCCCATCGGCTTCAACTGGCAGATATCCATTGCGCTGGTGCCGGGCATGGCGGCGCGCGAGGTGGCGGTGGGCGCGCTGGGCACGGTGTATGCGCTCTCGGCCAGCGGCGACGACGTGGCGGGCCAGCTCGAGCCGCTGATTGCAGGGAGTTGGTCGCTCGCGACGGCGCTGTCGTTGCTGGTCTGGTACGTGTTTGCGCCGCAGTGCATCTCGACTCTGGCGGCCGTGAAGCGCGAGACCGGTTCGTGGCGCTATGTGTGGATCATGGCGGGCTATCTCTTCGCGCTCGCCTACGCGGCCTGCTTCATTACCTACCGCGTTGCAGTGGCGCTCGGGGCAGGTTAAAACCTGCAGTGAAAGGTCTAGAGAAGATATGGCACAGCAACTGATCGTCGGATTGATCGTCGCCGCCGCCGCGTTCTACGCGGTGTGGCGCTGGATGCCCGCGGGCTGGCGGCGCAGCGCCGCCCGCAAACTCGCGGCCGGCACGCACCGTGCGGGCCTTGTCGATCAGGAGCGTGCCGACCAGCTGGCGGCTTCGCTCGCCAAGACTTCGGGCTGCGGCTCTTGCGACAGCTGCGGCAGTTGCGGCCCCAAGGCCACCGACAGGAAAGACGCCGAAGAAGCCGGCCGCGGCTCGCTGTCCACGCACAGCCGCTGAAGGCCGATGCCCACACACATCCTCGTCGCCGGCGGCGGCATCGGGGGGCTCGCTACCGCGCTGGCGCTGTCCCGCGGCGGCCATCGCGTCGATGTCTTCGAACAAGCGGCTGCATTTGCCGAAATCGGCGCCGGCATCCAGATCGGGCCCAACGTCACGCGGCGCCTCCGGCAGCTGGGCTTGGACCAGAGCCTGGATGCCATAGCCGCGCGTCCGGAGGCCCTGGTGGTGCAGAGCGCCGGCAGCGGCGCCGAACTGGCCCGCCTGCAGCTCGGCGATGCCATGCGCCAGCGCTATGGTGCCCCCTACCTTTGCGTACACCGCGCCGACCTGCATTCATTGCTGCTCGACGCCGTTCTGGCACAGGGCGCGGGCACCCTGGTGACCGATGCCCGCATCGCGCAGGTCGAGATGAGCGACGATCTCGTCTGCGTATCGAGCAGCGGCGCGCGCGCCTGGGAAGGTGAGGCGCTGGTTGGCGCCGACGGTCTCTGGAGCGTGGTGCGCCAGCGGCTCGAATCTCCCTCGGCCGCCGAGCCGCCCCGCATCACGGGCCACACGGCCTGGCGCGGCCTGGTCGCCCAGGCTGAACTGCCGCAGGCGCTGCGCCGCCGCCGCATCGATGTATGGCTCGGTCCGCGCCTGCATGTGGTGGCCTACCCGGTGCGCGGCGGCGATTGGCTCAACGTGGTGGTGATTGCAGAGTCGGCCCCGGCAGGCGATGCGCGCGATTGGGACCAGGCTAGCAGCCTTGTGGCACTGCAGCAGGCCACCGGCCGCAGCGGCCGCGCCCTGCAAGCCTTGCTCGAAGCGATGCCCAGCTGGCGCGCCTGGACCCTTTGCGACCGTGCGCCGCTGGCCTCTGCGGCGGACATGGCCCACGAGCGCATTGCGTTGGTGGGCGATGCCGCGCATCCGATGGTGCCTTACCTCGCGCAGGGCGCGGGCATGGCCATCGAAGACGCTGCGGCGCTGGCCGAAGCGCTCGGCGACGGTGGGGCGGCCGACGTGCCGGCGGCCTTTGCCCGCTATGCCGAGGCTCGCTGGCAGCGCAATGCCACGGTGCAGGCCAGGGCGCGGCGCAACGGGCAAGTCTTTCATGCCACCGGCCCCATGCGCCTGGGCCGCGACCTTGCTTTGCGCACGCTGGGCGCGCGGCTGCTGGACCAGCCCTGGCTGTACGGAGGCTGAGAGGCTGCCGCGCCCCGGGCTCTCAGAGCCTGAATGTCTGCAGGTGCTCGATCCGTTCGGCCAACCCCTCGGGGCCGAGATAGTGGCCGTGAGAACCGTCGCGCACCTCGAGCAGCGTGGCTTCGAGTTCGGCCAGCATCGCATCGCGCTCGGCAGCGAAAGCGGGCGCCACGTCGATGCCGGCCTGCGCGCATGCATCGGCGATCAGGTGTGCGCTTGCGGGCGCGCCGCAGGCCGCGCATTTGACGATGGCCGCCACGTTCGGCTCGGCTCCGTTCGCGAGCAGCGCATGCGTGAGCTCGGGTGAAATCTGACCGTCGATGTTGCGCAAGGCGTCGCGTGCCACGGGAGCGCCCGCGCGGACCAGCGCCATGGCTGCGGCAAAGGCACCTTTGCCTATCGCGACGTCCGTGGCCAGCGCACTTCCCTGCTGCGGGCCCTCGAAACTGACGCCAGCGGCGGCGAGCTCGGCCACCAGGTCTGCATCGTCGCTGGCAATGGCGTGGTGCAGCGCCGCGCGCGCAGTGGCCGGCAGCCTGCGCAGCGTTCCGTTGGCCAGCGGTGTGCGCCAGTCGATCACGGCGCGGCAATAAAAGCTCACCAGCTTGTCCATCAGGTCGAGGTCCAGGTCATGGTCCTGATGCCGGTCATCCAGATACTGGAGGAGGGCCTGGCCGGAAAAATAGTCACCGGTGGGTGCCAGCGGGTCTTCATCGAGATGCAGTGCCCCAAAGGCGCTATACAGATCGGGCGCGATGGTGCTCACGCCGTCTTCATGCAGCGCATGCGTCCAGGCCGGCGGCAGCCCGTGCTTCCATGCGGTGATGTGGCCGTGTTCGGGGCCGGGTTCGACCACCGCATAAACCCGGTCCAGATACTCGAAGCCACCGAAGGGCAGGTGCGTGAGCTTGCCGCTCCAGTCGCGGCCCTCTGCTTCGGCAGCCTCTTCGGCCAGCTCCTGCTCATGCTCGATCCAGCCCTGCAGATCGCGATAACCGTCGCTGCCGTTCCAGAACAGCTCCGACCAACTGACGGATTCGATGTTGCCGTTCATCGGCAGCGACAGGTCATAGTCGAGCCGGCCGCCCGCCGCTTGCCGCCACAGTTCGAGTAGCGGCTCGGGAATCGGGCCTGCGCACAGGGCCTGGACGGCCGCGATCTGCTGCTCGGGCATCGGCGGCTGCGCGTCGAAGATCACGCGGTCCGCGAACAGGACCACGCCATGTTCGCGCAGGGTAGCAAGCTCTTCGAGCGAGAACTGGACATCTTTCATTGCAGCGCCTCCGTTGTTGCCAATGTAGCGCTTTGTGCAAATGGAGCAAGCACTTGCGTGGCGTGCCGCGCATGCGGCTGCATCAAAGGTCGGTGCGCAGCTTCCAGATCTCGGGGAACAGCACCACGTCGAGCATCTTGCGCAGGTAGCTCACGCCGCCCGTGCCACCGGTGCCGCGCTTGAAGCCGATCACGCGTTCGACCGTGGTCACATGGCGAAAGCGCCAGAGCCGGAAAGCGTCTTCGAGGTCGGTAAGCTTTTCGCCGAGTTGGTAGAGGTCCCAATGGTCGTGCGGGTTTCTGTACACCGTGAGCCACGCGGCCTCGACACCGTCGCTGACTTCATAGGGTTGCGTCCAATCGCGCTCCAGATGATCGGCGGGCACCGGCAGGCCGCGGCGCGCCAGCAGCTTCAGCGATTCGTCATAAAGCGAAGGCGACCGGTAGGCTTCGTCGACCTGCGCCAGCAGATCGGGCCGGTGCGCATGCGGCTTGAGCATGGCGGCGTTCTTGTTGCCCAGCGCAAACTCGATGCAACGGTATTGCGCGCTTTGAAAGCCGCTCGAGTTGGCCAGGTAGGGCCGCATGGCCGTGTATTCGGGCGGCGTCATGGTCGAGAGCACGGTCCATGCGCTCACCAACTGTTCCATGATGCGGCTCACGCGGGCCAGCATCTTGAAGGCGTCGGCCAGCTTTTCTTGCGCAATGCAGGTGGTGGCGGCGCGCAGCTCATGCAGCATGAGCTTCATCCAGAGCTCGCTGGTCTGGTGCTGCACGATGAAAAGCATTTCGTCGTGCGCTGGTGAAAGCGGATGCTGCGCATTGAGGATCTGGTCGAGATGCAGGTAGTCGCCGTAGCTCATCGATGCGCTGAAATCCAGCTGCGCCTTTTCTTCGTGGACGATTTTTTCGGTGCTCATGATGCTTGCCGGCCGGTCATCGCCAGACGACGGCGGTGTAGGAAGGACGGCCCGGTACCGAATCTTTTGCGGGATAGACGAAGCGCACGACATCGTTCTTGCGCTTGAATTCCTGGTAGGTCTCGCCGCCCGGAATGCGGCCCTTTTCAGCCGGCGCATAGCCTGCTGCACGCACTTCCTTCACCAGTCTCTCGAAGGCCGCCTTGTCGGTCAGCGACAGCTGAATGTTGTTCTCGCCGGCGCGGCTTTCCGCGTAAGTGGACTTCATGAAGCGGATCGTCTGGTCGTCGACCACCTTGTCGTATTCGATCATGCTGACCTCGGGGGTCACGGTCTTGTCGGCGTAGGAAAAACCTTGGGCCTTGACCTGTTGGCGGAACGCATCCGGCGTGAGGGCGACGAAGGCCTTGAGCTGGTCCAACGTATAGCTCGGCTGCTGCGCAAAGGCCGGTGCGGCCAACGTCAGAAGCGAGGTGAAGATGGCGATCAGTGTGTGTTTCATGGGTATGTGTACTGCTCAGGTCACTGCGTTCTTGCGGTTGAATTCTTCGCGCTGCCACTCGCCAGCCTCCAGCACCTGCACCAGGTGCTCGACGGAATTCCACACATCCTCGAAGCCGAGATAGAGCGGCGTGAAGCCGAAGCGCAGGATGTCCGGCATTTGCGAATCGCCGGCGCGGTAGTCGCCGATCACGCCGCGCGCAATCAGCGCTTGCACGATGGCGTAGGCGCCTTCGCTGCGGCTCAGGCACACCTGCGAGCCGCGGCGCGCATGTTCGCGGGGCGTGACGAGCGAAAGGCCTTGTCCTGCACAGCGCTCTTCGACCAGTGTGATGAAAAGGTCGGTGAGCGCGAGCGACTTGGCACGAAGGGCTGCCAGCCCGCCCTTGCCGCCGTCGAACGCCTCGGCCGCAAGCACGGTGTCGAGCCCGCATTCGAGCCCCGCCAGCGCGATGATCGGCTGCGTGCCGCAGAGGTAGCGGCCCACACCCGGCGCAGGGCGGTAGTGCGGCGTGAATTCGAAAGGCGCCGCATGGCCCCACCAGCCCGACAGAGGCTGCTCGAACTTGCCCGCGTGCCGGGTATGAACCCACACGAACGCCGGCGCACCAGGGCCGCCGTTCAAGTACTTGTAGCCGCAGCCAATGGCGTAGTCGGCATTGCTTTCGTTCAGCGCAACCGGCACTGCGCCCGCGCTGTGCGCGAGGTCCCACACCGTGAGCGCGCCGGCTGCATGCGCGGCGGCCGTGATGGCTTTCATGTCGTGCATGGCGCCGGTGCGGTAGTTCACGTGCGTAAGCATCAGCACGGCCACTTCGTCGGTCAGCACCGAGCCGGGGCCTTGCAGCTCGTCCGCGTCGATCAGCTTGAGCGTGAACCCACGCTCGCGGCACAGGGATTCGGCAATGTAGAGGTCGGTCGGAAAGTTGCTGCGCTCGCTGACCACCAGTTTGCGGCCGCTGTCCTTTTGCTGCGAGAGCGCCGCGAAAAGCACCTTGTAGAGATTGACCGAGGTGCTGTCGGTGCACACCACTTCACCCGGTGCGGCGCCGATCAGCCGGGCCACCTTGTCGCCGAGACGCTGCGGCAGGTCGAACCAGCTGGCCGTGTTCCACGAGCGGATCAGGCCCTGGCCCCATTCCTCGGCGACCACTTCGGCAATGCGTGCCGGCGCGGCCTTGGGCAGCACGCCGAGCGAGTTGCCATCGAGGTAGATCACGCCCGGCGGCAGGGTGAATTGGTCGCGCAGCGAGCGCAGCGGGTCTTGCGCGTCGAGCGCGCGGCAGTCTTCAAGGGTCGTCATTGGGCGGGGTTTCAGCGTGGAAGGTCGCGCAGCACGGCGCGAACGGGAGATGCGTCGGCGCTGACCAGCTTGAGCGGCAGCGCGATGAGTTCGTAGTCGCCCTCAGGTACATCGTCGAGCACCAGGTTTTCGAGTACGCGCAAGTTGAGGCGGCGAATGCGCTGGTGGCTCTCCAGCGTCTTGCTGTCGGCCGGGTCGATGCTGGCTGTGTCGATGCCGATGAGCTTGACGCCCATGGCCGCAAGGCGCTCGACCGTGGCGGGCGCATAGGCCGCGAGCTGCGGATCCCACTGGGCCACGGGCATGGCGGCATAGGTGCGCACCAGCACGCGGGGCGGCAGGTCGCTCGCGATCGCATGCGCAATGTGCTCCCACTCGATCAGCGGGCCCTTGGCAATCGCGTGGATCACGCGGCAAGGGCCGAGGAAGGGCGTGAGATCGACGTGGCCGATGGTCTGGCCTTCGGGGTCGTAATGCAGGGGCGCATCCGCATGCGCACCCACGTGCGGCGAAAGCTTGATTTCGCTGACGTTCACCGGGCACTCGGGCGAAATAGTCGCGGCCCAGCGCTGCTGGTAGGGCGTGTCGCCGGGGAACACCGGCGTGCCTTCATGCACGGGCGGCGAGATGTCCCAGATGCGGGGTTGAGGTTGCAAAGAACGCATGGCGCAAAGTTAGCGCCGGGAGCGGGGTCGTGGTGTCGGTTATTTCCAACACACGACGTGACCAGATGATCGGTTCAGTAGGGCAGTGCGGGCAGCCCGTGCTTGGCGCGTGCGCGCTCGCACGCGTCGCTGCCGGCCTGCAGTTCGTGGCACGGATTGGGCCGCCACTCGTAGATGCCGCAGGCCACCGACTGGCCGATCTTTCCGGTGAGCGCCGCGCAGCGCATCGGCGTGTGGTCGGTGCCGCGCATGCGGCAAAGGGCGTCGGTCACCTCGACTGCAAGGCCCGAGGGCACCCTGCCGCCGTTGTCGTCGAGCTCGTGCACACTGAAGTCGACGCGGTAGCTGGCGCAGCAGGCACCGCATTGCTGGCAATGGGACACGCCGCCGCCTTCAGGTTTTCTTCAGAGCCTGCCCAGGAGCAAAAACTCCATCAGCGCCTTCTGGGCGTGCAGTCGGTTCTCGGCCTCGTCCCACACCACCGACTGCGGGCCGTCGATGACCTCGGCCTGCACTTCCTCGCCGCGGTGGGCGGGCAGGCAGTGCATGAAGAGGGCGTCGGGCTGGGCGATGCGCATCATGTCTTCATCGACGCACCAGTCGGCAAAGGCCTTGCGGCGCGCCTCGTTCTCCGATTCGTAGCCCATGCTGGTCCAGACGTCGGTGGTGACGAGGTCGGCGCCGCGGCAGGCTTCCATCGGGTCCTTGAAGACCTTGTAGCTGTCGCCCGAGCGGATGCCGGCGATCGACTGGTCGACTTCATAGCCGCTGGGCGTGCTCACGTGCACGGTAAAGCCCAGGATCTCGGCCGCCTGCAGCCAGGTGTTGGCCATGTTGTTGCCGTCGCCCACCCAGGCGATGGTCTTCCCCTGGATCGAACCGCGATGCTCGATGTAGGTGAAGATGTCCGCCAGGATCTGGCAGGGATGAAACTCGTTGGTCAGGCCGTTGATTACCGGCACGCGCGAATGCGCGGCAAAGGTGTCGATCTTGGTCTGCTCGTAGGTGCGGATCATCACGATGTCGACCATGCGGCTGATGACCTTGGCGCTGTCCTCGATGGGCTCGGCGCGGCCGAGCTGGCTGTCGCCGGTGGTCAGGTGCACCACGCTGCCGCCGAGCTGGTACATGCCCGCCTCGAAGCTCACGCGGGTGCGCGTGCTGGCCTTTTCGAAAATCATCGCCAGCGTGCGGTCGGTTAGCGGCTGGTGCTTTTCGTAGGTCTTGAACTTCTTCTTGATGATCGCCATGCGATCGAAAAGATAGGCGTACTCGTCGGCCGTGAGGTCCGAGAACTGCAGGTAGTGGCGGATGGCGTTCGGCGTGGTGGCGGTCGTCATTGCGCTGCTGGCTCCGACAGGAATGTTTTGACGATGGGCGCGAGGATGGCGACGATTTCGTCGGCCTCGGCAATGCTCAGGATGAGCGGCGGCACGAGGCGGATTACCTTGTCGGCCGTCACGCTCAGCAGCAGGCCGGCATCGCAGGCGCGGTTCAAGATGACGCCGCAGGGCCGGTCGAGCTCGATGCCCAGCATCAGGCCCTGGCCGCGGATTTCCTTCACGCCGGCGAGGCCGCCGATTTCGCGCTCCAGCGCGGCCTTCAAGTGTTCGCCCACGGCGGCGGCGTTCTCGAGCAGCTTGTGCTCTTCCATGATGCGGATGGTCTCGATGCCGGCACGCATTGCGAGCGGATTGCCGCCGAAGGTGGTGCCGTGGTTGCCCGGGCCGAAGATGTTGGCGGCCTTGGGGCCGGCCACCACGGCGCCGATCGGCACGCCCGAGCCCAGGCCCTTGGCCAGCGGCATCACGTCAGGCTTGATGCCGGCCCACTGGTGCGCAAACCATTTGCCGGTGCGGCCCATGCCGCATTGCACTTCGTCGATCATCATGAGCCAGTCGCGCTCGTCGCACAGGGCGCGAACCTGCTTCAGGTAATCCACGCGCATCGGGTTGATGCCGCCTTCGCCTTGGATGGTTTCGAAGAACACGGCCACCACGTTGGGGTTGCCTTCGGTGGCCTTCTTGAGCGCCTCGATGTCGTTCAGCGGCACGCGGATGAAGCCCTCGACCAGCGGGCCGAAACCGGCCTGCACCTTGGGGTTGCCCGTGGCCGAGAGGGTGGCGATGCTGCGGCCGTGGAACGCGGCCTCGTACACCACGATTTCGGGCCGCTCGATGCCCTTGTCGTGGCCGAACTTGCGCGCGAGCTTCAGAGCAGCTTCATTGGCTTCCAGGCCCGTGCAGCAGAAAAAGGCATTGGTCAGCCCCGAAAGCTCGGTCAGCTTGGTGGCCAGCTGTTCCTGGCCGGGCACGTGGTAGTAGTTGGAGCTGTGGATCAGCTTGCTGATCTGGTCCTGCAGCGCCGGCACCAGCTCGGGGTGGTTGTGGCCCAGCGTGTTCACGGCGATGCCGCCGAGGCCGTCGAGATAGGCCTTGCCCGTGGTGTCCCAGACTCGGCAGCCCTGGCCGTGCGACAGCGCGATCGGCAGGCGACCGTAGGTGTTCATGACGTGGGGCGAGGTGGGCTGGGCGGTAGCGCTCATTCGGTTCTCCAGATAGGGAACCGCGGATTCTAGGCGTCCAGTTCGACAGCTTCATTGAGGATTCCGCATTACAGCAATGCCCTCGGGCCGAGCCGCAAAGTGCCGCGGATAGAATCTCTTGCTGCACCGCAGCACCTGCTTCCGGGCGCCTCATTCAACGATGATTTCCCCCACTGCCAAAGAAATCTTCATCCAGGGCATCACCCATGATGGCCGGACTTTTCGCCCGAGCGACTGGGCCGAGCGGCTGGCCGGCGTGATGTGCTCTTTTCGTCCGGGGGGCGCCTATCCCGGAAGCCACCTGAGCTATTCGCCCTGGTGCGTTCCCACCACCATCAACGGCGTGAAGTGCGTGGTTGTGAACCGGGCCCTGCGCGATGCCGAGCCCATGGCTTGGGACTTCTGCGTCAATTTTGCGCGGGACAACGACTTGCAGGTGGCCGAGGCCTGCCTGGTTCCCGACGCGCCGGGCGCAACGCCCAAGACCTGAACCCTGGGCTGACTCAAAAGCGATCGCCCATGAAAAAACCGCCCGAAGGCGGTTTTTACACTTTGCTGCAGCGCACCCCGATCAAACGGCGGACCGGAGAATTCCGATCCGGGCTTGCCTGACAGGTGTCAGGCGGCTGCCTTTTCAGGCGCGAGGGCGAGGGCCTTGACCTTCGCCGACAGGCGGCTCTTGTCGCGAGCTGCCTTGTTCTTGTGGAAGATGCCCTTGTCGGCGACGGTGTCGACGATGCTCTGGGCCTTCGCGAAGAGTTCGCTTGCCTTGGTCTTGTCGCCGGCCAGAACGGCCTTTTCGACATTCTTCACGGCGGTGCGGTATTTGGAGCGCAGCGAGGTGTTCGCAGCGTTGAGTTTGGTGTCCTGGCGGACGCGCTTACGGCCGGAGGCGAGGCGCGGGTTCTTTTTCTTGGGCTTGGCGGATGCCATGATTTAGTTCCTTAGGTGTCTGAGGATGATGCAGCAAAGCCCTCCATTATAGGCCGGGTTGGGTTTTTCGCCGAATCGGGGGCTTGCCGGGCCCTACACTCGCCCCGTGTCACTGCTCAAATCCGCCTCCACCGTTTCCCTTCTGACGCTCGCATCGCGGATCACGGGCCTTGTGCGCGACGTGCTTTTTGCCTCGGTGTTCGGCGTCAGCGCCCTGACCGACGCCTTCAACGTCGCCTTCCGCATTCCCAATCTGTTCCGGCGGGTTTTTGGCGAAGGCGCCTTCAGCCAGGCTTTCGTGCCGGTGCTGGCCGGGCACAAGACCGAGGCCGGAGAAGAAGGCGCCAAGGCGCTGATCGACCACGTGGCCACCCTCCTGACCTGGGCGCTGGTGATCGTGTGCGTGGCCGGCGTGGTCGGCGCGCCCTGGCTGGTCTGGGCCATGGCCAGCGGGCTGGAGGGCTTCGACGCGGCCGTGGTCATGACGCGCTGGATGTTTCCCTACATCGGCTTCATGTCGCTCGTGGCGCTGGCGGGCGGGGTGCTGAACACGTGGCGCAAGTTCGCGGTGCCGGCCGCCTCGCCGGTGCTGCTCAATCTTTCATTGATTCTTGCCATTACGGTCGGCGCGCCGCTGTTCAGGCGCTACGGCATCGAGCCGATCTACGCGCAGTGCGCAGGCGTGCTGGTCGGCGGCGTGCTGCAACTGGCGCTGCAGGTGCCCGCGCTGCGCGCGCTGGGCCTCATGCCGCGCATCGGCGCAACCTTTGGCGCCTTGCGCGCCGCCTGGGCCGACCCGACCACGCGCAAGGTGCTGAAGCTCATGCTCCCGGCCTTGCTGGGCGTGAGCGTGGCGCAGGTTTCGCTGCTCATCAATACGCAGATTGCATCGCACCTTGCCACGGGCAGCGTCACCTGGGTGGTCAATGCCGATCGCCTGATGGAATTTCCGACCGCCATGCTGGGCGTCGCGCTCGGCGTGGTGCTGATGCCGCAGTTGGCCGGCGCGCGCGCAGCCAAGGACGACGAGCGCTATTCAGCGCTGCTCGACTGGGGCCTGCGGCTGGTGGTGCTGCTCTCGGCTCCCTGCGCCATTGCGCTCCTGCTGTTCTCGCAGCCGCTGGTTGCGGTGCTTTTTCACAACGGCGCGTATGGCGCCGAAGACGTGAAGCGCACCACGCTCGCATTGATGGGCTACGGCGTCGGGCTGGTCGGCATCGTCGCCATCAAGGTGCTAGCGCCGGGCTACTACGCCAAATACGACATGCGCACGCCGGTGGTCATTGCGGTGTCGGTGCTGGTGCTGACCCAGTTGCTCAACGTCTTTCTGGTGCCGGTGCTGCAGCATGCCGCGCTCACGCTCACCATCGGCATCGGCGCGGTGGTCAATGCCATCTGGCTGCTGGTGGGCTTGATCCGGCGCGGCAGCTACAAGCCCGAGCCGGGCTGGGGCAAGTTCATCCTGCAGGTGGCGGCGGGCACGCTGGTGCTGGCCGCCTTGCTGGCCTGGGGCTCGTATTACTTCGACTGGATTGGCCTGCGGGCCCAGCGCTTGCACCGCATCGGGCTGCTGGCTGCGCTGATCGCGGGGGCGGGGCTGCTGTACTTTGCAGTGCTGGCCGCCGTGGGCGTGCGGCTGCGCAGTTTCATGCGCCGTTAAGGCACCGGTAAAACGGCCGGAAAAAGGCCGACAGCAGGGCCGGACAAAGTCGCCATCGGCTCTCTCGGCCGCGGCGTTTTCGTATTGCGCAAGCTGAAAACACCGCCTTGACGCTCCCCGAATGCTCCTCTACAAAGACACATGACGTTCAGCTTTCAGGTTCCCACAGCATTGGCGTATTTCGAATCGCTGGTGCAAAGCGACGACCACTTTCCGCTGCTCGAGGCTGCCGCCAGCCTTGCACAGGACGAATACCCCGACCTCGACGTGCAGCAGGTGCTCGGCGACGTCGACCAACTGCTGGCCCGCCTCAAGCGCCGGCTGCCCGCCGACGCCGCGCCGCTCGCCCGCCTGCGCGCGCTCAACCAGTTCTTCTTCAATGACCTGAACTTCGGCGGCAACGTCAACGACTACTACGACCCGGACAACAGCTACCTCAACGCCGTCCTGCGCACGCGCCGCGGCATTCCCATTTCGCTGGCGGTGCTGTGGATGGAGCTGGCGCAGGGCCTGGGCCTGCAGGCGCGCGGCATCGGTTTTCCGGGGCACTTCATGCTCAAGGTCACGCTGCCGAAGGGGCAGGTGGTCATCGATCCCTTCACCGGCAAGTCGCTCTCGCGCGAAGAGCTCGGCGAGCGGCTCGAGCCGTACAAGCGCAGCAACGGGCTGGTCGGCGATTTCGACGTGCCGCTGGGCCTTTACCTCCAGCCCGCCAGCTCGCGCGAAATCATCGGCCGCATGCTGCGCAACCTGAAGGAAGTGCACCGCGCCCAGGAAGACTGGCAGCGCGCCATCGCCGTGCAAGACCGCTTGATTGCGCTGCTGCCCACCGCCTGGGGCGAATACCGTGACCGCGGCATTGCGCATGCTGAGCAGGGCAACACCGCGGCCGCGGTGCGGGACCTGGAAACCTACCTGGAGCACGCGGAAGACGCGCTGGACGTCGACGTCATTGCGGAGCGGGTGGCCGCCTTGCGCCGAGCGGCCAACTGATGAGCGCCAGGAGCGGCGTTGCCGACGCCTCCGATCTCGGCACGCTTCATGAATTTCACGGCGTGCAGCCGGTTCTGCCGGTGTCCGACGTCACGCGCGCCGCGCGCTGGTTCCGGGACATCCTGGGTTTCGAACTCGATTTCATCGCCGGCGAGCCGCCCAGCTATGCCCGGGTGAAGAAGGGCGACCGCACCTATGGCGATCCGGTCTACCTGCGCCTGTGGCAATGCAACACGCGCGGGGCCGCACCCTGGCGCGGCGAAATCGTGATCCACGTGGGCAAGGACATCGACGGCCTGCACGCCGCCTATGTGAAGCGCGGCGTTACCGTGGTCGAGCCGCCCGCGTCGCAGCCCTGGGGCCTGCGCGAATTCGCGATCCGCGAGCCCGACGGACATATCCTGCGCTTCTGCGGCTATTTGCCCTGAGTTTCTGATACATAAATTTACAAATGGACCGGCGCCAACGTGTCGATCCGGCTTCCGCTCGTCCGACGTGTGAACAGGAGCGCGCAGTTTTCAGTGCCTCCGGCTTCATTCAACAACTTTCAGGAGAAACGACATGCGATTCATGGTTCTGGTCAAGGCCAACAAGGATTCCGAAGCGGGCGTGATGCCCAGCACCGAAGTGCTCACGGCCATGGGCAAGTTCAACGAGGAGCTGGTCAAGGCCGGCGTGCTGCTGGCGGGCGAAGGGCTGCATCCGTCTTCAAAGGGTGCGCGCGTGCGCTGCGAGGGCTCCAAGCGCACGGTGATCGACGGCCCCTTCGCCGAGACGAAGGAACTGCTCGCGGGTTTCTGGCTGCTTCAGGTCAAGTCGAAGGAAGAAGCCATCGAATGGATCAAGCGCAGCCCGTTCCAAGAGGGCGAGATCGAGATCCGCCAGGTGTTCGAGGCCTCCGATTTCGGCGACTCCATGACGCCCGAACTGCTGGCGCAAGAAGACCGCCTGCGCGCCGAGACCGAGGTTCGTGCCAAGGCCGGCAACTGAGCCAAGAAACCGCGTCAAGGAGACCTGCCATGCGATTCATGCTGCTGATGATTCCCCACGGCTACGAAACAGCCGCCCCCGGCACCATTCCGGACGACGTCGAAGCGGTCGGGGCCATGATGGCCTACAACGAGTCGATGCAGAAGGCCGGCATCCTGATCAGCTGCGACGGCCTGCATCCGCCCTCGATGGGCGCACGCGTAAGCTTTCCGGGCCGCAAGCCCAAGGTGGTGGACGGCCCCTTTGCCGAAGCCAAGGAAGTGCTCGGCGGCTACTGGATCATCGACGTGCCCTCGCGCGCCGATGCGATCGAATGGGCCACGCGTTGCCCCGGCAGTGAAAACGAGGTGATCGAGGTCCGCCAGATCCAGGAGATTGCCGACTACCCGCCCGACGTGCAGGCCCTGACGGCCGAGATGGCGTCGATGCAGGCGGTCAAGAAGACCCAGGCATGAGCCCTCGCCCGGCCTCTTCGAAGAGGGCTCCCGCCGCAGTGCGGAGCACGGAGCTTGCCCGATGAGCACCGCGCCTCCGGACCACGCCGCCATCCACCGCACCATCGAGGCGGTGTGGCGCATCGAGTCCGCGAAGATCATCGCCACCGTTGCGCGCATGGTGCGCGACGTGGGCCTGGCCGAAGAGCTGGCCCAGGACGCGCTGGTCTCGGCCCTGGAGCAATGGAGCGAAAATGGCGTGCCCGACAACCCCGCCGCCTGGCTCACCGCCGTGGCCAAGCGCCGCGCGCTCGACCGGCTGCGCCATCGGCAGATGGCCGAGCACAAGGCCGGCGAGATCGGCCGCGAGCTCGACGCACAGCACGCAATGGCGCAAGCCGATTTAGCCGAAGCGGTCGATGCCGCGCTCGACGACGACATCGGCGACGACCTGTTGCGGCTGGTGTTCACGGCGTGTCACCCGGTGCTTTCGACGGAGGCGCGTGTGGCGCTCACGCTGCGCCTGATGGGCGGCCTCACGACGGACGAGATTGCCCGAGCTTTCCTCGTGCCCGAGGCCACGGTGGCGCAGCGGATCGTGCGCGCCAAGCGCAGCCTTCTCGAAGCGCGCGTGCCGTTCGAGGTGCCGCGCCGGCACGAGCTCGAGGCGCGGCTCGCCTCGGTGCTCGAGGTGCTCTACCTGATCTTCAACGAAGGCTACTCGGCCACGGCGGGTGACGACTGGATGCGGCCCGCGCTGTGCGACGAAGCCATGCGCCTCGGCCGCATCGTGGCCGAGCTCGTGCCCGATGCGTCGGAAGTGCACGGCCTGGTGGCGTTGATGGAAATACAGGCGTCCCGCACGGCGGCCCGTATCGGCCCGTCGGGCGAACCGGTGCTGCTGCTGGAGCAGAACCGCGCGCGCTGGGACCACATGCTGATTCGCCGCGGCCTGGCGGCGCTCGCGCGTGCGGAGGCGCTCGGCGGAGCCTTGGGGCCCTATGCCTTGCAAGCGGCTATTGCCGCTTGCCACGCCCGCGCGCGGACGGCCGGCGAGACCGATTGGTCCCGCATTGCGGCGTTGTACGACGCGCTGGCCGAGCTTTCTCCGTCGCCTGTCGTCGAGCTCAACCGCGCCGTGGCGCTGTCCATGGCGTTCGGGCCGGCGACGGGGCTGGAGGTCGTGGACGCGCTGCTCGGCGAGCCCGCATTGCAGGGCTATCACTTGCTGCCGGCGGTGCGCGGCGACCTGCTTTTCAAGCTGGGCCGCCACGACGAGGCGCGCAAGGAATTCGATCGCGCCGCCGCGCTTACGCGCAACACGCGCGAGCGGACGCTGCTGCAGGCGCGGGCACGCGCCTGCCTCCTTCCGCCTGCCTGACTGCGCTGCCTTGCTAGGCAGTCGGCGCAGGCGTGGCAGCCGAAGGCGAGCCCGGCAATCCGAACTGATGCCACGCGCGCCGCAGTTGCGTGTCCGAGCCGAAGCCCGAAATTTCCGCCGCCCGCGTCACGCTCGCGCCCGAGGCCAGCGCGAGCTGTGCGGCCGCCAGCCGCAGCCGGCGCAGGTAGGCCAGGGGCGCCACGCCCGCGTGTTCCACGAACAGTCGCGTCAGGTGCCGCGCCGAGGTGTGGGCCACCTCCGCCATGCGAGGCACGTTCCAGTCGGCCTGGGGCTGCTCGCTGACGGCGTCCTGCACGCGGTGCAGGGCGGCATGCAGATGGTTCCGGTATGCAAGAAAGGGCGAAAGCTCCGGGTCGTGCGGGCCGCGCCGCTGCGCCACCACCATCGTCTGCGCCACCTGCGCCGCGAGCGCTTCGCCGCACACATCCGCGATGCGGTGCAGCACCAGGTCGATGCCGGTCGTGACGCCCGCGCTGCTGTAGACGGGCGGGTCGATCACGAACACGCGGTTGGCGACCACATCGCAGCGCGGCTCCACCGCGCGCAGCTCGTCCAGGTGATGGTGGTGCGTGGTGGCGCGCCGGCCGGAGAGCGCGCCCGCATGCGCCGCCAGCAGGGCGCCGGCGCACACGGTAACCAGCTCGAGCCGGCCGCGTTCGAAGCGCTGGCCGCGCAGCCAGTGCAACAGGTCTTGCGTCTCGGCGTTGTCGATCGCGATGACGTCGCCGGGCAGCCCGACCAGCACCAGCCACGCCGGCCCGTGCCATTGCGCCGGCAAGGGCGCAAGGTTGGCAAGCGCCACGCCCACCGAGCCGACGGAGGTGGGCCGCGGGCTCGCGAATTCGATCTCGAAGCGCTCCGGCTGGCCGGCGGCGCGCAGCCGCTGGTTGGCGATGCGCAACGCCTCGGCGGGCCCAGCCCAGTCGAGCACCAGGCTGCCCGGCAGCAGCACGAACACTACGCGGATGGGGTGCTGCTGCTGGAGGTCCATGCGTAGTCCATCTGGCGCGCCGTGCGTTCGGCCAGCGCGCGGCCGGCCAGCCGCTCGACCAGGTACAGGCTCATGTCGATGCCTGCGCTGATACCCGCGGAGCTGACGACGCGACCGCTGTCGATCCAGCGTTCGCCCTCGCGCACATCCAGCAGCGGAAACTGTTCGCGCAGGTCTGCAATGTCTTCCCAGTGGGTGGTCACGGCCTCTCGCGTGACCACGCCGCTTTTTGCGAGCAGGAACGCGCCCGTGCATACCGAGGCGACCAGCTGTGCGCCGGCCGCGCATTCCGTAATCCAGCGCAGGGTGGCGGCGCTTGCCATCGGCGCATCGACCACGCCGCCGGGCACGATCAAGAGGTCGGCCGCGGGGTTGCCGGCCAGGTCGTGGTCCGCCAGCAGGCGCAGGCCGGCTCGTGCCTGCACGGGCTGGCCCGCGCTTGCGAGCGCCACGGAGGCGACCTCGAACGGCGCCTCCGTGCCGGGATTCAAACGCTGGCTGACGCGGCTTGCCGTGGTGAACACCTCGAAGGGGCCCGCAAAGTCGAGCGCCTCGATGCCGTCGAAGGCAAGGATCAGTACCCGCAACGTCATGCCGCCACGGTCTCGGCGGAGAGGGCGCCGGCGCGTTCGAGCGCCTGTGCCACGGTGCAGACGGTGGCGAACCGGCCATCCAGCACAGCCGCCGTGCGGGCCTTGATGTCGGCCACGGCAAGCGGGCGGCCGTCGGGTTGCACCATGTCGAAAGTGAGCGTGGCCTCGGTCACGTAGTCGACTTCCCAGCCCAGATCGGAAGCATGGCGCGTGGTGGTTTCGCAGCATTGCTCGGTGCGGATGCCGCTCACGATCAGCCGGCCGATGCCTTGCTGCGTGAGCCAGATGTCGAGCCCGCTGTTGACCAGCGCGCTGTGGCGGTGCTTGGTGAATGTGGCCGCGGCTTCGAATGCCGCCAGGCCTTCGATCGGCCGCACCAGGCCCGACTCGACGGCGAAGGGGTGGCTTGCGAGGGCAGGCTCATCGACATGGAAGACCCGCACGATCGGAATGCCGGCGGCCGCGCAGCCTTCGATCAGCGCGTTCTGGGCCGCGAAATAAGGCCGCGCAACTTCTTCGGACCAGTAGGCGCGCTGGCGGAAGGATTCCTGCGCGTCGATCACTATCAGACACGATTTCATGGGTATGGGGCTCGAAGGGCGGAGTGAATGATGCCCCTATTCTTTTGTGCCGCCAGCCCGTGGTCCGCGCCAAAGCGGACCAGAACCGATCAAATCAGGACATTGGAGCTAGACCAGGCCGGCGGCCTGCAGCTCTTTCTTGAGGTAAGCGTAGAAAAGTGGCGCCGCCACCAGCCCGGCCGGGCCGAACACCGCCTCGGCCACGAACATCACCGCCAGCAGTTCCCACACCCTCATCTGGGTGCGGCTGCCGACCACCTTGGCGTTGATCACGTATTCCGCCTTGTGGATGATGATGAGGAATACGAGGCAGGCCAGCGCCGTGATCGGCGAGACGGATAGCGCCACCAGCGTGATAACCGCGTTGCAGACGAGGTTGCCCACGATCGGCACCAGGCCGGCCACGAAGGTCAGCGTGATGAGTGCCGGCGTGTAGGGCAGGTGCGGCCCCCAGAGCGGCAGCAGGAACAGCAGGAAGATGGCAGTCAGCAGGGTGTTGAATGCCGCAATCCAGAACTGCGCCGCAACGATCTGCCCGAACGCCTCGCCGAAGATTGTGATGCGGCGGTACAGCTGCGCGGCCAGGGGCCGGCGCTGCAGCGGCGACGGCGCAATGGCGGCCAGCCCGCCCACGATGAGGCCCACATAGGCAAACAGCAGTCCGCCCAGCCATGCGCGCCCGGCCAGCGCCAGCGAGCCGGCCTGCGCCCGGAGGTAGTTGGCCACCACGCGCTGCACCTCGGCCGCGCCCTCCGGCAGGTAGACCGCAATTTCGGGCGGCAGCTTGAGCCGCAGTTCCAGCACCGTGCGGGCCGTGTAGTCGAGCAGTTCGCGGTATTGGTCGGGTGCGTCGACGATGTACTCGCGCGCTTGCGACAGCCCCACCGAGATCAGCGCGATGGGCGCCAGCAGCACCAGCGTGACCGCCAGTACCCGCGCCAGCACATCGGCACGGGCTTGCGGCAGCCTTGCCCGGCCCAGGCCGCCGCCGATGAGGCGCGCGAACCGGCGGGTGGCGAGAAAGCCGATGCATACGCACAGCAGCCCCGGCAGCAGGTGCTGCCACATCACCAGCAGCAGGGCGGCCGGCATCAGCAGGTAGCTGGCCAGCACCACGTTGCGCGAGGCGGGCTGTGGTTTGGTGTCGATGTTGACGACGAGCGGTTTGGACATCAGGCTCCGGGTGCTGCGCTTGTTGCGAGACTCGGAAGGAAGATCAGCCGACCACCACGGCGGCGCCGGTGCCGCGTTCGGCGATAGTGCCGATCTCGTACACCGCCTCACCCGCCGTGCGCAGCGTGGCGGCGCAGGCGGCCGCTTCGGCGGCGTCGATCACCACCACCATGCCGATGCCGTTGTTGAAGGTGCGGTTCATCTCGATGTCGTCGATGCCGGCCACCTTTTGCAGCCAGGCAAAGAGCTCGGTCTGCGGCCAGCTGCCCTTCTTGAGGTGGGCCGCCGTACCTTCGGGCAGCACGCGCGGAATGTTCTCGAGCAGCCCGCCGCCGGTAATGTGCGCCAGCGCCTTGATCGGGTGCTTGGCCAGCGCTTCGAGCACCGGCTTCACGTAAAGGTGGGTGGGCTCCATCACGGCCTGGCGGAAGGGCTTGCCGTCGAGCGTGGCGGGCAGGTCTGCGCCGGCGCGTTCGATTACCTTGCGCACCAGGCTGAAGCCGTTGGAATGCACGCCGGCCGAGGCCAGGCCCAGCACCACGTCGCCGGGCTTGACGTTCTGGCCGGTGAGGATTTTCGATTTTTCGACCGCACCGACCGCAAAGCCCGCCAAGTCATATTCGCCGGCGGGGTACATGCCGGGCATTTCGGCGGTTTCGCCGCCGATCAGTGCGCAGCCGGAGATCTCGCAGCCGCGGGCAATGCCGCCGATCACGGCCGCAGCCGTGTCCACGTCGAGCTTGCCGCAGGCAAAGTAGTCAAGAAAGAACAGGGGCTCGGCGCCTTGCACCAGCACGTCGTTGACGCTCATGGCCACCAGGTCGATGCCCACGGTGTCGTGCATGTTCCATTCGAAGGCCAGCTTGAGCTTGGTGCCCACGCCGTCGGTGCCGCTTACCAGCACCGGCTCCTTGTAGCGCTTGGGCACCTCGAACAGCGCGCCGAAGCCGCCGATGCCGGCCAGCACGCCTTCGCGCAGGGTCTTCTTGGCCAGGGGCTTGATGCGGTCGACCAGGGCGTCGCCGGCATCGATATCGACACCGGCATCCTTGTAGCTGAGCGGGGTGGGCGTAGGGGAAGTCATGGTCGGACGGTGTCGAGAAAGGGACGGGAAGGAGGCGAAGAGGTGGAGGCGCCGGTAACCGAAGCGGCCGGGCCGATAGAATTCCTCACGATTTTAAGGGCCCCAGCGGCCCCTTCCATGAACCTTCCCGGGATGAAACAGCTCGCGCTCGATATCGGCATTGCGACGGGCCCCAGCTTCGACGCTTTTTTTGCCGGCCCGAACGAGGCGGCGCTGCGGCACCTGCAACTGTGGGTGGGCGGCGCCGGCAATTCGGTGCCGCACTCTCCTGTGCCTACCTATCTGTGGGGCGAAGGCGGCAGCGGCAAGACCCATCTGCTCGAATCGGTGCGTGTCGCACTGCGCGAGCAGGGCGCGAGCGTGGGCTGGCTGCACGCCGGCCTCTTGGAGCCGCCCGAGTTCGACGAGCGCTGGGGCGCCGTGCTGCTCGACGACGTGCACCTTTACACCGCCGTGCAGCAGCACGCGGCCTTCAACTGGTTCGTCAACGCGCAAACCCTGCAGCGCGGGGTAGTGGCCGCCGGCGCCCTGCCGCCGGCCGACCTGTCGCTGCGCGAAGACCTTCGCACCAGGCTGGGCTGGGGCCATGTGTTCCACCTGCAGGTGCTGAGCGAAAGCGAACGCCGCGCGGTGCTGCGCCAGGCGGCCGATGCGCGGGGCGTCATGCTGTCGGACGACGTGCTCGACTACATGCTGCACCGCTTCAGCCGCGACCTGGGCAGCCTGATGGAACTGCTCACGCAGCTCGACGGCTATGCCCTGCAGACACAGCGCGCGATCACGATCCCGCTGATCCGATCCATGCTCGAAAACGAATAAGAAGAGCTTCAACCAACAATGATCAAGAAATTCATCGACAAGCTGCTCGGCAAATCCGCCGGCGGCGCACAGGGCAAGAGCCGCTTCGGCAAGCGCCAAGAGGTGCCTGCGGAGGTTCACAAGATCGATCCGGCCCTGGTCGACGAACGCGCGAAAAACGTGGTCACCACGCTGCAGCAGGCGGGCTACGAGGCCTATGTGGTGGGCGGCGCGGTGCGCGACCTGCTGCTGGGCCTGCGCCCGAAGGACTTCGACGTGGCCACCAACGCCACGCCCGAGCAGGTCAAGTCGCTCTTCAGGCGGGCCTTCATCATCGGGCGGCGCTTTCGCATCGTGCACGTGGTGTACGGCCGGGGCCGCGAACACGAGGTGATCGAGGTCTCGACCTTTCGCGCCTACATGGACAACGCCGCCGCCGAGCAGGTGGCCGGCAACGAGCGCACCAGCAAGGGCGAGCTCGCAAGCATGAAGCATGCGGTGGACGCCAGCGGCCGCGTGCTGCGCGACAACGTCTGGGGCCCGCAGGAAGAAGACGCGGCCCGCCGCGACTTCACCGTGAACGCCATGTACTACGACCCGGCCAACCAGATCGTGGTCGACTATCACAACGGCATCAAGGACGCGCAGAAGCTCACGCTGCGCATGATCGGCGATCCGGCCACGCGCTACCGCGAAGACCCGGTGCGCATCATTCGTGCCATTCGCTTCTCGGCCAAGCTCGCGGCGCTCGGCTTCAAGATGGAAGCCAAGACGGCCGCCCCGCTGGTCGAGTCGAGCAAGCTGCTGGCCGACGTGCCGCAAAGCCGCCTGTTCGACGAAATGCTCAAGCTGCTGCAAACCGGCCACGCCATTGCCACGGTCGAGCAGCTACGCAAGCTGGGTCTGGTCACGGGCATCTATCCGCTGCTCGACGTGGTGGTGGAGCGTGCCGATTCGCCTTTCGTGAAGGCCGCCCTGCAGGACACCGACCGCCGCGTGGGCGAGGGCAAGCCCGTGGCGCCCAGCTTCCTGTTGGCCTGCGTGCTGTGGGCCGATGTGCGCGACGGCTGGGCCCAGCGCATCGAGGGCCGGCACGGCCAGCGCCCGCAGCCGCCTTTCCCGGCGCTGCAGGACGCGATCGACGACGTGTTCAACGCCCGCATCGGCGACGTGTCGGGCCGCGGCAAGCTCGCGGGCGACATGCGCGAGATCTGGATGATGCAGCCGCGCTTCGACAAGCGCACCGGCTCCACGCCCTACAGCCTGGTCGAGCAGGCGCGGTTCCGTGCCGCCTTCGACTTCATGCGGCTGCGCGCCGACGTGGGCGAGGTCAGCGAGGCCATTGCCGAGTGGTGGCAGGAGTTCAGCACCGCCGACGACGTGCGCCGGCAAGACCTGCTGGAGCAGGTGCGCGACGAACAAAAGACCCGCCAGCGCGTGCGCACGCGCGACCCCGTGGCGCCGAAGCCCCGCGGTGAACCGGCGGCGCGCCAGCGCCTGGCCGACGCCGAGCCGCGGCAGGACGACGACGAGGCGGAAGCGGAAGTCGAGGCCGGTGCCGTGCCGCCCGATGGCGAAGCGGCCGCACCGCGCAAGCGCCGCCGTCGCCGCAAGCCGCGCACTGGCGGTGGCGGTGAGGGCGGCGGCAGCGCCGAAGGCGCATGAGCACGTCCGACCTGCCGAAGGACGGCAAGAAGAGTTCCAAGACCAGTGACAAGGCCAAGGCCGCTCCATCGCGCGCGGGCGGTGCCAGGCCCCCGCCGGCCGGCGCCAGGAAGGGCCCGCCCGGCACCCCTCCTGCGCGCCGTGCGCCTGTCCGCGCTCCCACGAGTCGCCCGCGCGGCCCGCGCGAGGACTACCCCACCGTGCAGGCCTTCGTCGCCATCGGCGCCAACCTGGGCGATGCAGAGGCGGCCGTGAAGGCCGCCATGACTGCGATCGGCGCGTTGCAGCGGACCCAGGTGACGGCCCGTTCATCGCTCTATCGCAGTGAGCCGGTGGATGCCGAAGGCCCCGATTTCATCAACGCCGTGGTGGCCGTGCGCACCGGCCTGGACGCCGAGCAGTTCCTCGTGGCGTTGCAGCGCCTGGAGACGCAGGCCGGCCGCGAAAGGCCATTCCCCAATGCGCCGCGCACGCTCGATCTCGACCTGCTGATGCACGGCAATTCGGTGATCGACACGCCGACCCTGACCCTGCCGCACCCCCGCATGCGCGAGCGCGCCTTCGTGCTGAAGCCGCTCGCTGAAATCGCGCCCGACAAGGTGCCGCGCGCTGCGCTGGCACGCGTCACAGGCCAGGTGGTCAAGCGCATCGTCTGAAGAAGGCGGCCGTGCTGCTTTACGTCCTCGATCTCGCCGGTGTGGCGGTCTTCGCGGTCAGTGGAGCACTGGGGGCCGGCCATGCGGGCCTCGACTGGCTGGGCATGGTGGTGATCGCCTCGGTTACGGCGGTGGGCGGCGGCACGCTGCGCGGCGTGTTCACCGTCCGGCTGGTACTGCGCTTGCCGGGCTGAAATCGCGGCCGCCCGGCGGCCTGAAAACCGGTCCGGACAGGGTCGGACCGGCGCGCCCGTTAAACTTCGTCGGTTTTTCATGAAGGCGTCATGAAATTGTGATTGACGCGCCCCAGGAGTTCCAATGTTCGGCAAGCTGCTGCCCCGCGAGGGGAATTTTTTCGAGATGTTCAACCAGCACGCCGAGCGCATCGTCGAAGCGGCGCGGGCGTTCGAGCAACTCGTTGCCAATTACAGCGACGTGCACCTGCGCGAGCAGTACAACCGCGACGTCGACAACGCAGAGCGTGCGGCCGACCGCGTGACGCACGACGTCAACCGGCTCATCCACAAGACTTTCATCACGCCCATCGACCGCGAGCAGATCCACAAGCTCATCAATACGATGGACGACGTGGCCGACCTGATCCAGGACTCGGCCGAGACCATGGCGCTGTACGACGTGCGGCACATGACCGACGAGATCGTGCGCCTCACGGCCCTGAGCGTGAAGTGCTGCGACCGCCTGAAGGACGCCGTCAAGTTTCTCGGCAAGATCGCTGATCCGGCGGTGGCCGAGGCCACGCTGAAGACCTGCGAGGAAATCGACCGCCTCGAATCCGACGCCGACCGTGTGATGCGAAGCGCCATGAGCAAGCTGTTCCGCGAGGAGCCCGACGTTCGCGAAGTGATCAAGCTCAAGGCAATCTACGAATTGCTCGAGACGATCACCGACAAATGCGAAGACGTGGCCAACGTGATCGAGGGCATCGTCCTCGAGAACTCCTGAGCGGTAGCGATCGATGGCAACGGTTCAGGTCGCCCTCTGGGTGGTGATATTGCTGGTCGCGCTCGCGATCGCCTTCGACTTCATGAACGGCTTCCACGACGCGGCGAATTCCATCGCCACCGTGGTGTCGACCGGTGTGCTCAAACCGGGACACGCGGTGCTGTTCGCGGCCTTCTTCAACCTGATCGCGATCTTCATCTTCCACCTGAGCGTGGCGGCCACGGTGGGCAAGGGCATTGCCCAGCCCGGGGTGGTGGATGTGCACGTGGTCTTCGGCGCGCTCATCGGCGCCATCAGCTGGAACCTGGTGACCTGGTACTACGGCATTCCCAGCAGTTCGTCGCATGCGCTGATCGGCGGCATCGTGGGCGCCGTGATCGCGAAGACCGGTGCCAGCGGCCTGGTGGCCACCGGCATCTGGAAGACAGTGGCCTTCATCTTCGTTTCGCCGTTCCTCGGGTTCGTGCTGGGTTCGATGATGATGGTGGTGGTGGCCTGGGGCTTCCGGCGCGCGACCCCGTCGCGGGTCGACCGGTGGTTCCGGCGGCTGCAGCTGGTTTCAGCCGGCGCCTACAGCCTGGGCCATGGCGGCAACGATGCGCAGAAGACCATCGGCATCATCTGGATGCTGCTGATTGCCACCGGCTATGCCACGGCCGGCGACGCGGCGCCGCCCAACTGGGTCATCGTGAGCTGCTACGCCGCCATTGCCCTGGGCACCATGTTCGGGGGCTGGCGAATCGTGAAGACCATGGGCCAGAAGATCACCAAGCTCAAGCCCGTGGGCGGCTTCTGCGCCGAAACCGGCGGTGCGCTCACGCTGTTCCTGGCAACGGCGCTGGGCATTCCCGTGTCGACCACCCACACCATCACCGGCGCCATCGTCGGCGTGGGCTCCGCGCAGCGCGCGAGTGCCGTGCGCTGGGGCGTGGCGGGCAACATCGTCTGGGCCTGGATCTTTACGATTCCGGCGTCGGCTTTCGTGGCCGCAATCGCTTACTGGCTCAGCCTGCAGATTTTCTGAGGCCGGCAGAGCTGGCGCGCGCCGGCTACTGCGAGATCTTCCGGCCTTCTTCGACCTGGTGTTCGAAGTAGCGCTGAAAGCTGAACACGATGCTGGCCATGAGCACGGTGCTGCCGAAGAAGAGCGCAAGTACCACCGCGCCAATGGTGGCCCAGTTGGTACGGCCCGGCTCGGCGTCCGGCGGCGCGCCGGCGTTGAAGCGGGCGTTCCACTTCTCGGGCGTCATGAGGCCATAGATGATGGCCATCAGCGCGCAGCCCGCAATGGTGAAGCCCAGCAGCGGAATCAGCACCCAGCTCCAGCCGTCGTCCACGCCGTACATGCGCACGCGCTCCATGCCATAGAGGCCCAGCGCCGTGGGAATGGGCAGCAGCCAGCCGAGCCAGTCGCCCATGCCGCGCAGATAGAAGCGGTGCAGGCCCAGCGGGCCGCCCAGGAAAGAGAGCCAGGCGGCAATGGTCTTGTTTTTCATTCGGGTTTGGTGGTGCTGCCTTCGCCGAGCACTTTTTCCATCAGGACCACATCGCGCCACTCGCCGAACTTCCAGCCGCAGTCCTTGAGCACGCCCACGTGCGTGAAGCCGTTGCGGCGGTGCACGCCTACGGAGCCGGCATTGGCCGAGTCGCCGATGACTGCGATCAGCTTGCGAACGCCGGCCGCTTCAGCGGCTTGCGAAAGCGCCGCCAGAAGCTGCCCGCCAAGACCTTTGCCGCGCGCAGCTTCGGACATGTAGATCGAGTCTTCCGCCGAAAAACGGTAGGCCGGGCGCGGCTTGAACCAGTTGCAGTAGGCAAAACCCAACACTTTTCCATTTTCTTCGGCAACAAGGTAGGGCAGGTTCTTGGTGAGCACATCGGCACGCCGCGCAGCCATGTCGGCGGCAGAGGGGGCTTCGGTTTCAAAGGTGCCGGTGCCGTTCAGCACGTGGTGGGCATAGATGGCCGTGATGGCCGCGATGTCTTCGTCGCGGCTCGGGCGGATGGTGAGGGTCATGCAAGTCGCAAGCAAACGGCGCAAAGGCCGGAATTCGGAGAAAACGCAGGTCGGGCTATAATCGCAGGCTTTTCAGCGTGTCGCTGGCCGGGTGGCCATGTCGCGTGTCTCGACGTTGAAAGAACACTGTGAGCGGGCTTCTTGTTTAGATAACGGGCTTGCTGCACCACCCAAGGATAAATCATGGTCGTCATTCGACTCTCCCGCGGCGGCTCCAAAGGCCGTCCGTTCTTCAACATCGTCGTGTCGGACAAGCGCGTTCGCCGCGATGGCCGTTTCATCGAGCGCCTGGGTTTCTACAACCCGATCGCCAAGGAAAACGAAGAAAGCATCCGTATTGCCCAGGATCGCCTGGCCTACTGGAAGAGCGTCGGCGCACAAGCTTCGCCCACGGTCCTGCGCCTGATCAAGCAAGCTGCTGCCGCGGCCCCCAAGGCGGCAGCCTAAGCTGCCCGGCACGGCGATGTTGCCCGCACTCGAAGCCGCCGAATTGCCGGCGGATGCGATCGAGGTAGGACGCATCGCCGATGCATGGGGCATCAAGGGCTGGTTCAAGGTCCTGCCCCACAGCGCCCAGCCCGAGGCGCTTTTTTCTTCCAAGCGCTGGTTCCTGCAGGCTCCCGGAGCCTCGGCAACCGCGGCTTTCCGGCTCGCAATCCGCGAAGCCAAAGAACATTCCGACTGCATCGTCGCATCGTCCGAAGACGTGCCCGACCGCAATGCGGCCGAGGCGCTGCGCGGTGCGCGCGTGTTCGTGCCGCGTTCGAGCTTCCCGACGGCCGGCGACGACGAGTACTACTGGGTCGACCTGATCGGCCTTTCCGTGGTCAATCGCGAAGGCGTCACGCTCGGCACGGTGCGCGAGCTGCTCGCCACCGGCCCGCAGACCACGCTGGTGCTCACGGCCGAAGAAGATGGCAAGACCATCGAACGCATGGTGCCGTTCGTCTCGGTCTTCGTCGACAAGGTCGACCTGGCCGGCCGGCTGATCACGGTCGACTGGCAGCCCGATTTCTGATTCCGCCGATACGGGCCTTGCGCGCATGCGCTTCGACGTCCTCACGCTCTTTCCCGAACTGTTCGCGCCCTTGATGGCCAGCGGCGTGACGCGCCGCGCCTACGAGTCGAAGCAGGTCGAGGTTGTGCTGTGGAACCCGCGCGACTTCGCACAAGGCAACTACAAGCGTGTGGACGATCGGCCCTTCGGCGGTGGCCCCGGCATGGTGATGATGGCGGAGCCGCTTTCCGCCTGTCTCGACGCCGCGCTGGCCGCGCGCGGGGCGCAAGCGCCGGTGGTGCTGTTTTCTCCCATCGGCGAGGCGCTTCGGCATGAAGCGGTCGAGCGCTGGTCCGCCAGCGAGGGCGCGGTACTTGTCTGCGGCCGCTACGAGGGCATTGACCAGCGCTTCATCGACACGCGCGTCACCCATCAGATCAGTCTCGGCGATTTCATTCTTTCGGGTGGCGAAATTGCCGCCATGGCGCTGCTCGACGCAGTGGCCCGGCTGCAGCCCGGTGTGCTGGGCGACGAAGCCAGCCACGTGCAGGACAGTTTCAACCCTGCGCTCGACGGCCTGCTCGACTGCCCCCACTACACGCGGCCCGAGCAGTGGAACGGGCAGGGCGTGCCTGCACCGCTGCTCTCGGGGCACCATGTGCAGATCGAGCGCTGGCGGCGCGACCAGCGGCTGGCCATTACCGCAGCCCGGCGCCCCGACCTGATTGCCGCCGCGCGTGCTGCAGGCCGCCTGAGCAAAGCCGATGAGACGGCGCTGAAAAAAAAGCTATAATCTTCGGTTCCCCGATCCTCTGCCCGGCCGCGTCCGGCTTTCATTGTTCACCCCTGGTGAGCACGGCAATGAAACCAACGGCGCCTTTTGTGTAGCGCGAGCACGATCGAATATCAGGAAATCATGAACCTCATCGAAACCCTCGAGCAGGAAGAAATCGCCCGCATCGGCAAGAAGATCCCCGATTTCATGCCCGGTGACACGGTCATCGTCAGCGTGAACGTCGTCGAAGGCACCCGCAAGCGCGTGCAGGCCTACGAAGGCGTCGTGATCGCCAAGCGCAATCGAGGCCTCAACAGCGGATTCACGGTGCGCAAGATCTCCAGCGGCGAAGGCGTGGAGCGTACGTTCCAAACCTACAGCCCGCTGATCGCCGGCATCGAAATCAAGCGCCGCGGCGACGTTCGCCGCGCCAAGCTGTACTACCTGCGCGACCGCAGCGGCCGTTCGGCACGCATCAAGGAAAAGCTGCCGGGCAAGTCGCAGGCTGCCAAGTAAGCACTGCCTTCTGCCTTGCAAAAAGCCGCCGCTCTGGCGGCTTTTTGCGTTGTGGCGCCGTGCATGCTTCTTGCGGTCTTTCTGCAAAAAGACAGCGCCGCTTTTTTAAGCTCTACTCCTTGACTGAAACTCCAGCACTTGACCGACTCCACCGCTCCCATGCAATTTGCCCCCGTCGAACCCGTCAATGCCGTGGTGCCGCCCACGCTGCTGCCGATCGATCCGCGCAAGGCGCCTGTGGTCGGCGGTCCTGATGGCCTGCCTGCCGTGGCACCCGCGCAGCTGATGCCCGATGCCCTGCGCAGGCGCTTTGCCACGCCGCCGGAGTGGACGCCCGAGCTGCGGCGCGAGCCGCGCCTGACCGACCGCGCCCCTGCGCAGGCGGCCGTGCTGGTGCCCATTGTGCAGCGCCCGCAAGGCGCGGCCGTGCTGCTGACGGAACGCACCGCGCACCTGTCGAATCATTCGGGGCAGGTCGCATTTCCCGGCGGCCGCGTCGATCCGGAGGACGCGAACATCGCGGCGGCTGCGCTGCGCGAGGCCTGGGAAGAAGTGGGCTTGTCCGCCCATTTCATCGAGGTGCTTGGAAGCCTTCCGACCTACACGACCGTCACCTCGTTCGTCGTGACACCCGTGGTCGCGCTGGTGAAGCCGGACTTCGAACTCACCATCAATCCCTACGAAGTGGCACTGGCCTTCGAGGTGCCTCTGGCCTGGCTCATGGACCCGGCCAATCACCGCCGCCACACCGTGCCCGCACCGGACGGCACGCGGCGCGAGTGGTACTCGATGCCCTACCAGGACGGCGCCGAAGAGCGCTTTGTTTGGGGTGCCACCGCCGGCATGCTGCGCAACCTCTATCGTTTTCTCTCCGCCTGACCTTCGCCTGAACCGGGATCGCCCGGGCGCTCTCGCTATCATCGAAGGATGAGCTTCTTTGCCATCCTGTGTGCGTTGCTGATCGAGCAGGTGCGGCCGCTCGCCTCTCACAACCCGGTGTATGGCGGCGTGCTGGCATGGACCCGCTGGACAAGCCGCAACTTCGATGCCGGCAAGCCGCATCACGGATGGGTGGCCTGGGGCCTGGCGGTGCTGGTGCCCACGCTGTTGACGCTGGGCATTCACTTGCTGCTGGTGTACACGCTGGGGTTGCCGTTTGCAGTTCTCTGGAGCATTGCCGTGCTCTACGTCACGCTCGGGTTCCGGCAGTTCAGCCATCACTTCACGGACATCCGCGATGCGCTCGACGAAGGCGACGAGCCGCTCGCGCGCTCGCTGCTCGCGCATTGGCAGGGCGTCGACGCGGCCGAACTGCCGCGCAGCGAAATCGTGCGGCATGTGATCGAGCATTCGGTGATTGCGGCGCATCGCCATGTGTTCGGCGTGCTCGCGTGGTTCTCGATACTCGCCGCCATGGGGCTCGGCCCGGCCGGCGCGGTGTTCTATCGCATGAGCGAATTCGTGTCGCGCTACTGGATGCACAAGAACGGCGCGGCGGTGCAGCCTTCGAGCGTTTCGGTGCAGCGTGCCGCCGAACGCGCCTGGCATGCCATCGACTGGCTGCCCGCGCGCATCACCGCGCTGGGTTTTGCCGTGGTCGGCAGCTTTGAAGAAGCGATCGATTGCTGGCGCAACGACGCGCGGCGTTTCCGGAGCGAGAACGACGGCGTGATCCTTGCGGCGACTTCGGGTGCGGTCAATGTGCGGCTGGGCGGCGGAGCGTTGAGCCCGATTCCGGTGACCGACCCTCTGCCGCGCGCGCAAGCCGGCGATTCGATGGCTGATGGCCGCCGGCTCGACAGCGGCAGCACGCCCGGCCGCGAGCCTGAGCCTGGTCATTTGCGCAGCGTTGTCGGCCTGGTCTGGCGCTCGGTTGTGATGTGGATGGTGCTGCTGGCCTTGCTCACCCTGGCTCGCCTGCTCGGCTGAGCGCCGCAACCGTCATGACCGCTGCAATACCGGCCTTCTGGAGTCCGCGCATCGGCGCGCTCGAACCCTACGTGCCCGGCGAGCAGCCGCGCATCGAAAATCTCGTCAAGCTCAACACCAACGAGAACCCGTACCCGCCGTCTCCGGTGGCTGTCGATGCGATCCAGCAGGCGGCCGCAAGCGGCCTGGAGCGTTACCCCGATCCCACCTCCCTGGCGCTGCGCGAAGCGGTCGCGCGGCGCCACGGTTTGCAGGCCGACCAGGTCTTTGCGGGCAACGGATCGGACGAAGTGCTGGCACACGCGTTCTTCGCCTTCTTCCAGCACGCCGAGCCGTTGTTGATGCCCGATGTGAGCTACAGCTTCTATCGGGTATATGCGCAGCTGTACGGCATCGATTGCGAACTGCTGCCAGTGGACGAAGGCCTGCGCATCGACGTCGATGCCATGGCGGCCAGGGCTCGCCGCGGCTGCGCGGGCGTCGTCATCGCCAACCCCAATGCGCCTACCGGTATCGGCCTGCCGATCGCGCGTATCGAGCAATTGCTCGCGGCGTGCCCCGAGCGGGTGGTGCTGGTGGACGAGGCCTATGTCGACTTCGGCGGGGAGCGCGCACTGTCGCTCGTCGGCAAGTATGCGAACCTGCTGGTGGTGCAGACCCTGTCCAAGTCGCGCTCGCTGGCCGGTTTGCGCGTCGGTTTTGCCTGCGGCCAGTCGCATCTGATCGATGCGCTCGTGCGCGTCAAGGACAGCTTCAACTCATACCCGCTCGATCGGCTTGCACTGGCGGGTGCCGTAGCGGCCATCGAAGACGAGGCATGGTTCGAGTCCACGCGCGACAAGATCGTCGATACCCGCGAAGGGCTCAGTCTGCAGCTCGAGGACCTGGGCTTCGAAGTCTTGCCTTCTCAGGCCAACTTCGTGTTTGCGCGGCATCCGGAGCGCGATGCTGCCGAACTGGCGGCGCTGCTGCGCGAGCGTGCGGTGCTGGTGCGGCATTTCAAGCAGCCGCGCATTGCGCAGTACCTGCGCATCAGCATCGGCTCGCGGGAGCAATGCAGCGTGCTGGTGCAGCGGCTGCAGGAAATCCTGGACAGGTCGTGAGCGCCAAGCTCGGTGCGCCTTCAGTAGCGCGGCTGGCTCAGCTCGGCGAAGAGCTCGCCGTAAATCTTGTAGCGCGTGGCGCTGATCGGCCCCGGCTTGGCGGGCGAATCGACGTTCGCGATCACGCCGCAGCCCGGCTCGTGCAGGTGGGTGCAGTTGTAGAACTTGCAGTCGTTCGCGTGCTCGGCAATGTCCGGCATCAAGCTCGCGAGCTGCATCGGCTCGATGTGGTTCAGCCCGAACTCCTGAAAGCCCGGCGAGTCGATGAGGCCGGTGGTGCGCGCTTCGTCCACCCAGTACCACGTGGTGCTCGTGGTGGTGTGCTTGCCTGAATTCAGCGCCTGCGAGATCTCACCGGTCAATGCCGTGGCACCCGGCACCAGCAGGTTGATGAGCGTGCTCTTGCCGGCGCCCGAGGGGCCCAGCACCAGCGTGCTTTTGCCCGCCAGCAGTTTCATGAGCGATGCGTAGTCGGCCTCGGCCGAGGCCTTGAGCGACAGCGGCAGCACGCCATGGTGCATGCGGCGATAGGGCGCAAGCTTGCTCCATGCGCGCTCGAAGGGCTCCGCCAGGTCGCTCTTGTTGAGCGCGATGATCGGGGTAATGTGTTCGGCTTCGGCGGCGATGAGTGCGCGCGCCAGCTGGTGCTCGGAGAACTCCGGCTCCGCCGCGATCAGGATCAGCACATGGTCGAGATTGGCCGCAAACGACTTGGTGCGGATCTCGTCCTGTCGATAGAAGAGATTGCGGCGCGGAACCACCTCTTCGATCGTGCCTTCGTCTTCGCTCGCTTGCCAGCGCACCTGGTCGCCGACCACGGCCTGGCTCTTCTTGCCGCGCGGATGGCAGATCAGGCGGTCCCCCGCGGGGGTTTCGACCAGGCAATGCCGCCCGTGGCTTGCAATGACCAAGCCGTCATGCAGAACGCGTGCGGATGTGCCGCCTCCCTTGGGGAGCGTGCGAGGCGGCTTAGCCAACGGCGGGTGTCCTCATCACGGCGCCGGGCTGGCCACGAGGGCGTCGGCCTGGCGTGCGCAATCGAAGTCCGTGACCGAGAGTCCGCCCACGTCGTGCGTGTTGAACCGCACAACGCAGCGGTTGTAGTGCACCGACAGATCCGGGTGATGGTCTTGGGTATGGGCGATGAAGGCCAGCGCGTTCACGAAGGCGATGGTCTCGAAGTAGTTGGCGAAGGTAAAGGTCTTCTCGATGGCGACGTCGGCGCCGTCTCCGGTGAGCTTCCAGCCGTCGAGCTTGGCCAGGCCGGAAACGATCTCGGTGGCGCTCAGTGCGTGGCGTGGAATGGCTTTCCAGTCTTTGGGCTTGAACATGCTGCTCATGGGCTCGGCTTCCGGGGAGAAATATCGTGGTTCAGGCCGCCGTCATGCGCGCAAGGCGCTCGGAGGCCGGAGGGTGGGAATAGTAGAACTTGACGAACACCGGGTCGGGCGTGAGCGTCGATGCATTGTCCTGGTAGAGCTTGAGCAGTGCGGCCGACAGGTCGGCGCTGCTGGTCTGCGCCACGGCATAGGCGTCGGCCTCGAACTCGTGCTTGCGCGAAAGTCGGGCGGGCAGGGGGGCGACGAAGAAACCGAACACAGGCACCGCAAGCATGAACAGCAGCAGCGCGAGCGCATTGTTCGGCGCCGTGGGCGTCATGTTCGGCTGCACGCCGAGCCCGGTGTAGAACCACACCTGGGTCGAGACCCAGCCCAGCAGCGCGAAGCCCGCGAGGCTCAGCGCGAACATTGCCGCGAGCCGCTTCACGATGTGGCGGTGCTTGAAATGGCCGAGCTCGTGCGCAAGCACCGCCTCCATCTCGGCCGCGTTCAGTTGGCGCAGCAGCGTGTCGTAGAACACCACCCGCTTGCTCGCACCAAAGCCCGTGAAGTAGGCGTTGGCATGCGCGCTGCGCCGGCTGCCGTCCATGACGAACAGGCCCTTGGCACGAAAGCCGCAGCGCGCCATCAGCGCAGTGACCCGTTCCTTGACGGTCGGATCGTCGAGCGGCTTGAACTTGTTGTAGAGCGGTGCGATGAACATCGGGTAGACGATCATCAGCAGCAGGTTGAAGCCCATCCATGCCACCCAGGCCCAGAGCCACCACAGGGTGCCGGCTGCGCCCATGATCCACAGGATCAGCGTCGCGATCGGCAGCCCGATGGCCGCGCCGATCAGCGCGGAGACGACGGTGTCGCGCAGCCAGAGGCCGAATGTCATCTTGTTGAAGCCGAAGCGCTCTTCGAGCCTGAAGGTCTGCCAGAGCGTGAAGGGCAGTTCGAGCAAGCCGCCGATGACCGCGAAGGCCGCCAGCAGGGCAAGCTGCTGCACCATGCCGCCGCTCAGCCAGGCGAGAAGCAGCTTGTTGAGCACATCGAGGCCGCCCAGCAGCGTCCAGCCCAGCAGCAGCGCCGTGCCCCAGGCCATCTCGACCATGCCGAAGCGCGCCTTGGCAATGGTGTAGTCGGCGGCCTTCTGGTGGGCGGCGAGCGTGATCTTGTGCTCGAAAGCGGCCGGCACGGCGCCGCGGTGCCGTGCGACATGGCGCACTTGCCGCGATGCGAGCCAGAACTTCACGAGCAGGCCAAGGACCAGTGCAGCCGCGAAGGCAGTGGTGAAGATGAGCGAATAGGACATGGAGCGTCGAGTTTAGCCCTCGGGTCCGGCCGGCGCAGACCTTCGACGACAATCCTGCAATGCCCGAATCCCTTGACCCCACGATCGTCACGACCCCTCCGGTCCTGAAGAAAAGCGACCAGAACCTGGTCTGGCTCGACTGCGAGATGAGCGGCCTCGACCCCGAAAAAGAGCGCCTGCTCGAGATCGCCGTGGTCGTTACCGGCCCCGATCTCACCCCCCGAATCGACGGCCCGGTGCTGGTCATTCACCAGAGCGACGCGGTGCTCGACGCCATGGACGCCTGGAACAAGGGCACGCACGGCCGCAGCGGTCTGATCGACAAGGTGAAGGCCTCCACGCTCGACGAAGCCGCGGCCGAGCAGCAGCTGCTCGAATTCATTGCCAAATACGTACCCCGCAGCGGCTCGCCGATGTGCGGCAACACCATCGGGCAAGACCGGCGGTTCCTGGTCAAGTTCATGCCCAAGCTGGAGGCGTACTTTCACTACCGCAACCTCGACGTCAGCACCCTGAAAGAGCTGGCCAAGCGCTGGAAGCCCTCGGCCTACAGCGCCTTCAAGAAGCAGCAGGCGCACACTGCGCTGGCCGACGTGCACGAGTCCATCGAGGAGCTCGCGCACTACCGGGAAACTTTCTTGAAATTGACGGATTAGGTAAAAACCCCGAGTCGTGCCATAATCGAGAGCTTCGCTGATTCGGGTTTTCCGGCCAGCGTCTCTTGCATCTCCCTATCTTGCACACCGCGCCCGATCGCATCCGCTGATCAAAAAGGGCCGCAGCCTCCGGCGTAAGCCAGAAGTTGAATGTCGTTGGATGGTTGATGTTTTTAACCACCAACGGGGCGCCGCCTACGGCAGCGCTCGCGTTTGAGATTGATATTCACATGACCGACGCTTTTGAAGCGCAGGGCGAGTTCGCGCCTGTGCAATCCACCAACAACAACGAATTTGTCGCTGCCGCGGACACCATGTCCGAAGCGCCGATCCTCGAGGCGCTCGACGCTGCCGCTCCCGAAGCGGCCGTGGCCGAAGAAGCCCGCATTCCTAACGGCTTCATCAAGCTCGGCCTCGCGCCTGAACTGATCGCCGCCGTGGCGGACCTGGGCTTTACCCAGCCCACCACCGTGCAAGACAAGGTGATTCCGCTCGCCATGGCCGGTGAAGCCGGCCAGGACGGCAAGGCACGCTTCGTCGACCTGATGGTTTCGAGCCAGACCGGCTCGGGCAAGACCGCAGCCTTTCTGCTGCCCGTGCTGCACACGCTGCTCAAGCGCCAGGCCGAAGCCGAAGCCGAAGCCAAGGCCGAGTTCCAGCGCCTGGCCGCTGAAGCCGCTGCCCGCGGCGAGGCAGTGCCCAAGAAGCCGAAGCGCAAGGACCCGACCAACGCCCGCCATTTCAAGGCCGCCACCCCTGGCGCCCTGATCCTGTGCCCCACGCGCGAACTCGCGCAGCAGGTTGCGCACGACGCCATCGAGCTGGTTCGCCATTGCCGCGGTCTGCGCGTTGCCAACGTGGTGGGCGGCATGCCCTACCAGTTGCAGATCGCCAAGCTGCAGAACGCCGACCTCGTGGTCGCCACCCCCGGCCGCCTGCTCGACCTGCAGCGCTCGTCGCAGCTCAAGCTCGACCAGGTCAAGTTCCTGGTGGTCGACGAAGCCGACCGCATGCTCGACCTGGGCTTCTCGGACGACCTGGCTGAAGTCAACCAGCTCACCATCGAGCGCCAGCAGACCATGATGTTCAGCGCCACCTTCGCGCCGCGCATCCAGCAACTGGCCCAGCGAGTCATGCGCGAGCCGCAGCGCATCACCATCGACAGCCCGCAAGAGAAGCACGCCAACATCAAGCAGTCGCTGTACTGGGCCGACAACAGCCAGCACAAGCGCAAGCTGCTCGACCACTGGCTGCGCGACACCAGCATCAACCAGGCCATCGTGTTCGCCAGCACGCAAGTCGAGTGCGACGGCCTCGCCAACGACCTGCAGCAAGAAGGCTTCAGCGCCGTGGCGCTGCACGGCGCCCTGAGCCAGGGCCTGCGCAACCGCCGCCTGATGGCACTGCGCCAGGGCCAGGTCCAGATCCTGGTGGCCACCGACGTTGCCGCCCGCGGCATCGACGTGCCGACCATCACCCACGTCTTCAACTTCGGCCTGCCGATGAAGGCCGAGGACTACACCCACCGCATCGGCCGTACCGGCCGTGCAGGCCGCGACGGCCTGGCCATCACGTTTGCCGAGTTCCGCGATCGCCGCAAGATCATGGACATCGAGCAATACAGCCGCCAGCAGTTCAAGGCTGAAGTGGTTGCAGGCCTCGAGCCGCAACAGCGCATGCCGCAATCGCGTCCGCCCATGGGCGAGTACCGCGGCGGCCGCGGCGACAACCAGTCGCGCGACCGCAAGTTCGGCAACGGCGGTGCAGGCGGCGGCGGTGGCTACCGCGGCAACAACGGCGGCGGCTATGCCGGCGCCAGCGGTTTCAATGACCGCAACTCGCGTGGTCCGGCGCAGGGCCAAGGCCCGCGCGGCTTCCAGGGCGGCAACAACGCCGGCTTTGGCGGCGGCCGCGATGACGGCGGCAACGGTGGCGGCGGTGGTTATGGCCGCAAGCCGGGCTGGGGCGACAGCGCCCCGCGCGGCGGCCATGGTCATGGCCACGGCGGCGGTCGCGGCGACGGCGGTTTCGCGCCGCGCGAAGGCTTTGCACCCCGCGAAGGTTTTGCTCCGCGCGGCAATGGCGCAGGCCACGGCGGCCCGGGCAAGGTCTTTGTGCCCCGCGACGCACAAAAGCGTGCGTTCAAGCCCACGCGCTGATCCATTCCAGAGCGGCCGCCGGCCGCTTTGCCCCAAAAGAAAGCCCGCGCTTCGCAAGAAGCGCGGGCTTTTTACTTGAGGGTTTCCGTGGAGGCGACAGGCTCGAAATTTGATTGACACATGAACAGATGAAAAGTAATGTAATAAGGCATTGCTTCCCCGGTCCGTACCGCGGCTGCCGGTTCATCGACATCTGCTTTTCAAATTTCGAATATGAAAATTGCGATTCTTGGTGGTGGTCATGGCGCCTACGCGGCTGCCGCAGACCTGTCCGAAGCCGGCCATGAGGTGCGCCTGTGGCGCCGCGATGCCGCCGCGCTCGAGGCGGTGTTGCAAGCGGGCGCCATCACGCTGAAGGATGCCGACGGCACGCGCGAGGTGCCGCTCGCACTCGCCACCGCCGACATCGCCGCGGCGCTGAAGGGTGCCGAGCTGATTGTTCTTCCCACGCCTGCCATTGCACAGCACGACATCGCACTGGCCATGGCGCCTCACCTCGTCGACGGCCAGGTCGTCTTTCTGCCGCCCGGCACCTTCGGCAGCTACGTGATGGCGCGAACGGTGAAAGAGGCCGGCAGCCGTGCCGACGTCGCCTGGGCCGAGACCGGGACGCTGCCGTACCTCGCGCGCAAGCACGGCGAGCGCGAAGTAAACGTCACCATCCGCGCCATCCGCCTGCCGACCGGCGTCTACCCGGCCCGCAAGGAAGCCGAGGCAATCGAAGTGATCCGCAGGGCCTATCCCGCCGTGCACGGCTGTGGCGATGCGCTGTCGGGCGCTCTCATGAATGCCGGCCCAGTCATCCACCCGCCGCTCATGGTGATGAACGCCGCGCCGCTGCAGCACTTCGAGCGCTGGGATATCCACAACGAGGGCACCCAGCGTGCGGTGCGCGACGTGACCGACCGGCTCGACCGCGAGCGCATGGCCGTGCGCGAGGCCTTCGGGCACAGTGCGCCGCACTATCCGCTGGCCGACCACTACAACAACGACCAGTGGATGTACGGCGATGCGCACAAGCAGCTCGTCAAATCCGGCGACTGGCGCGAGAACATCGACCTGCACACGCACCGCTACATCACCGAAGACACCGAACTCGGCCTCGCATTTCTCGCCTCTGCCGCGCGCCATGCGGGCGTGGATGCGCCCATCGCACACGGGCTGCTTGCCATCGTCGGCGGTTTTCTCGGCCGCGACCTGCGCCAAGGCCCGCGCACCTTCGAAAGCCTGGGCCTTGCCGGCCTCAGCGCGGCGCAGCTCAAGCAAAGGCTGCACGATGGCGAGTGAGCGCGCGCCGTTGCCCCGCTTCGCAGCCGTCGGTGCGGGCCGCATGGGGCGCGGCATTGCGATTGCATTCGCCTACGCAGGCCACCGCATCTCGCTGATCGACCTTCGCCAGCGCAGCGATGAAGCCTGGCAGCGCCTGCAAGGCGAGGCCCGGGCCGAGATCGAAGCAAGCCTTGCGGGCTTGGCGCAGCTCGGCGTGATCGATGCAAAGCAGAGACAGGCCATCGCCGAACGGGTGAGCCTGGTCAATGCCGCCGAAGCACCGCAGGCTTTGGCCGCCGCGGAACTGGTGTTCGAAGGCGTGCCGGAAACCATGGACGCCAAGCGCGAAGCGTTCGAGCACCTCAACCGCCACTGCCGCGACGATGCGATCCTCACCTCGACCACCAGCAGCATTCTGGTTACGCAGCTCGCGGCACTCGTGCGGCTGCCCGAGCGCTTCCTCAACATGCACTGGCTCAACCCGGCGTATGTGATTCCCGTGGTCGAACTCAGTTGTCACCCCGGCACCGATGCGGCCGTTCTCGCGCGTACCAAGTCGTTGATGGAAGAGATCGGCAAGCTACCCGTGGTGTGCGGTGCATCGCCGGGCTACATCGTGCCGCGCCTGCAGGCGCTGGTAATGAACGAAGCGGCCCGCATGATCGAGGAGGGCGCCGCCACGGCGGAGGAGATCGACAAGGCCACGCGCTACGGCCTTGGCCTGCGCTTCGCCGCGCTCGGCGTGGTCGAGTTCATCGACTTTGGCGGCTGCGACATCCTGCACCATGCCAGCCGAGAAATGTCGGCCTCGATCGACAAGGGGCGCTATACCGCGCCGGCCATCGTCGATCGCATGGTCGAGGAAGGGCGGCTCGGTCTCAAGAGCGGCAGCGGCTTCTACGACTACGAAGGCCGCGACATCGCCGCCTACCGACGCGACGTGCTGTCGCGCACGCTCGGCGAATTGAAGCATGCAGGCCTGTGGCGCGCGCCTGCTGACGAGACGTTGTCATGACCATCCGCCGCGCCTTTGCCGACCTGTCGGTGGGGCAGGTGCACTACGCGGCGTGCGGCGATGCAGATGCACCGGCCGTGCTGCTGCTGCACCAGTCGCCCCGCAGCTGGGCCGAGTACCGTGCAGTGCTTCCACTGATCGGTGCACGCTATCGGGCCATCGCGATGGACACCGCGGGCTTCGGCGATTCCGCTGACGGCGGTATGCCGGCGAGCATCGAACAATGGGCGCGCGTGGCGTGCGAGCTGCTAGATGCGCTGGGCATTGCGCATGCCGATGTCGTCGGGCATCACACCGGCGGCGTCGTGGCCATCGAACTGGCGGCCGCCTTTCCTGACCACGTGCGCGGCCTGGTGCTGTCGTCCACGCCGTTCACCGACGAAGCTTTTCGCCGCGCGCGAGCGCAACGGCCGCCCATCGACGAAGTCGCGGCTAGCGAGGATGGAAGCCACCTCGCGGAACTGTGGCAAAAGCGGCAGGGCTTCTATCCGCCCGATCGGCCCGACCTGCTCGAGGCCTTCGTGCTCGATGCGTTGAAGGTCGGCCATCGGGTTGAAGAGGGCCATCGTGCCGTCGCGTCGTACCGCATGGAAGACCGCATCGGCCGCGTGACGCACGCCGCGCTCATCATCCGCGCAACCCACGATCCGTTCGCCGCGCCGCATGCGGCAGAGCTGCAGCACCACCTGCCGCAAGCGCGCATCGTCGACGTCGAAGGCGGCATGGTTCCCTTGCCCGACCAGATGCCAGAGGCCTTTGCGCTAACGGTGCTCGACTTTTTTGAGACGCTGCCGTGAAGGCGATTCGCATCCACGGCTTCGAGGCACAGCCCGTGCTGGAAGAAGTGCCCGACCCGGTGCACAGTCCGGGCCGCACCGTCGTCCGCATGCAGGCCGCCACTGTCGGCCACATCGATCGCACCGTGTGGCGCGGCAGTTTCCTGCGGCATCCACCGCTGCCGTACACGCCGGGCGTGGAAGCCGCCGGCATCGTCGTCGCGAGCGAACGCTACGCCGCAGGCCAACGCGTCTGGCTGCGCGGCAGCGGCTTGGGCACGCTGTTCGACGGCACCTGGTGCGAGCTGATCGATGCACCCGACGAAGCGCTCGGCGCGTTGCCCGATGCATTGCCCATGACCCTCGGCGCCGCGTTCTTCTCGCCCACCACCTCGGCATGGGTGGCGCTGCATGAAGTCGCCAGGCTGCAGGCCGGCGAACAGGTGTTGGTAACGGGCGCGAGCGGTGCCGTCGGCTCGCTGGCCGTGCAGCTCGCAATCGAAGCCGGCTGCACCGCGGCGGCGGTCGGTTCGGACGCAGAGCCTCCGCCCGTCGCGAGTGCGGACCTGCTGATCGACACGGTGGGAGGAAGCGTCCTCTCGGCGGTACTGCCCGCCGTGCGGCCAGGCGGCCGCGCCGTGCTCATCGGCTACACCGCAGGCCCCACGCTGCAGCTCGACATCGCCCACTTTCTGCAGCACGATGTGGCGCTGCTGCCGCTCAACATGTTCAGGCGCGAGGCCGCTGGCCGTGCGGCGGTGCCTGGCTTGCTTGCGCGGCTTGCAGATGGCCGCCTGCACCTCGACGTGCGCAGCTTTGCGCTCGCAGACGCCGCCGTTGCACTCGACTGGATTGCGCAGCGCGGCCACCGCGGCCGCGCCGTGCTCGTGCCCTAGTCTTCCTCCGGCTCCTCGACCGGCACATGCACGTGCAGGTCGATCATCTGCCGCAGGGTCTGCTTGAGTTCTTCGGCGCGGCGCAGGCCGAAGGGTTCGAGCACGCGCCGCTCGTGGTCGCGCGCGAGTTCCATCAGATGCTCCACTGCCTTCAAGCCCTTGCGCGTGATGCGCACCAGCGTGATGCGGCGATCACTCTCATGGGGCAGCCGCTCGACCTGTCCGCGCGCTTCCATGCGGTCGAGCAGGCGCGTGACGGTGGGCTGCTTGGTCACCGTTACCTGCGCAAGCTGGCCGATGCTGATCGGCTCGCTGCCGGCAAGCGAGGCCATCACCCGCCACTCGGAAACAGAGAAGCCTTGCTGGCGCGCCACCTCGTGGAACTCCGAGGAGATCAACTGGCTGGCTTGCGCCAGCAATGCCGGCAGGTAGTCATCGACGAAGCGATGTGTTTTAGGAGATTGCTCAGCCATGAACGCACCTCGTGGCCAAGCGCCTCATGCCGGCCGCAGGCACGCTGCTTGCATGTCTAGGGTAATTCATGATTGTGGATACATTCATTTGTCAACATTATAGAAAGCGTGATGTGGCAGCTGAAGCGCATCCTCCCACGAGAAAGAAGAAGGACCCACATGGCTGAGCGTTCATTCGTCGAAGAAGTCAAGAAGTTGCGACTTTCCGGGGGCGAGGTGTTCCGTGGTGAAGGCATTCTGGCCGTCACCAAGGCCTTGCTCGAATCGGGAGTTTCCTATGTGGCCGGCTACCAGGGTGCACCCATCTCGCACCTGATGGACGTGCTGGCCGATGCGCAGGACATCCTCGCCGAGCAGGGCATCCGCTTCGAGAACAGTGCGAGCGAAGCCACCGCCGCCGCCACGCTGGCCGCTTCCGTCAACTACCCGCTGCGCGGCGCCGTCACCTTCAAGGCCACCGTGGGCACCAACGTGGCGTCGGACGCGCTGGCCAACCTGGCCTCGGGCGGCGTCACCGGCGGCGCGCTCATCATCGTGGGCGAAGACTACGGCGAAGGCTCTTCCATCATGCAGGAGCGCAGCCACGCGTTCGCAATGAAGTCGCAGATCTGGCTGCTCGATCCGCGGCCCAACCTGCCGAGCATCGTCGATGCGGTGAAAACGGGTTTTGATCTCTCCGAGGCCAGCAACACGCCCGTGATGCTGCAGCTGCGCATCCGCGCCTGCCATGTGCACGGCCACTTCATAGCAGGCGACAACAAGCGCGCCAAGTTCACGCTGCAAGAGGCGCTGGAGAACCCGCAGCGCGACGTCAGCCGCATCGTGCTGCCGCCTGCGAGCTTCGTGCACGAACAAGAAAAGGTGAAGGACCGCTGGCCCGCCGCCGTGCGCTTCATCGAGGAGCGCAAGCTCAACGAATTCTTCTCTGAAGACGCCGACGACATCGGCATCATCGTGCAGGGAGGCAGCTACAACACGCTGCTGCGCGCGCTGGAGCGCCTGGGCCTGGCCGACGTGTACGGCAACACCCAGGTGCCGCTCTACGTGATGAACGTGGCCTACCCGGTCATCGAGAGCGAGGTCATCCGCTTCTGCGAAGGCAAGCGTGCGGTGCTGATCGTCGAAGAGGGACAGCCCAACTTCGTCGAGCAGAACCTCGCGACCATCCTGCGGCAGGCAGGCTCCACGACCGTGCTGCACGGCAAGGACATGCTGCCCGTGGCCGGCGAGTACACGGCGTCCGAGCTGCTGAAGGGTGCACGCACCTTCTGCGAGCGCTACGAGCGGCTCGCACCGCTGCCGGTGCCCACGCCGGTGCGCAAGGTGATTCCGCTGAGGGAAGTAGCCGCCATCGGCGTCGACGCTGCGCCGGAGCCGGTGCAGCCGTCCACGTCGCTCGGCGAAGTGGTGCATGCGCGTCCTCCGGGCTTCTGCACCGGCTGCCCCGAGCGCCCGATCTTCAGTGCAATGAAGCTGGTCGAGCGCGAACTCGGCGCCCATCACGTGAGCGCCGACATCGGCTGCCACCTGTTCTCCATCCTGCCGCCCTTCAACATCGGCAACACCACCATGGGCTATGGCCTGGGCGGTGCCGGTGCGGCGGCGCTGAATGCACCCGCCGGCAAGCGCGCCATCTCGATGATGGGCGACGGCGGCTTCTGGCACAACGGCCTCACGAGCGGCGTGGCCAACGCGGTGTTCAACAAAAGCGACAACCTCACCATCATTGTCGACAACAACTACACCTCGGCCACCGGCGGGCAGGACATCCTCTCGTCGAACGCCACCAACAAGACGCGCAGCACCGGCCACGAGATCGAGCGTGCCGTGCGCGGTGTGGGCGTGGAGTGGGTCAAGACACTGCGCCGCACCTATGACGTGGCCGGCATGCGCGACGCGCTGAAAGAGGCGCTCACCACCACCAGGAAGGGGCCGAAGGTCCTCATCGCCCAATCGGAGTGCATGCTCAACAAGCAGCGCCGCGAGAAGCCGCTCGTGCGCAAGGCCATCGCGGACGGCAAGCGCATGGTGCGCGAGAAGTTCGGCGTCGATTCGGATACCTGCACCGGCGACCACTCGTGCATCCGCCTGTCGGGCTGCCCGTCGCTCTCCATCAAGCCCAACCCCGATCCGCTGCGCATCGATCCCGTGGCCACCGTGCTCGACAGTTGCGTGGGCTGCGGCAACTGCGGCGACGTTTCGCATGCCGCCGTGCTGTGCCCCTCGTTCTACAAGGCGCAGGTCGTGAGCAACCCGACAGGCTGGGACAAGCTGCGCGAGCGTGTGCGCGGCGCCGTCATCGGCTGGCTGCAGCGCGGCGAGGCGCGCCGCCGCGAAGCCTATGCCTTCTGAAGCAATGATGGCGACCAAGGCCCAACCTATCAAGATCGCGATCCTCGCCATGGGCGGGGAGGGCGGCGGTGTGCTCGCCGACTGGATCGTCGACATGGGCGAAGCCAACGGCTACGTCGCCCAGACCACCTCGGTGCCGGGCGTGGCGCAGCGCACAGGGGCCACCATCTACTACGTCGAGCTCTATCCAGCGGCGCAGGCCGAATCGGATGGCGGCCGCCCCGTGTTGGCGCTGATGCCGCTGCCTGGCGACGTGGACGTGGTGCTCGCATCGGAACTCATGGAAGCGGGCCGGGCAGTGCAGCGCGGGCTGGTCACCAGCGACCGCACCACCCTCATCGCATCCACGCACCGCGTGTTCTCCATTGCCGAGAAAAGCGCGCTGGGCGACGGCCGCGTCGACAGCACGCAGTTGCTCGCACACACGGCTCGGGCCGCCAAGCGCTTCATCCGCTTCGACATGGCCGAGGCCGCCGAAGCCTCGGGCAGCGTGATCAGTGCGGTGCTGTTCGGCGCGCTGGCGGGATCGGGCGTGCTCCCGTTCAGCCGCGCGCAGTTCGAATCAACCATCGAGCGCGGCGGCGTGGGCGTCAAACCCAGCCTCAAGGCTTTTGGCGCAGCGTTCGAACGCGCACAACACGGCGACGACGGCGAGCCGCAGCAGGATGTACCGGTTGCCACGCCTGCGCCGCAGCCGCGCCACCCGGCGGTGCGTGTGCTGGTCGAGCGCGTGCAGCGCGACTTTCCACTCGCTGCGCAAGACTTCCTGCTCGAAGGCGTGCGTCGCCTCATCGACTACCAGGATCCGGCGTATGCCGGCCTCTACCTAGACCGCATGGCTGCCATTGCGGCGCTGCCCGGCGACAGCGCGCAACGGTTGCTGCGCGAAACCGCTCGCCACCTCGCGCTCTGGATGTCGTACGAAGACACCGCCCGCGTCGCTGCGCTCAAGACACGCGCCACCCGCTTCGAGCGCGTGCGCGGCGAGGCCCGCGTGCAGCCCGGCCAGGTGCTCGCCATCAACGAATACATGCATCCGCGACTGCAGGAAATCTGCGAAACCCTGCCGGGCGGCGTCGGCCGCTGGCTCATGAACTCCACATTGCCGAAGAAGCTCGTCGAGCGATTCACGCAGCACGGCCGCGTGATCCAGACCAGCTCGCTGCACGGCTACCTGATGCTGCGCATGGTTGCGGCATGCAAGCGCTGGCGCCTTTCGACGATGCGCTATGCCGAGGAAAACCGTCGCATCGAGGAATGGCTGCAGCGCATTGCCGCCGCCGCCAGGCACAACCCCGAGCTGGCGGTGGAGCTCGCGCAGTGCCAGCGCCTCGTCAAAGGCTACAGCGACACGCACGAGCGCGGCATCCGCAACTACGACACCGTGATGCGCGCGGTGGAGCGCGCCGGCGCACGGCTGGCGCCCGCCACCCTGCGCGAACTGCGCGACGCCGCGCTCGCCGATGAACACGGCCACAAGCTGCAGGCCGCGCTGGCGCAGCACGCACTGGCCTGAAGAGACAACGGACGCACGATGACCGCACCCACCGCCACGCTCCAGCTCCGCGTTGCCGAGGCACGCCAGCTCAATCCGCTCATCCGCATGCTGCGCCTGCGCGCGGAAGACGGCCGCCCGCTGCCCGGCTTTGCAGCCGGCGCGCACATTCGCGTGCAGGTGAAGCTGCCCGATGGCAAGGCCGACTGGCGCCACTACTCGCTGATCAACTTTGCGACCGCGCGCAACGCCACCAACGCGCCGACCGAATACGTGATTGCCGTGCGCAAGGAGGCCGAAGGGCGCGGCGGCTCGCGCTTCATGCACGAGCAGCTGAAAGAGGGCGATACGCTCGCCATCGAAGCGCCGAAGAACGACTTTCCGCTGCACACCGGCCCTGGCGGCTCGGTGCTGGTGGCAGGCGGCATCGGCGTGACGCCGCTGGCCACCATGGCCGCGCGCCGCCGTGCCGAAGAGGCGCCGGTGCGCATGCACTACGCGGGCCGCAGCCGCGAGCTGATGGCCTTCCTGCCCGAGCTGCAGGCGCTGCTCGGCGACGACCTGCGCGTGCATGCCGACGCCGAAGCCGGCGCACCACTCGACATCGATGCGCTGCTCGACGACGTGCCGGCCGGTGACCGCCTCTACGTCTGCGGCCCCAAGGTCATGCTCGACGCCGTGCTGGCCCGCACTCAGGCCCGCGGCTGGGAACACGACCGCGTGCACTTCGAACTCTTTACCGAGCCCGTCGCGGAAGAGGGCGACCAGCCTTTCGAAGTGGAACTCGCGCAGTCGGGCCAGCGCTTCACCGTCGCGGCCGACCAGAGCATTCTCGATTGCCTGATCGACAACGGCTGCGACCCGATGTTCGACTGCAAGCGCGGCGAATGCGGCGTGTGTGCCGTGCCCGTGATCGAAGGCGAAATCGACCATCGCGACTACGTGCTCACGGCCCGCGAGAAGGCCGAGGGCAACGTCATGCAGATCTGCATCTCGCGCGCCAAGGGTGCGCGCCTGGTGCTCGACATGTGAAGGAGCCACGAAAACCATGCCTTCGTACCGAGACAACCCCGAAGCCGTGCGCGCGCTGGTGCAGAACGATCGCGTGCACCGCGACCTGTACACCAGCCAGGAGCTCTTCGAGCTGGAGCAGGAGCACTTCTTCGCCAACACCTGGAACTACGTCGGGCACGAGAGCCAGCTGCCCAAGCCGGGCGACTGGATCAGCAACGAGATCGCCGGCCGCCCGCTCATCGTCGTGCGCCACACCGACGGCAGCGTGCGCGCGATGATGAACCGCTGCGCCCACAAGGGTTCGCGCCTGGTGAGCGCACCGTGCGGCAACACCGGCAAGTTCTTTCGCTGCCCGTATCACGCATGGACCTTCAAGACGGACGGCTCGCTGCTGGCCATTCCACTCAAGACCGGCTACGAGAACACCGCGCTGCATGAGTGCGAGTCGGCCAAGGGTCTGACGACGCTCAAGCACGTGCGCAGCCACCGCGGCTTCATCTTCGTGAAGATCAATGACGCGGGTCCGGACTTCGACGAGTATTTCGGCGACTCGCTGAGTTCCATCGACAACATGGCCGACCGCTCGCCCGAAGGTGAACTAGAAATTGCAGGCGGTTGCCTGCGCTTCATGCACCAGTGCAACTGGAAGATGTTCGTCGAGAACCTCAACGACACCATGCACCCGATGGTGGCGCATGAATCGTCGGCCGGTACCGCCAAGCGCATGTGGGCCGACAAGCCCGCCGACGAGCCCAAGCCCATGGCGGTGGAGCAGTTCGTGCCTTTCATGTCCGACTACAAGTTCTTCGAGGACATGGGCATTCGCACCTACGACCACGGCCACAGCTTCACGGGCGTGCACTTCAGCATCCACAGCAAGTACAAGGCAATTCCCGAGTACGACGACGCCATGAAGGCGCGCTACGGTGAGGAAAAAACCGCGCAGATCCTCGGCATGGCACGGCACAACACCGTGTACTACCCGAACCTCACCATCAAGGGTGCGATCCAGGCGATTCGCGTGGTGAAGCCGATCTCCGCCGACAAGACGCTGATCGAGAGCTGGACCTTCCGCCTGAAGGGCGCGCCGCCCGAGCTGCTGCAGCGCACTACCATGTACAACCGGCTCATCAACTCGCCGTTCTCGGTGGTGGGCCACGACGACCTGCAGGCCTACCGCGGCATGCAGGCCGGGCTGCACGCGAGCGGCAACGAATGGGTGAGCCTGCACCGCGACTACGACGAGTCGGAGCTGAAGGGCGGCGAGATCACCACCGGCGGCACCAACGAACTGCCGATGCGCAACCAGTACCGCAGCTGGGTGCAGCGCATGACGGAGACGATGTGATGGCCGGCACCGACACCTCGACCCAGATCACCCGCCAGGACCTGATCGACTTCGTCGTGAACGAAGCGCGCCTGCTCGACACCCGTCGCTATGAGGAGTGGAATGCGCTCTTCTCCGAAGATGCCTTCTACTGGGTGCCGCTCGTGCCCGATCAGGAAGACGGGCTCAACCACACCTCGCACCTCTACGAAGACAAGCTGCTGCGCGAACTGCGCATTGAGCGCCTCAAGAGCCCGCGTGCCTTTTCGCAGCAGCCGCCGAGCCGCTGCCACCATCTGCTGCAGGTGCCGGTGGTCGAGACCTTCGACGCCGAAGGCAACCGTTTCGTGGTGCGCACCGAGTTTCACTACACCGAATCGCAAGGCGACGAGCTGCAGTTCTATGTCGGCACCTTCTTCCACTACCTCACGGTGCGGGACGGCGCGCTACGCATGACGCTCAAGCGCGTGAACCTGCTCAACTGCGACGCGGCGCTGCCTGCCGTGCAGCTCTTCATCTAGGGACGCGATGCAACACGTCACCGTCCATCAAGTCTTCGCGGCCACTGCAGCACGCACGCCGCAGGCCGAGTTCCTGTTTACCGAGTCGGTCACCGCCACGGCCTACGGCATTCCGGCCGGCGCCATCCGCTGGGGCGAGGCAGCCGCCGAGGTCGAGCGCCTTCGCACTGCCTACGCAAAAGCCGGCTACGGCCATGGCCATCGGGTGGGGCTGTTGCTGGAGAACCGGCCCGCGTTTCTCTTCCACTGGTTCGCGCTCAACGCACTGGGCGTGAGCGTGGTGCCGATCAATGCCGAGATGCGTTCGGCCGAACTGGTGTACCTGATCGGCCACAGCGAGATCGGCTTGGCGGTGACGCTGCCTGAACGCGCGAATGATCTGCGCACAGCCGCTGCGCAAGCCGGCGTGCCCTTCGAGACTATGGGACCCGACGACGCTGTGCCCAGCGCCAAGGCCGCCGCGCCGCGGTCCCGCGAACCCATCGGCGCCGACACCGAATGCGGCCTGCTCTACACGTCGGGCACCACCGGGCGCCCCAAGGGCTGCATCCTGAGCAACGCCTACTTCCTGCGTGCGGGCGAGTGGTACGCGGCGCTCGATGGCGTCTGCAGCATTCGCCCCGACGCCGAGCGCGTCATCACGCCACTGCCGCTCAACCACATGAACGCGATGGCGTTCTCCACGATGGTGGTGCTGGTGGCCGGCGGCTGCCTGGTGCAGCTCGACCGGTTTCACCCGAAGACCTGGCTCGCAAGCGCTCGCGAGAGCGGCGCAACCATCGTGCACTACCTTGGCGTGATGCCCGCGATGCTGCTGTCGGCACCACCGTCTGCCGCAGACCGCGACCACGCAATCCGCTGGGGCTTCGGCGCCGGCGTGGATCGCAAGAACCACGCGCCTTTCGAGGAGCGCTTCGGCTTTCCACTGGTGGAGGCCTGGGCCATGACCGAGACCGGCGCGGCCGCCTGCATCATGGCCAACCGCGAGCCGCGCCTTGTGGGAACAAGCTGCTTCGGCCGGCAGGAAGACTTCGTCGAGATTCGCCTTGTGGGCGAAGACGGCGGCGATGTCGGCACCGATGCGCCGGGGGAACTGCTCGTGCGTTCGGCCGGTGAAGACCCGAAGCGCTACTTCTTCTCCGGTTACCTGAAGGATGAAGACGCTACGCGCGAAGCCTGGGCCGATGGCTGGTTCCACACCGGCGACCTCGTGCGCCGCGACGCCGAAGGCAACTTCTTCTTCGTCGACCGCAAGAAGAATGTGATCCGCCGCAGCGGCGAGAACATTTCCGCCGTCGAGGTCGAGAGCGTGCTCAACCAACATCCGGCGGTGAAGACTTCTGCCGTGGCTGCGACGCCCGATGCGGTGCGCGGTGACGAGGTGCTCGCCTGCATCGTGATGCGCGAGGACGCCGATGCGTCGCAGCGCGAGCAAGTTGCGGCAAGCATCGTGCAGCACGCGCTTGCGCAGCTCGCCTACTACAAGGCGCCGGGTTACGTCGCCTTCGTCGATGCGCTGCCGCTCACGCCGTCGCAAAAAATCCAGCGCGGCCAGCTGCGCGAGATGGCGCAGTCGCTGCCGGGGCAGGGCCACTGCATCGACACCCGTTCGATGAAGAAAAGACAAGTGGGGCAGGCATGACCAGGCAACGGTTCTCTTATGAAGGCGTTGCGGTCGCCGTGCCCATCACGGTGCCCTACGTGCGCTACTCCACCCGCACCGCGCACTGGTTCATCGGCCAGGCCATCGAGGCGCTGGTCGAGTCCAGCGGTGTTGCCAAGGAGCAGATCGACGGCCTGTGCCTCAGCAGCTTCTCGCTCGCGCCCGACACGGCCGTGGGCGTCACTCAGCACTTGGGGCTTTCGCCGCGCTGGCTCGACCACGTGCCCACCGGCGGCGCCTCGGGCGTGATGTGCCTGCGTCGCGCCGCCCGCGCCGTGCAGGCGGGCGATGCCGACATCGTCGCCTGCGTGGGCGCCGACACCAACCATGTCGACTCCTTCCGACAGACGCTCGGCAGCTTCAGCAACTTTGCGCGCGATGCGAGCTACCCCTACGGCTCGGGCGGGCCCAACTCCATCTTCGCTTTCATCACCGCCAACTACATGCGCACCTATGGCGCGAAGCGCGAAGACTTCGGCCGCATCTGCGTGGACCAGCGCACCAACGCGCTCGGCAATCCGAATGCGATGTTCAAGAAGGCGCTGACGCTGGACGAATACATGGCTGCGCGGCCGATCTCCGACCCCATCCATCTCTTCGACTGCGTGATGCCCTGCGCCGGCGCCGACGCCTTCCTGGTGATGAGCGAGGAGCGCGCGCGGGACCTGGGCCTGCCGCATGCCGTGATCCGCGGCGCCATCGAGCGGCACAACGCCTATGCCGACGATCCGGTAATGGTGCAGGGCGGCTGGCGCATGGACCGCGACGACCTGTATGCGCAGGCCGGAGTTCAGCCAGCCCAACTGGACTTCGTGCAGACCTACGACGACTACCCAGTCATCGTGATGATGCAGTTCGAAGACCTGGGCTTCTGCGAGAAGGGCGAGGGCCCCGCCTTCGTGCAGGCCCACGCAATGACTTTCGACGGCAGCTTTCCGAACAACACGAGCGGTGGCCAGCTCTCGGCGGGGCAGGCCGGCGCGGCAGGCGGTTTCCTCGGCATGGTCGAGGCGATTCGCCAGTTGACTGACCAAGCCGGCGCACGCGCCGTGCCCAACGCTCAGTTGGGCCTCGTCGCCGGCTTCGGCATGGTGACCTATGACCGTTGCCTGTGCACAGGCGCGGTGATCCTGGGGAGACCCGCATGACGATGCCGATGATGCGCCCCCCGCGCAAGAACCCGGTGCTGCGCACCCGGCAGATGAACCTGCCGCCCGGCGCACGCGGCCGTGTGGCGCTCGGCCTCACGGCCGCCGCCGCCGAAGGCCGCTTCGAGCTTCAGACCTGCGAAAACTGCGGCACCGTGCAGTATCCGCCGCGCGAGGTCTGCCACAAGTGCCTGTCTGCTTCTCTGCGCTGGCGCGCGCAAAGCGGCGAGGGCGAGTTGCTTGGCAGCACCACGCTGCACCACAGCAACGACCTGTTCTTCCGCGAGCGGCTGCCCTGGCGGCTGGGCCTGGTGCACCTGGATGCCGGCCCAACGCTCATGGTCCACCTGCATGGCGAGGTCGGCGATGCGCCCCAGCGCGTCCGTGTCGGCGCCCGGCTCGACCGCGCCGGCCAAGCCGTTCTCATTGGTTTTCCGAATGAAGGGAGTCCCCACATGGCCGACGACAAGATGCTGCGCGAGATGACCAGCGACCCGAAGTTCCGCAAGGTGCTGGTGACCGACGGTAAGACCGAAACCGGCCAGGCCATCGTGCGTGCGCTGGTGAAGGCCGGCGCCGACATCGTCTGGGTCGGCCATGCCGAGCCCTGGAAGAAGATGGGTGACGGGCTGGACGACATCTCGGCGCTGCCGCAGGTGACGCTGGTGCCGCTCGACCTCACCAACGGCCGCCAGGTGACCGAGCTTGCGGGCTCCATCGGCGGCAAGGTCGACATCGTGATCAACAACGCCGAGGTGCACCGCACCTTCGGCATCGGCGCGCGCCGCGGCACCGACGTGGCCAAGGCGGAGATGGACATCAACTACTTCGGCCTGTTGCGCCTTGCGCAGGAGTTCGGCCCCGCGCTCAAGGGCCGCTCGGCCGATGGTGCAACGGGCGCGACGGCGTGGGTCAACCTGCTGTCGATCTACGCGCTCAGCAACTTCCCGCCGCACGGCACGTTCAGCGCCTCGAAGGCGGCGGCACATTCGCTTGCGCAGTGCCTGCGCGCAGAGATGCGCCCCGCCGGCATCCGCGTGATCAACGTGTTTCCCGGCCCCATCGACGACGAATGGAACCAGCACACACCGCCGCCCAAGCTGGCACCAACCGCACTGGCCAACGCCATGGTGAAGGCGCTGCGCGATGGCGTGGAAGACGTGTATCCCGGCGATGTGGCGCAGGAGTGGCTGGAGCGCTGGCGCGACAACCCCAAGGTGCTCGAACGCGAGCTGGCCGCAGGCGGCTGAAGAAGGAACCCACGATGACGACAACCACCGAACTGATGTCCGCCGCCGAAATCCTCGGCAGCCTGGTGACCGCCATGGCGAGTGGCCGCATCCGCGTGATCGACCTCACGCAGACGCTCACGCCCGAGTTCCCGCAGATCGCATTGCCGCCCGAGATGGGCCAGTGCTGGCCCTTCCGTATCGAAGAAGTGTCGAAGTACGACGAGCGCGGCCCGGCCTGGTACTGGAACAACTTTTCGTGCGGCGAGCACACCGGCACGCACTTCGATGCGCCGATCCACTGGATCTCGGGCCGCGACCTGCCGAACAACTCGGTCGACACCATTCCCGTGCAGCATTTCGTGGCGCCCGCCTGCGTGATCGACTGCTCGGCCGACGTGCAGGCGAATGACGACTATCTGCTGAGCGTGGCCGACATCGAGCGCTATGAGGCTGCGCATGGTCGCATCCCGAAGGGCGCCTGGGTTCTGATGCGCACCGACTGGTCCAAGCGCAGCGACCCCGAGGCGTATCAGAACTTCGACGAGACCGGCCAGCACACGCCAGGCCCCAGCACCGAGGCCGTGCGCTTTCTGGTCGAGCAGCGCGATGTGCTGGGCTTCGGGTCCGAAGCCATCGGCACCGATGCCGGGCAGGGCTACCACCTGCGCCCGCCGTATCCGTGCCACTACTACATGCATGGCGCGGGGCGCTATGGCCTGCAGTGCCTGAGCAATCTCGACCTGCTGCCGCCATCGGGTGCGGTGCTGATCTGCCCGCCGCTCAAGATCGAGAAGGGCAGCGGCAGCCCGCTGCGCGTGTTGGCTTTGGTGGGAGCTTCGCTGTGAGTCCGCGGTGCGGTATTGGCTTTGGCTCCTTCTCCCGCTTGCGGGAGAAGGCGGGGGATGAGGGTTCTGTGCCTTGCGCGCACCCTCACCCCAGCCCTCTCCCGCGTGCGGGAGAGGGAGCAAGACAGGGAGTGCGCGTATGAGCAAGGTCGCAGCGGTCACCGGCGGCAGCGCCGGCATCGGCAAGGCCATCTGCGAAGACTTGCTCGCGCAGGGCTACGAGGTGGTGTCGCTCGCGCGCCGCAAGGCCGAGATCGATCACCCGAAGCTGCACAGCATCGAGGTCGACCTGAGCGATCGCTCGGCGACGGGCGAGGCTGTGCGCGAACTGGTCGAGCGCTTTGCGCCCACCACCATCGTGCACAACGCCGGCGTGATCCGCGCCGCGTTGCTGCCCGAGGTGAAGCTGGACGATCTCGATGCCCTCGTCGACCTGCACCTGGGCTGTGCCATCCAGCTCGTGCAAGGTGCATTGCCCGCGATGCGTGCACAGCGCTTTGGCCGCGTGGTGCTGTTGTCGTCTCGCGCGGCGCTGGGCCTGGCTACCCGCACCAGCTATTCCGCGACCAAGGCCGGCATGCTGGGCATGGCGCGCACCTGGGCACTCGAGCTCGCGGCGGACGGCATCACGGTGAACGTGGTCGCGCCCGGTCCTATCCGCACCGACATGTTCTACGACGTGGTCGAGGCCGGCAGCGAAAAGGAGCGCGCGCTCGCGGCTTCGGTGCCCGTCAAGCGCCTCGGCGAATCGGCCGATGTGGCACGCGCCGTGCGTTTCTTTGCTGCGCCCGAGAACAGCTTTGTCACCGGGCAGATCTTGTACGTCTGCGGCGGCACCAGCGTCGGCAGTCTCGCCCTCTAGATTTTTTCAGCGTTCGTTTCGTTCATCCATCACACCCTGGAGCACCGCCATGAAAGTCCTGAACCGAATTCGCACCCTCGCGGCCATTGCCGCGGGCCTCGGCGCACTCAGCGCAGCCAGTGCGTGGGCCGCAGATCTCAAGGTCGGCTTCATCACGTCGCTGTCGGGGCCGGTGTCTTCGCTGGGCATTCCCTATGAAAAGGGCATGAAGGCCGCGCTCGCCTACAAGGCCGACCTGGGCGGCCGCAAGATTCAGCTGGTGCAGCTCGACGATGCGTCCGATCCGACCACGGCGGCGCGCAACGCCCGCAAGATGATCGACGAGGACAAGGTCGACGTCATCATCGGCACGGCGGGCTCTCCGGGTGCACTGGCCATTGCCGGCGTAGCGCGCGAAACGAAGACCCCGCTGATCTCGATTGCCAACGCCAACCTGCCAGGCGAAGAGGGCGCATGGATGGTCACGCTGCCGCAGCCCGCGCCGTTGATGGTGAGCGCGGTGGTCGAGCGCATGAAGAAGTCGGGAGTGAAGACGGTCGGATACATCGGCTTTTCGGATGCGTGGGGTGACCTGGTGTACGGCGCGCTGCAAAAGAGCGCAGAGCCGGCGGGCATCAAGATCGTGTCTAACGAGCGCTATGCGCGTGGCGATTCATCGGTGACCGGCCAAGTGCTGAAGATCGTCGCGCTGCGCCCGGACGCAGTGATCACCGGCACCTCGGGCACTCCCGGCGCGCTGCCTTACCTGGCGCTCTCGGAGCGCGGCTACAAGGGCCAGATCTACGGCATGCATGCGCTGATCAACCCCGACTTCGTGCGGGTGGGCGGTGCATCGGTCGAGGGCTTGCTGGCCCCCACCGGGCCGGTGATCGTGGCCGAGCAATTGCCAAGCGAAAACCCGATCCGCAAGGTGTCGATGGACTTCCGCGCGGCCTACCAGAAGGCCAACGGCGCACCGCCGACCGATGCCTTCTCGGCCTACACCTTCGATGCGTGGCTGCTGTACCTCGACGCGGCCCAACGCGCGCTCGCCACCAAGGCGGAGCCGGGCACGCCACAGTTCCGCGAAGCGCTGCGGGACGCCATCGTGAGCACCAAGGAGCTTGTGGGAACGCACTCGGTCTACAACTTCAAGCCGAACGACCGCTACGGCTCCGACGAGCGTTCACGTGTTGTCGTGAAGCTTGAGAAGGGTCAGTGGAAGCTGGTGCCCTGAGATGAGGTTTTCCTGCTTGGGCCGCTGGGGTCATTTGGGGCGCGCTCCCGCCGACGGGGTGCCTTGCTCCGCGAATGTCCCCCGGCCTGCGGCCTCCTCCTTTATTTCGCTGCGCAAGGTACCCCGCCAGCGGGTGCGTTGCACAGAGCAGTCGTTGATCAGCGGTACACCCAGAGCGTGCCCAAGTGCACAGGGCATCGGGTGCTCCGCGCAGCGAAATAAAGGAGGAGCCGAAGGCGGGGGACATTCGCGGAGGGGAGTACCCGGTGGCCTGTGCACACGCCCTGAGCCCTGAAAAACAGCACGCCCAACCGAAGCAAGAAGCAACACAACCCGGAGCAACCAAGATGAAACAGAACCTAGTTCGAATCCTCGGCCTCGCGACAGTCGCAATGGCCGCCGCACAAGCCATGGCAGCCGACCTGAAGATCGGGTTCATCAGCTCGCTTTCAGGCCCCGTCGCGGCGCTGGGCGTGCCGTACGAAAAGGGCATACGCGCAGCCATTGCGGAGCGTCCGGAAATCGGCGGCCGCAAGGTGCAGCTCGTCGTGCTCGACGACGCTTCCGACCCCACTACCGCCGGGCGCAATGCACGCAAGCTCGTCACCGAAGACAAGGTCGACGTTCTCATCGGCACTTCCGGCGTGCCGGGCGCAATGGCCATCGCCTCCGTAGCGCGCGAACTCAATACGCCTCTCATCTCGCCCACGCCCGTGACCATTGCCGGACCCGAGGGTGCATGGACCGTGACCGTGTCGCAGCCGTTCCCGCTCATGGTCGCGGGCGTGGTGGATCGCATGCAGAAGTCCGGTGTGAAAACGGTCGCCTTCATCGGGTTTTCCGACGCGCTCGGCGACTTGGCCTACGACTCGCTCGTGAAGAGTGCAGACAAGGCCGGCATCAAGGTGGTGGCGAACGAGCGCTATGCGCGCAGCGATTCGTCGGTGGCTGGGCAGGTGCTGAAGATCGTCGCGGCCCGGCCCGATGCCGTCTTTGCAGGTAACTCGGGCACGCCCGGTGCGCTGCCCTACATCGCGCTTGCCGATCGCGGCTACAAGGGCAAGATCTACGGCACGCATGGGCTCATCAACGCCGACTTCGTGCGCGTGGGCGGTGCCTCCATCGAAGGCCTGCAGGTGCCCAGCGGCCCCGTGCTGGTGGCCGACCAGCTGCCCGACAGCAACCCGATCAAGAAAGTGTCAATGGGCTTTCGCAACGCCTACCAGAAGGTGAACGGTGCGGTGCCTACCGATGCTTTCTCCTCGTACACCTACGACGCCTACCTGCTGTTGGCCGACGCCGCATCGCGCACCAAGGGCGAGCCGGGCACGCCGCAGTACCGCACGGCGCTGCGCGATGCCATCGTGGCGACGCGCGAGCTGGTGGGTACGCACGGCATCTACACCTTCAAGCCCGACGACCGCTATGGCTCCGACCAGCGCGGCGTGGTGATCGTGCAGATGAACAAGGGCCAGTGGAAGCTGGTTCCCTGACACAAAAACCGAGCGCCCGCCGATGACCAGCTACCGCCATCATCCCGATCGCATTGCCGCCCTGGTGCAGGACGACCGCGTGCACCGCGACCTGTACCTGAGCGACGAGATATTCGCGCTGGAGCAGGAGCGCCTGTTCGCAAACACCTGGGTCTTTCTAGGCCATGCGAGCCAGGTGCCGGAGGCGGGCGATTTCGTGACGCAGGAGATCGCGGGCCGGCCGCTCCTGATGGTGCGGCAGCCCGACGGCGCGGTGCATGTCATGTACAACCGCTGCGCCCACAAGGGCACGCAGCTGGTCACGGACGAGTGCGGCAACACCGGCCGCTTCTTCCGCTGCCCGTACCACGCGTGGACCTACAAGCTCGACGGCGCGCCGCTCGGCCTGCCGCTGAAGAACGGCTACGAGGGCACCCAGCTCAGGGCCTGCGAATCGGGGCAGGGGTTGTCGGTGGTCAAGCATGTGAAGGTGTACCGCGACTTCGTCTTCGTGCGCCTCTCCGATGCCGGCCCTTCGTTCGAAGGCTATTTCGGCGAGGTGCTCGGCGCCATCGACAACATGGTCGACCGCTCGCCCGAGGGCAAGCTCACGGTAGGCGGCGGCGTGCTGCGCAACATCGTCCACTGCAACTGGAAGATGTACCTCGAGAACATCAACGACACGGTGCATCCGATGTCCACGCACGAGTCGGCCACCAAGGCGGCCGAGGCGCTGTGGGAGGGTCATGCGCCCACCGACCCCAAGCCGATGGCGATGGAGCAAATCCTTCCCTTCGGCTCTGGCTACGAGTTCTTCGACAAGATGGGCGGGCGGGTGTTCGCCAACGGCCACAGCGTGCTGGGGGTCAACTTCAGCATTCACTCCAACTACGCGCAGCTGCCCGAATACGAGGCTGCCATGCAGGCCGCGCACGGTGCGGAGCGCGCGGCCGACATCCTGCAGCGCTCCCCGCAGAACTCGGTGCTGTATCCGAGCCTTTCGGTGAAGGGCTCTCCGCAGGCCATCCGCGTGATCCGTCCGCTGGCGGCCGACCGCACGCTGATCGAAGCCTGGAGCTTCCGCGCGGCGGGCGCGCCGGCGCTGCTCTTCGAACGGGCGATGAGCTACAACCGACTCGTTTTCTCGCCGATGTCGGTGGTGGCGCACGACGACGTGCACCTGTTCGAAAGCATCCAGCAGGGCCTGCGGGCTGGCGGCAACGAATGGGTAAGCCTGCATCGCAACTTCGATGCGGCCGAGCTCGCACAAGCCACCGTCACCACCAACGGCACCAACGAGCTGCTGATGCGCAACCAGTTCCGCGCCTGGGCGAAGGCGATGGCTTCGGAGGTGGCGGCATGACCGGCGACCCGCGCGATTTCGTTGCGCACGAGGCCGCGTTGCTCGACGAGCGGCGCTTCGACGACTGGCTGGCACTCTTTGCCGAAGACGGCTACTACTGGGTGCCGCTGCTCGGCGCGGCGCAGGCCGATCCGTTCTCGCACAACTCTCTGGCCTACGAAGACCGGCTGCTTCTGCAGCTGCGTGTAGACCGGCTGAAGAACCCGCGAGCCCATTCGCAGCACCCCGCAAGCCACAGCCAGCATGTGCTCCAGCCTTCGCGCATCGAGAGCGAGACGGGCGAAGAGGTGCGCCTTCGCACGCCGTTCCTCTATGTCGAGGCGCGCGACGAAGCCCAGATATTGCTGAGCGGCACGGCCCGCCACCAGTTGGTGCGAACGCCCTCGGGCTGGCGCATTCGCGAGAAGCGCATCGACCTGCTCAACGCCGGACGCGCTCTGCCGGCCATTCAGTTGTTCATCTGAGTTTTCCGTTCCTTCCATTCTTTCTCACTGGAGCTACGACATGAAGAGCCTGATGCTGACCTTGACGCGCGGTGCCATCGCCGCGGCGCTGACCGCCTGCGGCGTTGCGAGCGCGCTTGCGGCCGACCTCAAGGTCGGCCTGAGCGTGTCGCTTTCGGGCCCCAACTCTTCGCTGGGCGTGCCCTATGCGAAGGGCATGCAGGCGGCCCTGGCCTACAAGCCCGAGATCAACGGCCGCAAGGTGCAGCTCATCGTGCTTGACGACGGCTCCGACCCCACCACCGCCGGGCGCAATGCGCGCAAGCTCGTCGAAGAGGAGAAGGTGGATGTGCTCATGGGCACGTCGGGCGTGCCGGCAGCCATCGCAATGGCGCAGGTCGGCCGCGACGCAAAGACGCCGATGATCGGCCTCACGCCCATCCTGCTCGATCCGAACGAGAACTCGTGGGTCATGACGGTTGCGCAGCCCACGCAGCTGATGATCGATGCCGTGGTCGAGCGCATGAAGCGCAACAACGTGAAGACCGTGGGCTACATCGGCTTTACCGACGCCTGGGGCGACCTGGTCTACAACGCGCTCATGAAGGCCGCGCCCGAAGCCGGCATCAAGGTGGTGAGCAACGAGCGCTACGCGCGCGCCGATGCCTCCGTGACCGGGCAAGTGCTGAAGATCGTCGCGCTGCGTCCGGACGCGGTGATGACTGGCGGCGCCGGCACGCCGGGCGCGCTGCCGTTCCTAGCGCTGCAGGAGCGCGGCTACAAGGGCGGCGTGTACGGCCAGCACGGCCTCATCAACCCCGACTTCGTGCGCGTGGTCGGCGCTTCCGGCCAGAACGCGTTGATGCCCACCGGCCCGGTGATCGTCGCCGAGCAACTGCCGGACACCTACCCGACCAAGAAGATCGCGACCGATTTCCGCGCGGTGTTCCAGAAGGTCAACAATGCGCAGACCAGCGATGCCTTCTCGGCCTATTCCTTCGACGGCTGGCTGGTGTTTGCCGATGCCGCATCGCGCGCCATGAAGAAGGCCGAGCCGGGCACGGCGGAGTTTCGCGTGGCGCTGCGCGATGCCATCTTCAGCACCAAGGAGGTGGTGGGTACGCATGGCGTGTACAGCTTCAAGCCCGGCAGCCTCTACGGCGTGGACGAACGCGCCCGCGTGATCGTCAAGCTCGACAACGGCCAATGGAAGCTCGCACCTTGAACCGCTTGACGACGATGTTTGTGCCTGAGGTTTTCCTATGACGTGGGACGTCGCGCTGATCCTCATCACCGATGGTTTGGCCAACGGTGCCGTCTATCTGCTCGCCGGGCTCGGGCTGGTACTGATCTTTTCCGTCACGCGGGTGGTGTTCGTGCCGTTCGGCGACATCGCGGCCTTTGCCGCACTGTCGCTGGCGGCCTTCGAAACCGGCCGCGTGCCGCCGACCATCGGCATGGTGGCGGTGCTCACGGCGCTGGCATTGGCGACGGAAGTCGGCAGCCTGCTGCGGCGCGGTGAAGCCGCCCGCATTCCCAAGGCGGTGCTGATGTGGGGCGTGTTGCCCGCGATTCCCTGCGTGCTCGCGTGGCTCGCGGCGCGGCCGGGTGTGCCGGTGGCGGTGCATATCGCGGTGGCGGTGCTGCTGGTGGTGCCCATCGCGCCGCTGCTCGCGCGGGTGGTGTTCCAGCCGATTGCCGATGCGTCGGTGCTGGTGCTGCTGATTGTGTCGCTGGCGCTGCACTTCCTGCTGTCGGGCCTGGGCCTGCTGTTCTTCGGCCCTGAAGGCTCGCGCACCACGCCGCTCACGAGCGCGGTTTTCACGCTGGGTGACGGGTTCACGGTCAGCGGCCAGGTGGTGCTGATGGTGGGCGCGGCCATTGTGCTGAGCGGGCTGTTCTTCCTGGTGTTCGAGCGCACGGTGGCCGGCAAGGCGCTGCGCGCCACGGCCGTCAACCGCGTGGGAGCGCGGCTGGTCGGCATCCGGCCGGTGCGCACTGCGCTGCTGGCCTACGGTTGTGCGTCACTGCTGGCCGGGCTCATCGGCGTGCTCATTGCGCCGGTGACGACCATGTACTACGACTCGGGTTTCATCATCGGCCTGAAGGCATTCGTGGCCGCAATCATCGGCGGGCTCGTGAGCTACCCGATGACGGCCGTGGGGGCGCTCGCGGTCGGCGTGGTGGAAAGCTTTGCGTCGTTCTGGAGCGGTGCGCTGAAAGACGTGATCGTGTTCAGCCTGCTCATTCCGGTGCTCATGCTGCGCTCCTTCATGGCCGCGCACTCCGAAGAGGAAGAAGACGAGGTGGAGCAATGAACGGCAACCGCAAACGCACGGGCTTGATCGCCCTGGTCGTCGTCGTCCTGGCGCTGGTGCCGGCGGTGGCGGGCAGCTTCACGGTTTCGCTGCTCAACGACATCGGCATCGGCGCGCTGGTGGCGCTCGGGCTTGTGCTGCTCACCGGCGTGGGTGGGGCAACCTCGTTCGGGCAGGCGGCCTTCGTGGGCATTGCGGCCTATGCGACGGCGTGGCTCACGACCACGCAGGGCATGTCGCCATGGATCGGCCTTCTGTTCGCGCTGCTGCTTACCGGTTTGTCGGCGCTCGCCATCGGCATGCTCACGCTGCGGCTGGGCGGGCACTTCCTGCCGCTGAGCACCATTGCGTGGGGGTTGTCCATCGCAATGCTGTTCGGCAACGTCGATGCGCTCGGGCGCCACACGGGGCTGTCGAACATTCCGGCGCTGCAGATTGCAGGCTGGTCGCTGGCCGATCCGCGGTCGATGTACTACCTGATCTGGGTGGTGGTCGGGCTGGCGTGCCTGTTCAGCCACAACCTGCTGCAGTCGCGCCCCGGCCGCGCGATTCGCGGGCTGCGCGGTGGCGCCACGCTACTGGCGAGCGTGGGGGCCGATGCCTACCGCGTGCGGCTCACGCTGTTTGTGACGGCCGCGCTCTTTGCGGGGCTGGCAGGCTGGCTCTATGCGCACATGAACCGCTTCGTGAGCCCGTCGCCGTTTGACGTGCGCGCCAGCATCGAGTACCTGCTGATGGCAGTGGCCGGCGGGCTCGGGCAACTGGCTGGCGCGCTGGTGGGCGCGGCCCTGGTGCTGGTGTTGAAGAACGGCCTGCAAGACGTGCTGCCCATGCTCACGCAGCGTGCCGGGCAGCTGGAGGCGGTGGCGTTCGCAACGCTGTTCATTCTGCTGCTGCACTTTGCGCGGGGCGGCGTTATGGGCCTGCTGCGGCGCTGGACGCGTCGCAGGGCCGGCTCGCAGGGTGCCTCGCGCTATGAAGCACCTGCGGTCGAACCGCTGCCGCACCGGCAACTGCCCGCGCGCGGCACGCAGGTGCTGTCGGTGAAGGGCGCGGTCAAGCGCTTCGGCGGGCTGGTGGCTGTGAACGACGTGAGCTTTGAAGTGAATGCGGGAGAAATCATCGGACTGATCGGCCCGAACGGCGCGGGCAAGTCGACGATGTTCAACCTGCTGACCTGCACGCTGCCGATGAGCGCGGGCCAGGTGCGCTTTCTGGAGCACGACATCGCCGGCATGCCGCAGCGCCAGGTGGCGCGGCTGGGGCTGGCGCGCACTTTCCAGCACGTGAAGCTGCGGCCGCACATGAGCCTGCTCGACAACGTGGCGCTGGGTGCGCATTCGCGTACGCGCTCGGGTGTTTTGAAAGCCGGCCTGCGACTGGACCGCACCGAGGAAAAGCAGATCCTGCAGGAGGCGCAGCGCCAGCTCGACCGCATCGGCCTGGGCGACCGCGCGAATGAGCTCGCGGGTAGCCTGCCGCTGGGGACGCAGCGCATTCTCGAAATTGCGCGCGCGCTGGCTGCAGACCCGGTGCTGCTGGTGCTCGACGAGCCCGCGGCGGGCCTGCGCCGCAAGGAAAAGATGGCGCTCGGCGACCTGCTGCGCAAGCTGCGCGAGGAGGGCGTGACCATCCTGATCGTTGAACACGACATGGACTTCGTGATGAAACTGGTGGACCGGCTGGTGGTGATGAACTTCGGCTCCAAGCTCGTGGAGGGCGTGCCGTCGGCGGTGCGCGCCGACGAGCGTGTTCAGGCGGCTTACCTGGGGAGCGTTGTATGAGCGCCGCACGGCCGCCCGAAGGCGCGGGCCCCCTTCAGGGGGTGCGCGAATTACACGCAGTGACAAGCCTGGGGGTGACGAAATGACCGCAATGCTGGAGATTGGCGACCTGCATGTGTCGTATGGGCAGGTCGAGGCCGTGCGTGGCGTGTCGCTCGACCTGCAGCCGGGCCAGATCATCTCGGTGATCGGACCCAACGGCGCGGGCAAGACCACGCTGCTGGCCGCCGCCATGGGCCTGCTGCCCTGCAAGGGCACGCTGCGCTTCGAGGGCGAAGACCTGCAAGGGCTCGATGTGGAAGCGCGCGTGGAGCGCGGCCTGTGCCTTGTGCCCGAGAAGCGCGAGCTGTTCGGCGAGCTCACCGTGCTGGACAACCTGCAGCTCGGCGCCTATGCCAAGCGGCTGCGCGGCGATGCGATGAAGAGGCGGCTGCAATCGGTATACGACCGGTTTCCGCGGCTCGCGGAGCGCCGCGCGCAGCGCGCCGACACGCTCTCGGGCGGCGAGCGGCAAATGCTGGCAGTGGGCCGCGCGCTCATGTCTGCGCCGCGCCTGCTGATGCTCGATGAGCCCAGCCTCGGCCTTGCACCGCTGATCGTGCGCGACATTCTCACCATCGTGCGCAAGCTGCGCGAGGACGGCGTGTCGATCCTGCTGGTGGAACAGAACGCGCGCGCTGCGCTCGAAACCTCCGACCACGGCTACGTGCTGGAAACCGGCGAGATCGCGCTTTCAGGCGCTTCGGCCGAACTGGCGAGCGACCCGCGTGTGCAGGCCACTTATCTTGGCGGAGGCACGCACGATGACGAGTGAACCGCGTTCGGTGACTCCGGCGCAGCGCACGCTGCCGGCCATGCTGCAGCGCCAGTCGGCGATGTTCGGCACGTGCCCGTTGCTGCGCATTGCGGGCTCTCGCTGGTCGCATGCCGATGCGGCACACGCGGCCGGCACTCGCGCCGGCGCGCTCGCGCAAGCCGGTGTCGAACGCGGAGACCGCGTGGCCGTGATGTGCGGCAACCGCATCGAGTTTCTTGAAACCTTTCTCGGTGCCGGTTGGATCGGCGCTTCGACGGTGCCGATCAACACTGCCTCCATGGGGCCGCAGATCGGGTACTTTCTTGCGCACAGCGAAGCGAAGCTGCTGGTCATCGAAGCGAGCTTTCTGAACCGCCTGCAGGCTGCGGACCTGGGGCGAACGAAGCTCAAGGAAATCTGGGTCGTCGGCGAGGCGTCCGGCGGCGAACCTGCTGCGTGGCTGGCACCGGCCAGCGTGCGCGTGCTGGCGTATCCCTCCGGCGGCGCCGCCGTTACGCCGGCCGATGTTCAGCCGGGCGACCCGCTCGCCATTCTGTATACCTCTGGCACCACGGGGCCCGCCAAGGGCGTGATCTGCCCGCATGCGCAGTATTTCTGGTGGGGTGTGAACAGCGCCGAGGTGCTCGGCGTGGCAGCGGACGACGTGCTGTGCACCACGCTGCCGCTCTTTCACATCAATGCGCTCAACACCCTTGCGCAAGCCGCGCTCACAGGCTCCGAGGTCGTCTTCGAAACTCGCTTCTCGGCCTCGGGCTTCTGGCCCTCGATGCATGCGAACGGTGCCACCGTGGTCTACCTGCTGGGCGCCATGGTGCCGATACTGCTTGCGCAGCCCGCGGGCGAGGGTGAGCGCAACCATCGCGTGCGCATCGGGCTCGGGCCTGGTGTTCCCGAGGCCGCCGGCAAGGAATTTTTCGAGCGCACCGGCGTGCGCCTGCTCGAGGGCTATGGCTCCACCGAGACCAACTTTGCCATTGCCACCGCGCCTGATTCGCCGCGCGGCGGTGTCATGGGGTGGCTGCGGCCCGGCTTCCAGGCACGCGTTGCCGATGAAAGCGATGCGGAGCTGCCGGCCGGAGAAGCCGGCGAGCTGCTACTGCGCGCAGACGAGCCGTATGCCTTCGCAAGCGGCTACTTCAACATGCCCGAGAAGACGGTCGAGGCCTGGCGCAATCTCTGGTTTCACACCGGCGACCGCGTGGTGCGCGACACCGACGGAGCCTTCAGGTTTGTCGACCGCATCAAGGACGCGATCCGCAGGCGCGGCGAAAACATTTCGTCGTTCGAAGTCGAGCAGGTGCTGCTGAGCCATCGCAGTGTTGCGTCTTGCGCGGTGTATCCGGTGCGCTCCGAACTGGCAGAAGACGAAGTCATGGCCGCGCTGGTGCCGCGTGAGGGCGAGCGCATCGATCCGCTGGAGCTGATGAGCTTCTGCGAAAGCCGCCTGCCGTACTTTGCGGTGCCCCGCTATGTCGATGTGTTGCCTGACCTGCCGCGCACCGAGAACGGCAAGGTGCAGAAGTTCAAGCTGCGCGAGCGCGGTGTCGGCACGCAGACCTGGGACCGTGCGCTGAACAGGCGATGAGCCACAATCGCTAAAATCGTTCAGAACTAAACATTTCAGGCATGCAAGCAAATTCATTGAAGGGCCGACATGCCCTGGTAACCGGCGCCGCACGCGGCATCGGAGCCGAAATCGCCCGTACCCTGGCCGCCGAGGGCGCCACGCTGACCTTGCTCGGGCGCGACATCGATTCGCTTCAGCGCGTGGCCGTCTCGCTCCCGGGCCAGGGCCACGGGGTTGCGGCCGCCGACGTGGCCGACGCGCAAGCGGTGCAGGCCGCCTTCGCGCAGGCGCGCGCCGAGCGCGGGCCTGTGGCCATTCTGGTGAACAACGCCGGCGCCGCGGAAAGCGCGCCTTTTCTCAAGACTTCGGTCGAGCTCTGGCAGCGCATGCTGTCGGTCAACCTGACGGGCAGCTTTTTGTGCGCTCAAGCGGCGCTGCCCGACATGCTTGAGGCGGGCTGGGGCCGCATCGTCAACATCGCGAGCACCGCCGGGCAAAAAGGCTATGCCTATGTGGCCGCCTACACGGCGGCCAAGCACGGCGTGATCGGCCTCACGCGATCGCTTGCGCTCGAAGTGGCCCGCAAGGGTGTGACGGTGAACGCGGTATGCCCCGGCTACACCGACACCGACATCCTGCGCGCGAGCGTCGCCAACGTGGTGGGCAAGACGGGCCGCAGCGAAGCCGATGCGCTGGCCGAGTTCTCCAACGTCAATCCGCAGCGGCGCATCGTGCAGCCTGCCGAGGTGGCCGATGCGGTGCGTTGGCTCTGCGGTGAGGGCGCTGCGTCTGTCACGGGGCAGTCAATATCGGTTTCCGGTGGGGAGGTCATGTAATGCGCAACGATGCTTCGCATGCCGCTCTCAGCGACGCCGAAGAACTCGGCCACGAGGCGCGCGCAGGCCGTGAAGACCACGCCATGCTCAAGCTGTGGCTGCGCATGCTCGCGAGCACCACGCAGATCGAAGCCGAAATTCGACGCCGGCTGCGCGAGCGCTTCGGCATTTCGCTGGCGCGCTTCGACTATATGGCGCAGCTCTATCGCTACGAAGAGGGCCTGAAGATGCGCGTGCTGTCGCGCTACCTGATGGTGACCGGCGGCAACGTTACCGGCCTGACCGACGAGCTCGAGCGCGACGGCGTGGTGGCGCGCGCGCACAGCCCCGACGATCGCCGCTCGTGGATCGTGAGTCTCACGCCCAAGGGCCGCGCCAGCTTCGAGACCATGGCCAAGGAGCACGAGCAATGGATTCTCGAAATGTTCTCGGGCCTCGACATGAAGACCGTCAAGCAGATGCATGCGCAACTCGGGCAGCTTCGCGTGCATGTGATGCGTAGCGAGCCGTCCGGCGAGGAGGGCTGATGAGCGCGAGCGAGATGGAAGCGCCCCAGGCCGAGTTCCGCCGCGCGCGGATGATCCGCTTTTCGGACTGCGATCCGGCAGGCATCGTGTTCTATCCGCAGTACTTCGTCATGCTCAATGGGCTGGTGGAAGACTGGGTGAGCGAAGGGCTTGGCATCGACTACCACGCGCTCATTTCGGAGCGGCGCATCGGCTTGCCCACCGTGCGGCTCGAGGCCGACTTTCGCGCAGTGAGCCGCATGGGCGACCAGGTAGCGCTCGGCCTTTCTGTCGAGCGGCTGGGCTCGCGCTCGATGTCGCTCGTCTTGCGCTGTTTCGAGCCGGCCAGCGGCGAACTGCGCATGCAGGTGAAGCAGGTTCTGGTGACGACTTCGCTCGAGAGCCATCGCGCGGTGGAAATTCCGCAAGACTTGCGCGCGGCCATCTTGCGCGCCTCGCCGTCTTCTGCTGCCGCCTGAAGAAAAGGGTCAGGCCTGCGGCTCTTCGCCCGGCCCGCGTGCGCGCTGCTTGAGCCAGCCGCTGAGCTCCTTTTTTCCCTTTGCATTCGCCTGGCGCCAGGCTTCGCGCGCGGCCGCAATGAAGCGCTCTTCGGCTGCGTCGGGCACTTCCGGGGCGCGGTCTTCCTTGTCGAGCCAGCCCGCTTCCACCTCGCAGTGCCGCTCGATCTGCCGCGCCAGGGTGTCGCCGATGGGGCGCGAGTTCTTGATCTGGCTCCACATGCTGGGGGAGACTTCGATCTTCCTGGCAAAGGCCTGGTCCAGTCCCTTGGCGGGCAGGCCGGCTGCAATGGCCCCTTCAAGAAAGCGGCGGTGCAGCGCAAGAACATTGCGGCGACGCGCGACGGTGAGATTGGGCACTGTTTGAAAACGCCAACAAGGGGACGAGAACAATTGTCCCGGTTGTCGATGGTGCCGTAAACACTATTTACGGCCCGAAAGGGCAGAGACCCGCAGCACCCCAGGGTGGAGGCTCAGCGGCTGAAGCCCCCGAAAACGCCGTAGGCGATGATCCCGGCGGTTGCAAGGCCGCCGACGATCAGGCAGATCACCTTGGTAGCGCGGCCGCTGCGGCGGCTTGAACGAGTCCAGTGCTCCGGACCGATCAGGTCGATGGGAACGGTGGGTTTGCCTAAGTCGGAAGCCTTTTCCATGACAGGAAATATAGCGTAGCCCGCGAGGCGGAACAAAAAAATACCCGCCGAGGCGGGTGCAACGAGCTTGAGCTTCGAAACCTTATGCGCCCCTATCGTCGGAGTTCTTGTTCTTCTTGCGATGCATGACAGCAACCCGCAAGATGCCACGCCAAACACCTCTTCGGCGCGGGACAGGGCCGGGTGTCGGTGAAATCACTTTAGAAAAGTGTGAAATATTGCCGTATGGACAAAGAAATCATCACTGAAAGCCTGAGGCGGGCACTGGAAAGCTGGGTTCGCCACGCTTCCGCCGAACAACTGTGGAGTGTGCTCCAGGCGGGCGGCCTGGGGGCTTCCATCGACGTGGAAGGGGATGCCGTTCACGTCCGCGTCGACCTTGGCGGGCCGCCCAACCCGCTGTCGGAGTTGGGCCGAACTGACGGGCGCCTGCCGGTCACTGAGGCTTTTCTCGGCGAAAGCGCCATTTGGGGCAAACCGCCTCCGCAGGGCGACGAAACGCGCGAGCAATGGTTCCTGGCGAGCGAACTGGCCCAGCAGCATGCCCGGCAATACCTGATTGCCGAAGTGGGCGAAAAGCGCGAGCTGCTGTCGCGCTTTGTCGAAGGGTGGATGGCGGGTTGAACGATCGCTGGCTGCGGCAAGCGGCGCGGGCCTGCTTCAATCCGCTCGTGTGACAAGCACGTCGCCTATCTCCGGCCCGTCGACGATCGCGCCGGCCGAGTCGTACTCCACTTCGATGCCGACGCCGCAGCTCTCGGCATCCATCTCCCACACCCAGCCGTAAAGATTGCGTGGGCTGCCCTTGGGCGACATGAGCGGCATGTTCATCCGCAGGCCGTGGTTGCTTCCCAGATTCACCCTGACCATCACGGTCGATTCTTCCGGATCGCTTTGCGCGCTGACCTCGACGATCGTGGCCCGCAGCGGTTCGCGGTGCACCAGGGCTTGCAGCGCGGCTGGCAGGTCTTCGAAGGGCGGGGCGGTGGCTTCGTCGGGCTCGTCGGCAGGAAAGGGATCGTTCAACCGCAAGCGCCGGAAGTAGTGTTCAGAGCGGCCCATCGTTCCGTCGGTGCCGATGGACGTTGCGATGTCTTCGATGGAGCCCTCCTGCAGCAGCCACGATTCGCGGCCGCTTTGCATGAAGTACAAGCGCTCGTCGTTGGCGTCGCTGCCAAGCGAATCGTCGCTCAGCACGACCTCGAGCTGAACCAGGCGGTCGCCGCCGTCCGTTTCGACGACTTCGTAAGGCCCGCTGTAGTGCCGCACTCCCACCGCCTCGCGTGTCTTGTCATCGTTCTCCCAGAACAGCAGTTGGTAGCTGCCATTGCCGTCGAGCGCGAGCAGCCGGCGCCAGTCGATGTAGGTCGACAGGAAGAGGCCGCTTGGGCGGTCGTCGTCCCTTTCCGTGTTCTTGAAGGCCTCGCGGTATTCGGCGGGCATGGCTGCGAAAACGCTGTTGGGCGGCGATGCAGGCGGGGCGCTTTCGCGATCGACCTCTGCGCGCAGCTTCTGGTGGAGCGCCAGCGCATCGGTCTTGACGATCTTCAGCATCTGCATGGATAGCAGCATCGGATCGACGTAGTAGACCTCGCCGGCCGCGAGCGGGCCGGCTTCGCGCTGCGCCGTTTCGAGCATGTCCGAACGGATGAATTCATCGACCGAGTCCGGATCGCTCAGCACACTGTTGAAGAAATCCATCGCGTCCCAGCTCAGGATGCTGGTGCTGCGCGTCACGGGGTTCAGTGTTGCCACGTCCTCGTCCGTGGCGGTGAGCTTTCGGTAGAAGAGCAGGGTGCCGAAAGGCGTGATCGCAAACGGCACCCGCATCACGGCGTCTTGCGGCGGAGCAACGATCCACCGGTCGAGCGTGGCTTGCCATGCATCCGGATCGATCAGGCAGATCTGCCGACGTCCGTAAAGGCCCAGGCCATGTTTGCGCCACAGCTCGAGCATTGCCGCGGGCAGCCGGCCTTCGTACTTGCCCAGCAGCTCCTGCGTGGCGGGTGTGCAGCCGGCATGCGGCGGGTTCGCCTTGATGAATGGATGGAGCTTGATTCGACCGAACATGGGCTTGGCGCTTTTTTCAAGAATGCGATGAGCCCGGATTCTGCGCGACCGGCTCCCCTGGGGGATTGCGCGGGCAAAACCGGCGCGTCATGATCCGCACCCCGATAACCGGGCGGCCCCGGGGCCGATTCACCAGCTTGTCACGCAGGGCGCCTAAGTTCCGCTCGCACACCAACCAGGAGACTTGCCTTGAACCACCTGAAGAAGATCTGCACAGCCATGCTCGGCCTGGGCATGTTGTTTGTGGCCGCCACACCGGCCACCGCGCACGAAGAGCGCGCGCGCCGGCGCGCCGACAACGCGCCGCTGGTCATCGGGCACCGGGGCGGCGCCAACGGCTACCTGCCAGAGCACACGCTCGAGGCCTATGCGCTGGGCATTTCCCTCGGCGCCGACTACATCGAGCCCGACCTTGTCGCCACCAAGGACGGCCACCTGATCGCGCGCCACGAGCCCAACCTCATCGACACCACCAACGTGAAGGACCTGCCGCAGTTCGCAAACCGCCGGCGCACGGTCGTGGTCGACGGCGTTCCGACCGATGGCTTCTTTGCCAGCGACTTCACCCTGGCCGAGATCAAGCAATTGCGCGCGGTGCAGTCTTTTCCTGAGCGCGACCAATCCTTCAACGGCAGGTTCCAGATCCCCACCCTGGCCGAGGTGATCGACCTGGCCAAGCGCAAGTCGCGCGAGGAAGGTCGGCGCATCGGCATCTATCCGGAGACGAAGCATCCGACCTATCACCAGGCCATCGGCCTGCCGCTGGAAGACCGCCTGCTGGCCGTGCTGAGTGCCGCGGGCTGGAACCAGCGCAACGCGCCGGTCTTTATCCAGTCGTTCGAAACCGCCAATCTTCGCTATCTGCGCAGCAAGACGAGCGTGCGGCTGATCCAACTGGTGGACGCGAATGACGTCAAGCCCGACGGCTCGCTCGACTTCAGCAAGCCCTACGACAAGCCTTATGACTGGGTCGTGTCCAACCGCGATGGCCAATTCAAGGACTTGGTGACGCCGCGCGGCCTGCAAGAGGTAAGGGGCTATGCGGACGGCATCGGCCCCTGGAAGCCGTACCTGATTTCAAGCGCCTGCAAGTCGGTGCAGAGCGGCGCGTGCGCCGATGTGACGGGCGACGGCGTGGTCGACGATCGCGACCGCGTGCTGCTGCCGCCTACCGACGTGATTGCGAATGCGCATCGGCTGGGGCTGCTGGTCCACCCGTACACCTTCCGCAGCGAGCAGAAGCGGCTGACCGGCAGCTTCGGCGGCAACGCCGTCAACGAGTACCTCGCGTTCTACGAGGCCGGCGTCGACGGCTTGTTCAGCGATTTCGCGGACACGGCAGTGGCGGCCCGCGCCATGTTCCTGCTCAAGCACGACCCTGACTATGCGGGCTGCCTGGTCAACTCACGCAAGTGCGAACGCAACAACGATTGAGGAAGAGGGCCGCCCCTGTCGGTCACCAGGCCGGTGCTTCTTCGGCGGCTGCAGAAGTCACCGGCACCGGCTGACTCGAAACCGAAACCGCGGGCGCCAGGCCGATGCCGGTGGCAAACCATCGAAAGGTGTTGGTCTGGTGGTCTCCGCGGCCCGTGGTTCGCACGAACAAATAGCCGGACGTCGCATTGCCCAGTTCGTCAACCGGAATTCCCGCCGATCGAAGCGCCATGATCTCGGCGCTGGCGCTCATGTCGAGCGGCAATTGCAATGTGATGGTCGCGTTGTGAATGACTTGATTTAGCATTGCATTGGCCTCCGGTAAAAGCCGCAGCATCCCCCTTGCCGGGCTCATCCGTGTACGGGTGTGTGGTAAAAAATGTGACTCTTTCACATGTGAATGACATCGCCTCACCAAGCGGCGGGGGTCGCGGGAGAAGTGGGCTGGAGAGGCGGTTGGCGAATCCATCCACGGAGCCACAAGTGCGCAGGCCAAAAAAGAAAAAACCTCCCTGCAGTGAAGCGGGAGGTTTTTCTTTCTTGCGAAAGACTGTCGGCAATTGCGGAACAGTCCTGGCAAAAAAATAGCACGGGAACCGCGCTATTTCTGGTGTTGGTGGTGGGCCCTGAGTGACTCGAACACTCGACCTACGGATTAAGAGTCCGCTGCTCTACCAACTGAGCTAAGAGCCCTTGCGCTCAAAACGTTGTGCGTTTTTAGGCAAGACCGCAAGTATAGCGTAAAAATTCCGGGGCTCAACGATTTTGTGCGGGGCGGCGGTAGGATTCGTCATCATCGACGGGCCTGGCCCTCAACCAAGGAGATTTTCCATGACCGATCCAATCACCGACATGCCGCATGTCGTGATCACCGGGGCCGCGGGCGCGCTGGGCCGCGCGGTGGGCCAGCACTTTCTTGCGCAGGGCGCCCGCCTTGCGTTGATCGATCACCGCCTCGAGCGCCTGACGGAGGTCTTTCCGGGCCTGGACAATTCCCAGCACCTGCTGCTCGCGGGAGATGTGACGTCGCCGTCCGAAATGGCGGACCTGTCGGGCCAGGCGCTCAAGGCTTTCGGCCGCATCGATGCGCTGGTTCACATTGCCGGCGGCTTCGAGATGGGCGAGGCGACTCACGCGCTCTCGCGCGCAAGCTGGGACCGGATGATGAATCTCAACGCGTGGTCTTTCGTTGCGGTCACGCAGGCGGTGCTGCCTTCGATGATCGAGCGCGGTGCCGGGCGCATCGTTGCCGTCACCGCCAAGGTGGCGGCGCGCGGCCTGCCTGCCATGGCGGCCTACATCGCATCGAAGAGCGCGCTGCAGCGGCTGGTGGAAGCCATGGCGGCCGAAGCCGCACCGCATGGCGTGTGCGTCAACAGCGTTGCGCCCAGCGTGCTCGACACGCCGGCCAACCGCCAGGCCATGCCTGACGCGAATCCTGCGGAATGGGTGTCGACCTCGGTTGCTGCGCAGACTATCGCTTTCCTTGCATCGCCCGCCGCCGCGGCGCTGCATGGACAGCACCTGATGCTCGACACCTGACGCGCGGCACCTGATCCACAAATGAACAAACGCCCTGGCGCAACGCCAGGGCGTTTTGCTTTGCGCCGTCGCAAAGACAGCCGCCAAGCGAGGCAGGCGCTTTGTCATGGGTGCGGCGGGCGGGGGCGGGGCGATTGTCTCCCTCCGGAAGGGGCGCATCGCTCATGTGCGCAGAGCGCGCAATTTCTACAGTGACTCCACGGCAAAACGCTTCGATCCGGTTCGGATGAAAGGCGGCGCCGGTTGGCTACCTCACTGGAGAACACGCATGGAACCGATCGAACTGCTGCCAAGAACCTTCACGAACCTGCTGCGCGAAGACGCCGGCATGTCGTTCATGGAGTTTGCGCTCATCGGCGCGCTGGTGCTGGTTGTGTGCCTGCTCCTGCTGCTTGCGGTACGGCGCAGCGCCTGAAGTGCCACTGACCCTGCCCATACGGAGCACATACCTCATGACGGAACTCGACGCTTTCCTCGATCTGCTGATGCTGCTTGCGTCGGACTTCCGCATGGGCGGGCTCTTCGTTCTGCTGGTGATGGCCGCGGTGAGCGATGTGCGCTTCTACCGCATTCCCAACTGGCTCACCTTCGGCGGCGCGGTGTTCGCAATCATCTATGGCACCTTCGCGGCGCGCACGCCAACGGCAGGCGCGATGAACGCCCTGGGCGGGCTGGGCACCGGCTTCGCGATCATGCTGCCGTTCTATGTGCTGCGGATCATGGGCGCGGGCGACGTCAAGCTGATGGCGATGGTCGGCGCCTTTCTCGGTCCCCAGCAGACGCTGCAGACCATCCTGTTCACCTGCATTGCCGGCGGCTTCGCGGCCGTGGCGGTGGCCATTCACCGGCGCCGCCTGGGTCACATGCTGGCCAACGTCAAGGGCGCGGCGCAGGGCATCGTCGTCTCGGGCATCGCGGGCATCCGGCCGAGCGGCGCGATCGACACGCGGCAATCCATCGGAAAGCTGCCTTACGGCATCTGCATTTGCGTGGGGACGATTGCACAGGTCCTGGCGCATCAGTTGGGCTTCGTCTAGCCCGTCCCATCCCTCATCCATTCATCCACGGCGGAGATTCGCATGAAAAACATCAAGGCGCTCGGGCTGCTTCTGCTGGCCCTCCTGACCGGCCTGGCGGCCGCGGTCTACGCAGCGGGCTGGGTCTCCCGACAGGGCGGCATCGCATCCAACAAGGTGGTGGTGGCCGCCGTCGACATCGAACTCGGCAGCCGGGTCAACCCCCAGATGCTGTCGCTGGTCGACTGGCCGAGCGGCTCGCTGCCGCCTGGTTCGTTCACGGATGCCAAGTCGCTCGAGGACCGCGTCGTCAAGGTCGGCGTGCTGCGCGGCGAGGCCATTCTCGAAGGCAAGCTCGCGCCGGTCGGCACCCAGGGCGGGCTCTCCGCGGTCATTGCCAGCGGCAAGCGCGCCATGACCGTGCGGGTCAACGACGTGGTCGGTGTGGCGGGCTTCGCGCTGCCGGGCAACTACGTCGACGTGATGGTCAACGCGCAGCAAGACAAGAACCGCGGCGAAGAGGGTCGCCAGATCAGCAAGACCGTGCTTGAAAAAGTGCTGGTGCTGGCAGTGGCGCAAGAGGCCAACCGCGACGACACCAAGCCCAAGGTGGTCAGCGCCGTGACGCTGGAGCTCTCGCTCGAAGACTCCGAAAAGCTCGACCTGGCGCGCAGCGTGGGAACCCTCTCGCTGGTGCTGCGCAACCAGATGGACAAGACCACTGTGGCCACAGCGGGCATCACCAAGGGCCAGTTGTTCGGCGAGAAGGAAATCCTGCCGATTGCCACCACCGTGGCAGCCCGGCCGGCCCCTGCGCGAGTGCCGCGTACGGCTCCTGTGGCGTTGCGGCAATCCGAATGCGTGGAAGTGATCCAGCACGCAGCCCGCTCGCTCACCTGCTTCTGATCACTCAGTCCGGAGGAACCACAAGTGCAATATCTCTCTTCTTCACCCGCCTGGCTGCTGGCGGCGCTCACGACCCTGGCGACGCCCGGGTTTGCGGCGGAGCTCGCATCCCCGGCTCCGACGCCCGTTGCGGCGCCCTCGGCCCCCGCGCCGGCCGCCGCACCCGCCATGCGCCGCTGCACGGCGATCATTCCGGACGACCAGCCCACCTACGCGGTGCTCGGCAAGTCGGTGGTCATTCCGCTCAAGGCACGCGTGGCGCGCATCGTGGTCAGCGGTCAGCCGCCAAACCGCGCGCCGGCCGCTGCGCCGGCAGGGCAACCCGCAGCGGCGGCACCCACGGCCGCGAACGCAGGCGACGGCGTGGCCGATGTCGACGTGATGCTGCTGAGCCCGAACGATCTCTTCTTCCGCGGGCGTCAGGCCGGCTCGATGAACGTGGTGCTGCAAAGCACTGACGGCACCTGCTACATCAAGGACGTTCTTGTCACCATCGATCCGGGCGCACTTCAGTCGAAGCTCGCCGAGCTGATGCCCGAAGAGAACCGCATCCGCGTGCGCAGCGCAGAAAAATCGATCGTGCTCACCGGCGAGATCAGCGACGCGCTCAAGCTCGACGACGTGATGAGCCTGGCCATGGCCTACGGCGCCGATGGCAAGAAGGTCGTGAACCTGCTGCGGGTCACGGCGCCGCAGCAGGTCATGCTCGAAGTCAAGATTGCCGAGATCAGCAAGACCCTGCTGGACCGGCTGGGCGCGCGCGTCGGCCTGAGCCGCTCGGGCAGCGGGGGCCGCGACAGCTACTCGCTGATTTCCAGCTTCCTGAGCGGGGGCGGCGGCCTGATCGAGGCGCTGAGGATCGGCCGCACGTCCATCGGCATCGACGGCCAGAAGGACGACGGCCTGGTGCGCATCCTGGCGGAGCCCAACATCATGGCCATCAGCGGCCAGCAGGCGAGTTTTCTCTCGGGCGGAAAGATCTTCATTCCGGTTGCGCAGAGCGCCGCCGGCGGCGGTGGAACGAACATCACGCTGGAAGAAAAAGAGTTCGGCATCGGGGTCAAGTTCACCCCAACGGTGCTCAACGGCGGTCGCGTCAACCTCAAGATGGTCTCCGAAGTGTCGGACCTGTCGCAGACCGGCTCGCCCTTTACCACCGTGACTGGCGTGACCGCCGTGCTGCCTTCGCTGACGGTGCGCCGCGCCGATACCACCGTGCAGCTCAACGACGGGCAGAGCTTCGTCATTGCGGGGCTCATCAAGAGCAACGTCACCGAGTCCATCAAGCGCTACCCCGGTTTGGGCGAAGTGCCGGTGATGGGCGCGCTGTTCCGCAGCACCGAGTTCCAGAACGACCAGACCGAATTGATGTTCGTGATCACGCCGCGCCTGGTACGGCCGCTCGCCGAGGTGCCCCGCGTTCCGACCGACAACCACGTTGTTCCGAGCCGCGCCGAGGTCTACCTGAACGGAAGCCTCGAAAGCGCCACCCCGGCACCGGTTGCACCGGCCGGCAATACCCAATGACCCCAATGACCCCAGCCAGGAGCACACCATGTTCATCAAGTCGACCACTCTCGCGCTGACGCTGCTCCTGGGCACCGGCTGCTCCCACGTCACGCCCAACTACGACGCGCGCTTTGGCGATGCGGTGCGCGATGCCAGGAAAAAGATGACCCTCAATCCCGATGCCGGCAAGGACGGCAACCCGGTCGTGGGCATTGACGGCCGCTCGGCACGCGAGTCGATGAAGCAGTACCACGAGTCCTACAAGACGCCGCCGCCTGCGGTGAACGTCATCAACATCGGCGGCCAGATCGGCGGCTCGGCGAAGTGACTGCATCCTTTTTGCGGATTTGTTCCACAGAGTTACAGATGGAAAGGAGAGCACCACGAATCTCAATCAACTTTCGTCCCCACCCGTCAATTCTTCAAACCTGATTTCCAACTGTTCAAACCTCGAAAGGAAAGAACCATGAAAAACCTTCTCCAGGCCATCGGCCAATCCACCGGCAGCTTCCTGCGCGACGAAGACGGCGCCCAAGTCGTCGAGTACGCGTTGATCATCGCGGTCGTTTCGATCGCGCTGGTCGTTGCACTGAAGGCGCTTACCGCCAGCAACGGCAGCTTCTCGACCTTCATCGGTCGCGTGACAACCTGCCTGACTTCGACGACTGGCGGTTGCGTGTAAGTCGCTGGGCGGGCGAGCCGGTAAACCCCGTGCTCGCCGGCTCACTGACTAGATCTGCATTCATCTCAATGAAAAGGAGTAGTCCCATGTTCAAGTCATTCCTGCAGGACGAGAGCGGTGCTCAAGTCGTGGAGTACGCGCTGATCATCGCGGTCGTCTCGATCGCACTGGTCGTTGCATTGAAGGCGCTCACCGATAGCAACGGCAGCTTCTCGACCTTCATCGGCCGTGTTGTCACTTGCCTGACTTCGACGACTGGCGGGTGCGTGTAAGTCGCTGGGCGGGCGAACCGTGGCATGTCTCACGCTCGCCGGCTCACTTCTTGTCAGGTCCGCCTTCTTCTCAAGACACAAAAGGAGTAGTCCCATGTTCAAGTCTTTTCTGAAGGAAGAAAGCGGCGCCCAGGTGGTGGAGTACGCACTGCTCATCGCGGTGATCTCGATCCTGCTGATCATCGCCCTGCAGCCACTGGCAACAGGCACCAGCCTCAGCGATTTCGTCGATCGCGTCTTCACCTGCCTCGGCGGCGTGGAGTGCGAATAAAGCGCAGAGTCTTTTTCTTGAACCGCCACCATTGCACAGGAAGCCGATCATGCAAGTCCGCCACCCCGGCCGCCGCCAGCGCGGCGCGATGATCATCACCACTGCACTGGTCCTGCTGTTCCTCCTCGGATTCATGGGCATTGCGCTGGACTTCGGCCACCTGTTCGTCGTACGGACAGAGCTGCAGACCGCCGTCGACAGTTGCGCACTGGCCGCCGCGCGCGAACTCGACAAGCAGGGCACCGCGATCACGCGGGCCCAGAGCGCCGGCCAGACCGCCGGTAACGCGAACCGGGTCAACATGCAGTCGGCCACCTGGAGCGGAGAGGGCCAGCTTGTCCCCGCCGAAATCACTTTTCGCGACGCCTCCTATGCGCCCACGGTAGACCCCGCTGTGGCTACCTATGCACAGTGCGTGCACACGCAGCCCAACATCGTTATCTGGCTCATGAAGGCCTTGGGGGCCTTCTCCGGCAATGCCACCGCCTATCCTGCAACGGGCAGCGTCTTCGCCAGCGCAGTGGCCACACGGGCCAGCGCGCAGACCACTTGTCCGATTCCCGTCGCACTCAAGCCGAAGGCGGGAGGCGTTGCGCCGAACTACGGGCTCAGCGTCGGCGACTGGGTGAAGCTGATTCAGGCGCAGAACGCATCCGCCGGCGGAGAGGTCGGCTGGGCCAATCTCGACGGCAGCAACAGCGCCTCGGAAACCGAATCCGAACTGAACAACCACTGCGGAACGAAGGTGGGCGACACACTCGGCACCCCCGGTGTGCAGACCTCGGTGGTCGATGTCTGGAACCAGCGCTTCGGCATCTACAAGAACAGCGGCGACCCCAGCGTGCAGCGGCCTGATTACACGGGCTATGCCTATACCGCCGTCACCTGGCCCGCGCAGTCCAATGCTTTCGGCGACTTCCTGGCCAAGCGCGCGGCCTTCGCGTCCTGCATCGACACCGGCAAGGTGAAGGACTGCGAAGACCTCACCGGGCTTTCGCTCAACAGCTTCCAGAAGCTGGCCGCGTCCGGCAACGTCGCCGGAGGCCACAAGCAATATGGGCTCGACCGGCGTGTGGTCACGGTGCCGGTGATCGACGGCGGCGGACGTGTCATCGACTACGCCTGCATGCTGATGCTGCAGCCGCTGACCATTCCGATGAGCGACACATGGCTCGAGTTCCGCGGCAATGCGGGTGCGGCCGGCAGCCCCTGCACAACCAGCGGACTCGCCGGTGGCACGGCCGGGCCCCTGGTGCCCGTTCTGGTGAGGTGAAGCGAATGAAAAGGACTACGAACCACAGGCAGCGCGGCGCGGCGCTGGTCGAGCTGGCGCTCATCACGCCGCTCCTGCTGCTGCTCACCTTCATCACGACGGAGTTCGGCCGGGCGATGTATGAATACAACCTGGTCGTCAAGTCGACGCGCGATGCGGTTCGCTACCTGTCGGTCCAGACGCCCGGCACGCACATCACCGAGGCGCGCAACCTGATGGTGTTCGGCAACACCGCCGGCACCGGTACGCCGCTCGCGCGCGGCCTGAGCCTTTCGAATGTGCCCGCGGACAGCTGCTGCACCTGGCAGTCGGCGGGGGCCAACCCGCTCATCACCACGGTGACGGTGCGCATCAGCAGCTACACCTTCCATTCGCTCTTTCCTTCGGTGATGGGCCTCGCGTTTGCCGATGCGAACGGCAACATCGTCTTCAGCGACATCACCGCCACCATGAGGGCTCCATCATGAGACACCGCACGTCAGGGGCGACCACCGTGGAGTTTGCGCTGGGCCTGCTCATCTTCCTCATGCTGCTGTTGGGCATCGTGGACTTTTCGCGGATGCTGTTCACATGGAGCATGGCCAGCGAGGCCACGCGTGCCGGGGCGCGCTACGCGGTGGTGTGCGACGACACCGCCCAGCAGGCGCTGGTACTGGCCCGCATGAAGGCCTTGCTGCCGCAGATCACCGCGGTGAGCGTGGCCTGGACACCGGCCAGCTGCACGGCCGCCACTTGCCAGGGCGTCACGGTGGGCATCACCGGGCTCAACTACCAATGGATCTCGCCCATCGTCGGGGCGGCCGCGCCGCTGATTCCCATGCCGAGTTTTTCCACCTTCCTGCCGCGCGAAGTAATGCGCAAGGACCCCCACAGCCCGACTATCTGCTCGTAGAGACGAAACGGAACCCCGCCATGAAGATCTCCATCATCTCCCCCAATCCCGGCCATCTGCAGGACATGCGCAAGGTGCTCGAGGCGCGCTCCCATGTGGTCTCGCCATTCGAAGGCGGCAAGAGCCGCATGCAATGGGTGGTCGAGCGATCGGCGCCCGAGCTCCTGCTGGTGGACGGCATGTGCTGCGACCCTCATGAGTTGGCGATGGTGGAGCAGCTCACCATGCGCCATCCCGCGATTGCGGTGGTGCTGCTGTGCGCTATGCAGACGCCGGAGTTCCTGATTCTTGCGATGCGTTCGGGCGTGCGCGAAGTGCTGCCTTCGCCGCCCGAGCCCGCGGCGCTGGAGGCGGCCGTGGAGCGCATTGCGCTCAAGATGGCCGGCGCGCAGGCGCGCGAGCCTGGGCAGGTGGTGGCGTTCATGCCATGCAAAGGCGGCAGCGGCGCCACCTTTCTTGCCACCAACATCGGGCATCAGCTTTCCATGCGCCGCTCGGTGCTGCTGATCGACCTGAACCTGCAGTTCGGCGATGCCCTTTCTTATGTGTGCGACCTGCGGCCCACTTCTACGGTGGCCGACGTGGCACGCGACATCGGCCGGCTCGATGCCTCCTTGCTTGCCGCCAGCGCGGTGAAGGTGGCGCCGGGCTTCAGCATTCTTGCGGCTCCTGAAGACCTTTCCCGCGCCCTGGAGGTCAAGGCCGAGCACATCGACGCCATCCTGCAGGTGGCCGTCGCGCAATACGACTTCGTGCTGTTCGACCTCGGCCTTCGCATCGATCCGCTCGCCATCCGCGTGATGGACCGCGCGGACCGCATCTTTCCGGTGCTCCAGCCCAGCCTGCCGCACATCCGCAACGTGACGCGTCTCATGCAGATGTTCAAGTCGCTCGGCTACCCGGCCGGCAAGGTCGAGCTGCTGGTCAACCGCAGTGCCGGTGGCACGGAGATCGGCTTGTCCGACATGCGGCGTTCGCTCGGCGGAGCCACGCTGGTGAGTGTGCCCGACGGCGGCAAGGACGTGGACGCTTCGATCAACCGCGGCGTGCCGCTGGCGGAGATGTCGCGTGGCAGCGCACTCTGCAAGCGGCTGGTTGAAATCGCCCACACGCTCAGTCCTCGCCAGAAAGAAGCGCCGGGCTTCATCGGCCGGCTCTTCCGCCGCGCCTGACGCCCGCTTTGCACCCGACGAATCCTCTTCCTCCAACAGCAAGGCAGGTCCACATGTCATTCAGAGAACAGCTCAATGCGATCGAAGCCGAGCCGGTCGCGCGCCCCACGGCGCTGCCCGTGGCCGATGCAGCGCTTTCGTCTTTTGCCTCGGATTCCTACAAGCTCCTGAAGGAGCGAATGCACCTGAAGCTGCTGGACAGGTTCGACCTGGCGGTGCTCGAAACCCTGAAGCCCGAGGTGCTGCGCCACGAGATCTCCACGATGGTCACGCGGCTGCTGCAGGAAGAGCCCGAGGCGCTGAACGACATCGAACGGCGCACGCTGATACGCGACATCCAGCACGAGATGCTCGGCTTCGGCCCCATCGAGCTGTTGATGGCCGACCCCACGGTGTCGGACATCCTGGTCAACTCGCACGACCAGATCTATGTCGAGCGCAAGGGCCGGCTGGAACTGACGGACGTGAGCTTCACCGACGAGAAGCACCTGCTGCGCATCATCGACAAGATCGTTTCGCTGGTGGGGCGGCGCATCGACGAATCGAGCCCCATGGTCGATGCCCGGCTGCCGGACGGATCGCGCGTCAATGCGGTGGTTGCGCCCGTGGCGCTGGACGGCCCGATGATGTCGATTCGCCGCTTCGCGAAGATTCCGCTGAAGATGGAAAACCTGGTGAACGACCTCAAGACGCTGACGCCGCAGATGGGGCTGATGCTCGAAGGGCTGGCCAGCGCGAAGATCAACATGCTGATCTCCGGCGGCACCGGCGCCGGCAAGACGACGCTGCTGAACATTCTCTCGGGCTTCATTCCCGCCACCGAACGCATCATCACCATCGAGGACGCGGCCGAGCTCCAGTTGCAGCAGCCGCACGTCGCCCGCATGGAGACCCGGCCGATGAACATCGAAGGCAAGGGCGAGATCACGCAGCGCGCGCTGGTGCGCAACGCGCTGCGCATGCGGCCCGACCGCATCGTCATCGGCGAGGTGCGCGGCGCCGAGGCGGTCGACATGCTGCAGGCCATGAACACCGGCCACGAAGGCTCGCTGACCACCATCCACGCCAACAGCCCGCGCGATGCGCTGGCGCGGCTGGAGAACATGATCAGCATGGCCAATCTCAACCTTCCGCATCATTCCGTGCGCCAGCAGATCGCCTCGGCCATCACCGTCGTGATCCAGGTGCTGCGCATGGTCGACGGGCGGCGCAAGGTCACCAGCATCCAGGAGATCACCGGCATGGAAGGCGAGGTCGTCACGATGCAGGAGATCTTCGCGTTCCGCCAGACCGGCATGGGCCCCGACGGCCGCGTGCGCGGCCACTTCCAGGCCACGGGAGTGCGGCCGAAATTCGTCGAGCGCCTGCACTCCTTCGGCGTCGTGCTGCCCGACACCATGTTCGATCCCGACAAGCACTACGAATAAGGAGCCTCTCATGTTCGAGAACCTGGTTGGCGACACGCTCATTACCCTGTCGGTGCTGGTCTTCGTGACGGTACTGCTGGTGATCGAAGGTTTGTACATGCTCTGGCGCGCGTACCGGGGCCCCGAGGCGCAGAAGATAGGCAAACGGCTGCAGGCGCTGTCGGCCGCCAGCGACCGAATTGCCCAGGCGCGGCTCGTGAAGGACCGCGTGCTCAGCGACGCGCCGTGGATGCAGCGCGCCCTGCTGAAGCTTCCGCGGGCGCAGCGCCTGGACCGCTTCATTCTCCAGGCCGGGATGGAGTGGACGGTGTCCCACGTGCTGCTGGGCTGTGCGCTGTCCGGCCTGTTCGTTTTCATGGCGATGGTCTCGCTCGCAAACCAGCCCGCCTGGATTGCCTTGCTCGTGGCCGCAGCCGGCGCGGCGGTGCCGCTGCTCTACCTGAACCACCGGCGCAGCCGCCGCCTGGCGCATCTCGAACGGCAGTTGCCGGACGCACTCGACCTGGTGACACGCGCACTGCGCGCGGGCCATTCGTTCGCGAGCAGCGTGCAGATGATCGGAGAGGAAATGTCCGAACCCATTGCGGGCGAGTTCCGCATGGTGTCCGACGAGGTCGGCTTCGGCGTTTCGCTGCAACAGGCGCTCACGAACATGAGCGAGCGCGTGCCGCTCACCGATCTGCGCTACTTCGTGGTGTCGGTGCTGATCCAGCGCGACTCCGGCGGCAACCTGACCGAGGTGCTCGGCAACCTGAGCAAGCTGATCCGCGACCGCCTCAAGCTGCTGGCGCGGGTGCGGGTGCTGTCGTCGGAAGGGCGGCTGTCGGCCTGGATTCTGGGGCTGATGCCGTTTGCCCTCGCGGTGCTCATGAACACCTTCAATCCGGAGTTCATGTCGCCGCTATGGACCGATCCGATCGGCATCACGGTCGTCAAGTACATGCTGGTCCTGATGGTGATCGGCGTGCTGATCCTGCGCAAGATCGTGAAGATCCGTGTCTGAAGGAGAACTGCCATGCTGCTTCCAATTCTCGTCTTCGTTACCGTGTCCCTGGCCGTTGGGGGCTTTGCGGTCTGGATGCTGCCCACGCGCACCGAGCAGCGCCTGCGGGCGGTGGCTCCTTCGTCGGGCAAGTCGGCCTGGACCGAAACCGCCGTCAAGATCGTCGGTCCCTTCGCCCAGCTGTCTTCGCCCACGGGCGACGGTGAGACGTCGCCGCTGCGCCTGAAGTTCCTGAACGCGGGCATACGCCACCCGGACGCGAGCCTCTTCTACTTCGGGCTGAAGACGCTGCTGCCGCTGGGCTTTGCCGGGCTGGCCTTCGTGGCAATACGTGCGGCAGGCGCAGACGGCGGAATCGCGACCTTGCTGTGGCTGGCAGTGGTGGCATTGCTCGGCTGCTACCTGCCCAACATCGTGCTACGCACGATGATCAAGGAGCGCCAGCGCGAGATCTTCGAGAACTTTCCCGATGCCGCCGACCTGATGCTGGTATGCGTGGAGGCGGGCCTGGGGCTCGACGCCGCGCTGGTCAAGGTTACCGAGGAGATCCGCGTCAAGAGCGAGGCGCTGGCGCAGGAGCTGCACTGGACCAACCTCGAGATGCGCGCCGGCGGCACGCGCGAGAAGTCGCTGCACAACCTCGCGCTTCGCACCGGCGTGGAGGAAATCGGAACCTTCGCAACCATGCTGACCCAGGCCGACCGATTCGGCACCAGCGTTGGCGAGTCGCTGCGCGTGTTCTCGGACGACCTGCGCCACAAGCGCCAGGTTCGCGCGGAAGAGCTTGCGGCCAAGGTTCCGACCAAGATGCTGCTGCCCCTGGTGCTGTGCATCTTTCCGTGCATCTCGATGGTCATTTTGACGCCAGCGGCCATCCGTGTGATCCGCATCATCTCGCCGATGCTCAGCGGCGGCCTGTGAGGCCCGGCGTCCGCGCTCAGTGAGGCGCGGCGTCCAGCTGGTGCTTGATGGCGTAGATATACAGCTCGAGCCGGTTTGCCACGCCCAGCTTCTGATAAATCGACGTGAGGTGATTGCGGAACGTGTGCTCGGTCACGAAGAGCCGCGAAGCCAGCGTCTTGTTGGGGGCGCCGCTGCCCTGGACGACCGCCTGGATGACCTGCCGCTCTTTCTGCGTGAGGCTGGCCAGCTTGGCTGCTTCGGGGTTGACCTTCGCGGGCTTCTTTGGCGCGGTCAGTTCCGAGAAAACACGGCTCATGGCCTGCGGGTCGACGCACAGCTCGCCCTTGTGCACGCGCTCGATCGCGTCGAGCACCTGCTCCGCGGAAGCGTCCTTGTGCAACACGCCCCTTGCGCCGCGCAGCACGGCAAGATCCAGCGTCTGCTGGCTGCGCTCGCCGGTGAGGATGAGCGCACGCGACACCTCGTTCGACAGCAACATCGGAAGAATGTCCAGGGCAGACCGGCCGCCCAGGTCCAGGTCGAGCACGATCACGTCGGGCGCGAATTGCCCGGTTCGCTCCACCGCGTCTTCGCAGCAGTTGGCCGTGGCAACGACCTTCATGCGCGGCTGCTCGCCGTCGATCAGCCTCGACAGGCCCCACAGCATGGTCTGGTGGTCGTCCACCAGCATGACGCCGATGGGTTGGGTGGTGGTAGCGGGTTGCATGGTTGCACCTCTTCCTTCTTCATCAGATGGGTATTTCGACCAGAACGGCCGTGGCGCCGCCCGCGCCCTGGGTGACTTGCGCGCGGCCGCCAAGGGCCGCCGCGCGTTCGCTGATGGAGCGGGGGCGGAAGTTCGCGAACTCCGTGCCGCAGCTCTCGTTTTCGATCCGGATGTGCAGCTTGCCGTTCGTGCAGCCGATACGGATGCAGCCGCGATGTGCGTGCGTGTGCTTGCAGATGTTGTTCAGCCCCTCGCGCACCAGCTGAAGCACTTCGGCCGTCATCCGGTCGTCCAGGTGGACGTCGCTTTCGAGCAGGATCGCAATGTCGATCCCGTAGAGCGTCTTGATGCGCGCCGCCTGCTGGTGCAGGTGCGGAAGAATGAACTCGCAGCGGGCGTCGGCGCCGTGCTTGACGGCGCCGGCATAGCGCCGCAGGTCGGTCACCACGCTCTCGGCCATGCTCGCCAGCTTTTCAAGGTCGTCGATCAGCGGGTTGTCGGCGGCCGCCTTCTTGCGCAGGGCGCTCAGGCCCAGCTTGAGGCCGATGTAGGGCTGGATCGCCGTGTCGTGCAGGTCCAGCGAGATCTTCAGCCGCTCCTTCGAAGCCGCCTCCGAAGCCATCCGGTCCAACACTTCGATGGTTTCGATGACCGGGAAGACGTGTCCCATGATGTGCGCCAGGAACAGCGCATCGGACTTGCGGAATTGACCGTCGCGAGACGACACGAAGACCCGGCCCTCGCCCAGCCGCATCGGCAGCGGTGCGCTCATGAAGGAGCGTGCCTCCAGCATTGCGGCAACGGCCGAGCTGCGGCGCGCGCCATGTTCGTCGAGCGCGTGCCAGCGGTGGGTGCGGGGGTCGCAGCCGTGGCTCTGCGCGCGCAGCCAGTTCAGCGGCCACGGCCGGCGGTTGTTCAGCACGATGCGTTCGCCGGACAGCGCCATGAGCGGCGAGTCCGAGATGCGGTTGATCGTCTCCACGCTGACGGAGTCTGCCGCGTCGCCCGCCTTGAGCGTGCGCATGACCCAGGTGCCGGTTTCGGAATCCCGCATCAGCAGAATGCAGTGGCTCGCCTTGAAGAAATCGAGCGTTCTTTCCATCGTGCTGGCAATCGTGCGGTTCACGCCGAACCGGGGGTTCGACAGCCGGCTTACCTGGCCAAGCAGGGAGAGGCGCCGCCGCAGTTCGACCTTCGATCCGCCCCAGTGGCCGATCATGTGCCCCAGCGCCAGCAGGAACGTGGTGCGCATGAGCAGCTGCGGCGTGTAGGTGTCGGTGCCCGTGGCCAGGCTGCAGGCGGCGAACGACGCCACGGAGGCCATCGTCACCCTGGCGCCTTCTTCATAGCCCCAGCGGAACGACGAAGTGAGGATGACGAAGAAGTAGAAGAGAAAGTAAAGGCTCGGAAGACCGCCCGTTACGAATATGAGCACCGTGAACCACAGCACATCGAACCAGTGGATCGCCTTGCCCCGGAAATAGCGCTGCCCTGTACGTGTGCAGATGTAAACACTGACGCTGTAGAGCAGGTAGCTGGCGAATGCCAGCCACATGGGGCTGCTGATGTGCCTTTGTGCCTCGCCTGCGTCAACCGCGACCGCCAGCACGGCGGAGATCGACAGCACCAGCCGCATCCTTGCGACCATGACCGCGTCGGCGGTAAGGTTGAAGTCGGTCCCGCAGTCCGGGTCGAAGGAGGTGGCTGGCACGGCGTTGTTCCAGTACGTTGAGCAATCTCATGCTCCGCCGGTGTGTCCGGAGGGCCGCCAGCCTTGGCGTTCCGGAAAATTGAGTACTGGCCCCGCTCTGTTCACGTTTGATACCAAAGGTTTAATGTGAAGATTTCACAATACTACTTTGGTAGTCAAATGCAATACTTTGTTTCTGTGGTTACGCGGGTAATTTTGTTACCAAATGAAAACTTTCGTCTTCTTTTATGTAACTGTAACCGGCGGCTGGTGAAGGGCGCAACAGCGATAAACCGCAAATCAACGCCGCCCAGTGCAAGAAAAAAGGGCTCGGAAGAAATCCGGGCCCTTTTTGCATGGGTGTTGGTGGAGAGGATGAGGATCGAACTCACGACCTCCGCATTGCGAACGCGGCGCTCTCCCAGCTGAGCTACCCCCCCAACGCAGGCGGATTTTAACCAGGAACATCCTGGGCGCGCATGCGGCAAACCCAGGATGCGCCAAGATGCGCGGTCTCCAAAAAAAGAAGGAAGCAGGAACCGCATGGCATCGCACGACCCCGCCTGGCTGGAAGGCATGTACAACAATCTCGCGCGGGTGAAAGACCACCCGGCGTATTTCAAGCGATGGGCGGGCGATTCCGTTGCCGCGCGCGAGGCTCTCGCCGGCCGGATCGACGTGCCCTACGGCCAGGGCATCAACGAAACGCTCGACATCTTTCCCGCCCCCGTGCCCGGTGCGCCGGTGCTGGTGTTCATTCATGGCGGCTATTGGCGCGCGATGGACAAGCGCGATCATTCCTTCATTGCGCCCGCATTCAACGACCGCGGCGTGTGCGTGGTCATGCCCAACTACGCGCTGTGCCCCGGAACGGCGGAGCAGCCCGTGACCGTGCCGGGCATCCTCATGCAGATGGTGCGTGCGCTCGAGTGGACCTGGCGGAACGCCGCGAGCTTTGGCGCGGACCCGTCGCGCATTACCGTGGCCGGGCATTCGGCCGGCGGCCACATGGCGGCCGCGCTGCTCGCCTGCAACTGGAAGGCGGTTGCGCCCGATCTTCCGGCGCAAGTGGTGCGCAATGCGTTGTCGATCTCGGGCCTTTACGACCTTCGGCCGCTGCAGCGCACGCCGTTCCTCGCGAACGTGCTCAAGCTCAGCGATGCGGACGCGTTGCGCGCCAGCCCGGCGCTGTGGCCGGCACCGGCGCGTGGCCAGCTGCATGCGGTGGTCGGGGGCGATGAAAGCGAGGAGTTCCTGCGCCACAACGCGCTGATTCGCGAGGCATGGGGCCGCAACACGGTGCCCGTGTGCGAAACGCTGCCGGGCCTGAACCACTTCAGCGTCGTCGATGCATTGGCGGACCCGGCCCACGCGCTGCACCGCCAGGCGGTGCAACTCCTGGAGGCTTGATCATCGAGCCGGGCAGGGCGCCTACATCAGCAGGTGCTCGCCCGCGTTGTCGCCGCCCAGCGTGACGTAGTTGACCTTGCGGATGTCCATCAGCGCGCGGCCGCCGGCGTAGCTGATGGAGCTCTGCACATCCTGCTCCATCTCTACCAGCGTGTCGGCCAGCTTGCCCTTGATCGGCTCGAGGATGCGCTTGCCCTCGACGTGCTTGTACTCGCCCTTGTTGAAGTCGCTGGCCGAGCCGTAGTACTCCTTGAAGAGCACGCCGTCGACCTCGACGGTCTTGCCGGGCGATTCTTCGTGGCCCGCGAAGAGCGAGCCGATCATCACCATCGAAGCGCCGAAGCGCACGCTCTTGGCAATGTCGCCGTGGTCGCGAATGCCGCCGTCCGCAATGATCGGCTTGGTAGCCACGCGTGCGCACCACTTGAGCGCGCTGAGCTGCCAGCCGCCCGTGCCGAAGCCAGTCTTGAGTTTGGTGATGCACACCTTTCCCGGACCGATGCCGACCTTGGTGGCGTCGGCGCCCCAGTTCTCCAGGTCGATCACGGCTTCGGGCGTGCCCACATTGCCCGCGATCACGAAGGAGCCCGGCAGCTTCTGCTTCAGGTAGCCGATCATGTTCTTCACGCTGTCGGCATGGCCGTGCGCAATGTCGATGGTGATGTATTCGGGCACCAGGCCCTCGGCCGCCAGCTTGTCGACCGTGTCGTAGTCGGGCTTCTTAACGCCGAGCGAGATGGAAGCGAACACGCCCTGGCCCTGCATTTCCTTGACGAACTTCACGTTGTCCAGGTCGAAGCGGTGCATCACATAGAAGTAGCCGTTCTGCGCCAGCCAGAGGCAGATCGACTCGTCGACCACCGTCTTCATGTTGGCCGGCACCACCGGCAGGCGGAAGCTGCGTGCGCCCAGCGTCACGCTGGTGTCGCACTCCGAGCGGCTTTCCACGCGGCATTTGCGCGGCAGCAGCAGGATGTTGTCGTAATCGAAAATTTGCATGACCAGGCTCCTGGAAAGGAATCGTTGAAACGAACGAATGAGCGCTTGGTCCGGCCGGTTTCCGTGGCGCTTCAGAAAGAAAACGCCCACAAAAAACCGGACGCAAGAAACTTGGGCCCGGTGATTGATTTTACGCAGGGTGGCGAAGGCAGGTCTTCCAGTTCTTCATATAACCCGCATACGAGTTGGTTTCTACAATCGACGGATGTTGTTTAACGAACCTGCGGCTGATGCCAACCCCCTGGAACTGCCATTGCTGCAGAACCTGAACCCGGAGCAGCGCGCCGCGGTCACCCTTCCCGCGGGCAATGCCCTGATTCTTGCCGGCGCCGGCTCGGGCAAGACCCGGGTGCTGACCACCCGCATCGCCTGGCTGCTGCAAACCGGCCAGGTTTCCGCCGGCGGCATCCTGGCCGTGACCTTCACCAACAAGGCCGCCAAGGAAATGATGACGCGGCTCACGGCCATGCTGCCGGTCAATGTGCGGGGCATGTGGATCGGCACCTTCCACGGCCTGTGCAACCGCCTTTTGCGCGCGCACTGGAAGCTGGCCAACCTGCCTTCCACCTTTCAGATCCTCGACACGCAAGACCAGCTTTCGGCCATCAAGCGGCTGATGAAGCAGTTCAACGTCGACGACGAGCGTTTTCCGGCCAAGCAGACGCAGTGGTTCATTGCGGGCGCCAAGGAAGACGGGCTGCGCCCGCGCGACGTGGAGATCCGCAGCGACGACGATCGCAAGAAGGTCGAGCTGTACCAGCTCTACGAAGAACAGTGCCAGCGCGAAGGCGTGGTCGATTTCGGCGAGCTCATGCTGCGCAGCTACGAACTGCTGCGCGACAACGACCCGGTGCGCGAGCACTACCAGCGGCGCTTTCGCCATATCCTGATCGACGAGTTCCAGGACACCAACCGGCTGCAGTACGGGTGGATCAAGATGCTCTCGGGCAACACGGTGGCGGGCCAGTTCACGCCGGGCCAGAACAGCGTGATTGCGGTGGGCGACGACGACCAGAGCATCTACGCCTTTCGCGGCGCGCGCGTGGGCAACATGGCCGACTTCGTGCGCGAGTTCGACGTGCAGCACCAGATCAAGCTCGAGCAGAACTACCGCAGCTACAGCAACATCCTCGATTCGGCCAACGAGCTCATCAGCCACAACAAGAAGCGCCTGGGCAAGAACCTGCGCACCGACCAGGGCCCGGGCGAGCCCGTGCGCGTGTACGAGTCGCCCACCGACCTGGCCGAGGCGCAGTGGATGGTCGAGGAAATGCGCCAGCTCGTGCGCGACGGCTTCGACCGCAAGGAAATGGCGGTGCTCTACCGCAGCAACGCGCAGAGCCGGGTGATCGAAACGGCGCTTTTCAACGCGTCGGTGCCGTACCGCGTGTACGGCGGCCTGCGCTTCTTCGAGCGGGCCGAAATCAAGCACGCGCTGGCCTATTTGCGCCTGCTCGAGAACAAGGACGACGACACCAGCTTCCTGCGCGTGGTCAACTTTCCGCCGCGCGGTATCGGCGCGCGCACGCTCGAGCAGCTGCAGGACGCGGCGCGCACGGCCGGGCGCTCGCTGCACGACGCGGTGCATGCCGTGGGCGGCAAGGCGGGCTCGAACCTCACGGCCTTCGTGGCCAAGATCGACGTGCTGCGCGAGCAGACGCAGGGCGTCAGCCTGCGCGAGATCATCGAGCTGGTGCTCGACCACAGCGGACTTGTCGAACACTACAAGGCCGACCGCGAAGGCGCCGACCGCATCGAGAATCTGGAAGAACTGGTGAACGCGGCCGAGAGCTTCGTCACGCAGGAAGGCTTTGGCCGCGATGCGGTGGCACTGCCGGTCGACGAATTGCGGCAGTCGCCCGCCAGCCAGGGCATCGACCTGACCCGCCCCGTGGTCGACGAGCCGCTCGCGCCCGACGCCGAAACCGGCGAAACGCTGAGCCCGCTGGCCGCGTTTCTTACGCATGCGGCGCTCGAATCGGGCGACAACCAGGCGCAGGCCGGGCAGGACGCCGTGCAGCTGATGACCGTTCACGCGGCCAAGGGCCTGGAGTTCGACTGCGTATTCATCACCGGCATGGAAGAGGGCCTGTTCCCGCACGAAAACTCGATGAGCGACTTCGAGAGCCTCGAGGAAGAGCGCCGCCTGATGTACGTGGCCATCACGCGCGCACGCAAGCGCCTGTACCTGAGCCATTCGCAAACCCGCATGCTCCATGGCCAGACGCGCTACAACGTGAAGAGCCGCTTCTTCGAAGAGCTGCCCGAAGGCGCGCTCAAGTGGCTCACGCCCAAGAACCAGGCGTTCACGCCGTCGGCCTTCGGCTACGGCGGCGGCTATGCGAGCACCCGCGGCGGTGGCGGCAGCTACAGCAGCGGTAGCAGCTACGGCGGCAGCAAGGACACCTTTGCAAGCCCGCCGGTGCCGCCGCAGAAAACCGCACCGTCGCACGGCCTGCGCTCGGGCATGCAGGTGTTCCACAACAAGTTCGGCGAGGGCACGGTGCTGTCGCTCGAGGGCACGGGCGACGACGCGCGGGCGCAGGTCAAGTTCACGCGGCATGGCGTGAAGTGGCTCGCGCTGTCGGTGGCCAAGCTCACGCCGGTGTAAGTGCCGCCAAGTTTGCTATTAAACAAATAGCTGACCTTGCAATAGCCACGGGCGTTTGCAGCGGTTTCTAACAAGGCAATCGCCGTACACTCCATGCTCGCCAAAACAAGGGGAGCTGAGGATGTGGTTCATTGGCATGATTGCCGGCCTTTTCATAGGGGCCATCGCAGAGTCGGTTCCGGCTGCGCTGATACTGGCCGTCGTCGGAGCTTTCGCGCTGCCGAAAATCGTCGGCAAGAAGAGCACCGCCGAGCCTGAGCGCACCGAGGCCGAGCGCGCGCAGCCTTCCGGCGTTGCATCGGCATCCGGCACCGCCGCATCGACGGCCCCGGCAGGCGGCATGCTGAAGCTGCAACAACGCGTGGCCGAACTCGAACAGCGCGTGAGCATGCTCGAGCGGCGGCTCACCCAGGGCGCCGGCGAGGCGGCGCCTGCGGATGAACAACCCATGGCGGCAGCGAGTGCCCCCGCGACGCTCGTGGCGCAGCCGGTTCCCCAGGCCGCGCCGGCGACGCCGATCACGCCAGCCACGCCGGACCCGATTGCGCGGCCTGCCCAGGCGGCCGCAGCCGCAGCCGCCGCAGCACGTGCCTCGATTCCGGCCACGCCGCCCGCAACTGCCGAGGCAGCTCCCGCACCGGCACCAGCCAAGCCGCCGGTTGCCGTGCCAGCGCCCCGGCGCCTGCCTCCACCGCCGCCCCCGCCGGCAATCCCGCTGCGCGACCGCTTGCCCGCACCCATTGCCAACCTGATCTTCGGCGGCAACATGCTGGTGAAGCTCGGCGTGCTGATCCTGTTCCTGGGGCTCGCCTTTTTGCTGCGCTACACGGCCGAGCGGGTGACGGTGCCTGTCGAGCTGCGCTATGCCGCCGTGGCGCTGGTGGGCGCGGCCTTGCTGGCCCTGGGCTGGTTCCTGCGCCGCAAGCGCACCGGCTATGCGCTCATCCTGCAAGGCGCAGCCATCGGCGTCTTCTATCTCACCACGCTCGCGGCCATGAAGGTGCATGAGCTGCTGCCGCCGACGGCCGGCTTCGCTTTCCTGTTCGGCGTGGCGGTGCTCAGCGCGGTGCTGGCGGTGCTGCAGAACGCACCGCTGCTGGCCATTGTTGCGGCGCTCGAGGGTTTTGCGGCGCCAGTGCTTGCCTCCACGGGGCAGAACCGGCCCGTGGGGCTCTTCACCTACCTGCTGGTGCTCGACGTCGGCATCGTGCTGATCGCCTGGTTCAAGGCCTGGCGCGTGCTGAACCTCATCGGTTTTGTCGGCACCTTCACGCTGGCCGCGGGCTGGGCGCACAAGTACTACACGGACGACCAGTACGGCATCGTGCAGCCCTTCCTGCTGGCGTTCTTCCTGATGTTCGTCGCGGTCGGCCTGCTGTTTGCGCGCCGCACGCTGTTCGACGCACCCATGCAGCCCGCACAGCCGCTGGCCACGCGCGCGCTCGACACGCTGCGGCGCGCGGGCCGCGTCGACAGCTCGCTGGTGTTCGGCACGCCGATGGTCGCGTTCGGCATGCAGTACCTGCTCATGCAGCCGTGGGAATACGGCGCCGCCTTCTCAGCGATGGCGCTCGCGGCCTTCTACCTGGTGCTGGGCCGGCTGGTGTTTGCCACGCAGCCCAAGGGCCTGGCGCTGCTTGCGGAGGCCTACGCCATCGTGGGCGTGATCTTCGGCACGCTCGCCATTCCGCTCGGCCTCGAAGGCCGGTGGACGGGCGCGGCCTGGGCCGTGGAAGCGGCCGGCATGTACTGGCTGGGCGCGCGGCAAGGGCGCGTGTATGCGCGGGCGTTCTCGTTCCTGGTGTTCGCCGGTGCGGTGTGGAAGCTGCTCGAAGCCACGCAACTCGATGCAGCGCCGGGGCATCCGCTGCTGCAGGGCTCGGTGATCGGCCCGATGCTGGTGGCAGCGAGTGCGTTCGCCATGTGGGCCATTCATCGGCGCGCCAAGCTCGACGAGGGCAACGGGTGGGAGGCGCTGGTGGGCACCGCCTTGCCGTGGCTCGGCATGGGCGCGCTCACGCTGCTGCTGTGGCAGTGGTTCACGCCGCCTTGGGCGGCGGCGGCAACGGCCGTGCTGGCTTCGGCCGCCTTTGCGGTGGCGGTGCGCTTCAAGCTCCGGCCGCTGGCTTTCGTGACCTACGGTATGCAGGCGCTGGCGGTGGCCGGCTTCATCGCGACCCTGCATCGCGCGGCCGATGTGCGCGGCAGCGCCGAGCAGGTGCTGGCAAGCGGCTGGCAAGGCGCGGTGGCGGCAAGCCTCATTGCGCTGAGCCTGCTCGGCAGCGCCGCATGGTCGATGCTGCAGGCGCACCGCACCGCGTTGGCACGCGGCATCCAGCCGGTGTGGTCGCTCGGCAATGCCGTCGCGGTGATCGCCGGCGTGAGCTTGCTGCACCTCGCGATGCTGTTCCAGGTGAGCCTGGCGCAAGCCGCTCTGCTCTGGCCGCTCACGGCCACGGTCGTGCTCTGGGTGGCGCTGCGCATTGCGCACAAGCCGCTCGCGGCACTGGCCGGCGTGCTGCAGGTCGTCTCGGCGCTGCTGTACGTCTTCGGCCAGATCTGGATCTTCGACGGCAATACCCCGCCCGCGGCCTTCGCGCACCTGGGCTTCTGGACGCCGGTGGTGCTGGGGCTCGCGGCCCTGCTGGCCGGCGCCTGGATGAGCGACGAGGCATGGCGGCGCGCCACCGAAGGCACCACCACGGCCAAACGCACGCGCTGGATCAACGACTGGTGCGCCAACCCGGCCGTGCTGTGGGCACCGGTGATCTGGGGGCTGGGCTGGTGGCTCTTCGGCTGGCTGGCAGAAACCGCCGCGGTGCTGCAGCGCAACGCAATGCACGGCCATGTGGCCGCGGCCGCTCTGGCCATCGTGCTCGTCACCTCGGCGCTGTCGGCCGTGGTGGCGCACCGGCGCGGCTGGCCGCAGCTGGGCCGCGCGACGCTGGCCACGTTGCCGGGCCTGGTGCTGATCGCGGCCTACGGTGTGGCCTTGGCCGCGCCGCTGGTCTACGTGCCTTCGAGCGCGCTGGGCTGGGCAGCCTGGCCGCTGGCGCTGCTGTGGCACCTGCGGCTGCTGCATGCGCAAAAACGCTGGCTTGCCCCGGCGGCGCTGGCGCCTTTCCACGTGGCGGGTTTCTGGTTCTTCCTGCTGCTGGCGGCGCGTGAATGCCAATGGCAGTTGGGGCGCATTGGTGCGGAGTGGTCGAGCTGGCAGCTGCTGGGCTGGGCCATGGTGCCCGTGGTAGCTTTGTGGCTGCTGCGTTCGCGCGCTCTGCTGCAACGCTGGCCGCTGGCCGAGTACCGCGCCGCGTACCTCGAGTTCGCGGCAATGCCGGTGGCGGCCTACCTGCTCGCATGGGTGTGGGTGACCAACGGCACGAGCCCGGGCAATGCCGCGCCGCTGCCCTATGTGCCACTGCTGAACCCGCTGGAACTGGCGCAATGGCTGGTGCTGTTTGCGCTGGTGCTCTGGTGGCGGGCCCTGCCGCAGGGATCGTTCGCGCGCGTGCAGCCGATGGTGGCAAAGGGCGTGCTCGGCGTTACCGGCCTGGCGCTGCTGACCGGCGCGGTGCTGCGCACCTGCCACCACTATGCGGGCGTCGAGTGGCGCTTCGATGCGCTCTATGCATCGTGGCTCACGCAGGCGGCGCTCTCGATCACCTGGGCGATCTGCGGCGTGATCGCAATGGTGCTCGGCCACTCTCGCGGCGTGCGCACGCTGTGGGTCGGCGGCGCCGCGCTGCTGGGCGTTGTGGTGCTGAAATTGTTCTTCGTCGAACTGGCGGACCGTGGCGGCCTGTTCCGCATCGTGTCGTTCATTGCGGTGGGTGCATTGCTGCTGCTTGTAGGTTATTTCGCCCCGGTGCCGCCGAAGAAAAACGAAATGGAGAAAGATGTGTTGGCCGAAGGAGGTGCAGCATGAAGACGGGTGCGAAGCCCATGCGCGATGTGATGCGAATTGGTCTGGCCGTGGCGTTGGCAACTGCCGGGTTCGGTGCTGCCTGGGCGCAGCCTCCCGCCACCGCGCCCATTGCCCTGCAAGGCAGCGGGCCGTACCACCGGCTCACGCTGCCGCTCGGCATTCATGCCCACGCCGCATACGGCGACCTGCGCGACCTGCGGGTGCGCAATGCGGCCGGCAACGCGGTGCCCTACGCATGGCTGCGCAACGAGGCGGCGGAGCCTCGCCTTGCCTCGAAGGAGGTGCCGATCTTCGCGCTGCCTGCAAGCGCGGCGGATGCATCTGAAGACGCGGCATTGAGCTTCAGGGTGCGTCCCGACGGCTCCCTGGCGCTCGCCCGCAAGCCGGCGCGCAGGCAAGACGACGCCGCGCAATGGCTCGTCGATGCGAGCCAGCTCAAGGGCAGCCTGCTGCAGGCGCGCTTCGAAATGGCGCCCGAGGCGCGCGGCCTGTTCGCCTTCAGGCTCGAGGCCAGCGACGACCTGCGGAACTGGCGGCCGATCGGTAGCGAAGAGCAGCTGGTGCGGCTGGCTCACGGCGGCCAGACCATCGAGCGACTGGCGGTCGACCTGGACAACGTGCAGGCGCGTTTCCTTCGGCTGCGCTGGAGCGACCCGAAGAACGGCGCGCCGCTGACCAGCGTGGCGATCGACAGCGTGCAAGAGGTGGAACCCGTCGCGCCGCTCGAATGGTCGGGCGCGCTGAGGCCGGAGCGCTGCGGCGCCGACCATTGCGACTACGCGTTGCCGCGCGGCGTTCCGGTCGAAAGCCTGCGCATCGACCTGGCCGACGTCAACACGCTGGCGCAGGTCGGGATTTCAGGGCTGCCTGCTGCCGTTCCGTCGGCTGCCTCCGAGCCGCCGCGCGTGCCGCGCAATCCGCTGTATGCCTTGCGGCACCAGCAGCGCCGGCCGGCCTCGTCTTCTTCAGGCACGCCGGGCGAAGTGCCGCTGCTCGACACCGTGGTGTATCGCCTCGCGCAGGCCGGCGGCGAAGCGCGCTCGCCGCTGCTGGCGCTCGACGGCACGAGCCATTCGCACCTTCGGCTTCGCACCTCGGGCCCGGTGAGCCTGCTGGGCGCAACGCCACCGACGATTTCGGTGGCCGCCACGCCGCGCACGCTGGTGTTCCTTGCGCAAGGCGCCGCGCCGTTCTCGCTCACGTGGCGTACGGCGCCTGAAAAGAACGTGGTGCAGGGCGGCGTGCCGGGCGCGGCCCTGGCGCTCGCCACGCTGGTGCCGGGCTACAACCCGAACAAGCCCGTGGCGGCAGACCAGGCCACCGTTGCGTTGCCGCCGCCGCCGGTGGCGGCCGTCGATGCCGTGGTGGCAGCGACGGCGCAATTGCCGGTGCCCACGCAGCCGGATCCCTCGCGCAAGTGGTGGCTGTGGGGCGCGCTGGGCGTCGGCTTTCTGCTGCTGGCCGGCATGGCGTGGTCGCTTTTCGCGAGCCTGCGCAAGGACCGGGCCCCGGCCGGTTGATGAAAAGATCTCCGGCCCGCGCGCCGGGAGCTCGCCTCAGTTCGGGTCGAAGCTGTCGCGGAAGGTGAACCAGGTCGAGCTCATCGACATGGCCGCGAGCACCAGCGCCGAGCCCACGATCAGCACATTGCCGATGGCCGCGGCGGCGCCGCCTCCACCCACCGAACCGACACCGATCAGCACCGTGGCCACCAGGCCCATGCCGATGCCCGCCAGCAGGAACACGCCGAGCCATGCAAGGCCGAACAGCGCATAGGCGCCAAAGTTGCGAAACACCGCAACCACGCTGAAGAAGATGCTCTTCACCGGCTCCACGCCATGCCAGTGCACCAGCGCCGGCGCATGCCACATGGCGAGCGAAAGCGGCAGGTTCAGGCACATCAGGAACATGCGCGCCACCTGGAAGTCGCTGCTTGCCATGATCTCGGGCGTCAGCGCTTCGTCGAGCAGGTAGGCCTTGGCCAGCTGGCCGCCGTCGATGAAGGACGTCAGCAGCACCGCGAACACGAAGTACACCGCGGAGATCACACCCAGCTTGACCAGCGAGCGCCATTCGGTACGCATGGCGGTAATTACCGCCACGAACATGGCGGAGCCGGTGGGGCGCTGCGCGTGGCCGGCGGTGCCGATGCCTTCGGCGTTGTCGGTGTAGGCGATCGACGTGGCAACCATCAGCCCCAGCGTCATGAAGGGCAGCAGCACCGGCGCCAGCACGCTGCCGAGCAGCGGCAGCAGCGACACCGTCGAGATCAGCGCCATCAGCAGGAAGAACAGCGAAATGAAGGCGAGCGGCTGCCGCCAGAAGGTCTTGAGTCCGAGGCGGACCCACGTAGCGCCGGTTCGCGCCGGCACGAGGTTGAGTTTCATTTTTAAGGGTCAGGCGGCCAGCGGCTCGAGCGATTGCGCCATGGCATGCGGATGGGAGGCGCGCCCGCGCAGCACGCGCTCGAAGTGCGCGGGATCGTGCGGCTTCAGCATGCTGGCTTCGCGCGGAAGATGAAAGTCCCAGAGCCGCGAAATCCAGAAGCGCAGTGCCGCGGCGCGCAGCATGGCGGGCAGCAGGGCGCGTTCGGAGGCATTCAGCGGACGCACGGTTTCGTAGGCGGACAGCAGCGAGTCCGCGCGCTCGGCGTCGTGTTCACCGGTTGGCAGGTCGATGGCCCAGTCGTTCAGGCACACGGCCAGGTCGAACAGCCAGGTATCGGTGCCTGCAAAGTAGAAGTCGAACACGCCGGTCAGGCGCGGCGCCGCGCCAGCTTCCTCGCCGGTTGCGAACATCACGTTGTCGCGGAACATGTCGGCGTGCACCGGGCCGCGCGGCAGTGCGGCATAGGCCGATGTTTCGGCCACATGGTTCTGGTAGGCCAGTTCGGCGCGCAGCAGCGCGGCTTGCGACTCGTCGATGTAGGGCAGCACCACCGGAACGGTTTCGTTCCACCACGCAAGGCCGCGCAGGTTCGGCTGAATGCGCGGAAAGTCGCGTGCGGCAAGGTGCATGCGCGCCAGCATTTCACCCAGTTGGGCGCAATGCGCGGTGCCCGGCGCCAGTTCGCTGCGGCCCGAGAGCCGCTGCACCAGCGCGGCCGGCTTGCCCGCCACCTTGAGCAGCAGCTCGCAAGGGGCATTCGCGGGAATCGTCAGCGCATGGCCCGACGGCGGCGCGATAGCCGGGTCGGCCACGGGCTCCGGCACCGGCAGGCCGCGGCCCGCCAGGTGCTTCATGAGACAAAGGTAGTAGGGGAGCTGCTCGGCGCTGAGGCGCTCGAACAGCGTGAGCACGAACTCGCCGATTTCGGCGGTGGCGAAGTAGTTGGTGTTCTCGATGCCGCCCTCGATGCCGCGCAGCTCGCGCAGCGGGCCCAGGCCCAGGCGTTGCACGAGCGCGTCTGCCTCGCCGAATTCGACTTCGGTAAAAACTGCCATGGCGGTGCTCAGCGTTGCGCTGACGATTGAACGCGCAGCACGGTCAGAACTTCATCACGTTCCAGACGCGCGGGCCGTTGCCGTTCGAGTCGGCCGAGCCCGGGCGTGCGCTGCCTGCGTCGTTGGGCAGCACTTCGTAGCCGGGCACGTTGGCCTTGGGCTTCACGTTGATGCTTTGCGTGCGGCCGCCGTAGCGGACTTCGTCGACCGAAGCGCCGCTGTCTTCCGTATGGATGTGCTCGACCTTCTGGTTGCGTCGGCCGTCGGGTTGCTCCTGATTTTGTAGCGGCTCGGCCGGTGCAGGCGCCCGGGCGGGTGCGGACTGCGCCTGAACGGCGGCAAAAGGAGCGGCAAAGGCCAGCGCCAGCAGAATGCGGCGGGCGACCAGGAGTGTGGGGCTAGGCATGCGAGGATTGTAGGCTTGGCGCCGCTTTCGAGGTGTCGGTCGGCGGCGTACGCCGCCGTGGTTCAGGGCGCCGCGCCGGGCACGGCAAAATGGCCTGATGACCGACAAGAAAACGCTGCTGCTCGTCGATGGCTCGAGCTATCTCTACCGCGCCTTCCATGCCATGCCCGACCTGCGGGCCGTGCCCGGCGACCCAAAGAGCCCGGCCACCGGCGCCATCCGCGGAATGATCAACATGATGACGGCGCTGCGCCGCGAGGTTCGCGCCGACTACGCGGCCTGCATCTTCGACGCGCCGGGCAAGACGTTCCGCGACGACCTGTATCCCGAATACAAGGCCAACCGCTCGCCGATGCCCGACGACCTGCGCAGCCAGATCGACCCCATCCACCACGTGGTGAAGCTCATGGGCTGGCCTGTGCTCTGCGTGCCCGACATCGAGGCCGACGACGTGATCGGCACGCTTGCCAAGACGGCCGCGGCGCAGGGCGTCGAAGTGATCGTGTCCAGCGGCGACAAGGACCTGAGCCAGCTGGTGGACGAGCACATCACCATCATCGACACGATGAACGGCAAGAAGCGCGACGTGGCCGGCGTCACGGCCGAGTTCGGCGTGCCGCCCAACCTGATGATCGACTACCAGACGCTGGTCGGCGATGCCGTCGACAACGTGCCCGGCGTAGAGAAAGTCGGCCCCAAGACAGCCGCCAAATGGCTGCTCGAATACGGTTCGCTCGATGCGTTGATCGAACGCGCCGTCGAGGTGAAGGGCCAGGCCGGCGAGAACCTCCGCAAGGCCTTGGACAAGCTGCCGCTGAGTCGCCAGCTCGTCACCATTCGCACCGATTGCGACTTGGCCGGGCACGTCACCGGACTGCCTTCGCTCGAAGGGCTGCCCGTGGGTGCACCACAGACGGCCGAGCTCAAGCCCTTCTACGAAAAGTTCGGCTTCAAGAGCCTGGTCAAGTCGCTCGAAGCGATGGAAGTGCCGCCCGAACTGATCGAGGAAAACATCAAGAAGCAGCAGGCCCGCGGCGGCGCTGCGAGCGCCGACCAGGGCGGTTTGTTCGATGAATCGTCCAACCTCGGCGCCATTGAAGCCGCATCGCCCGCGAGCAACCTGAAGTACGAAACCATCACGACCTGGGAGCAGTTCGACAGCTGGCTCGCAAGGCTGGAAGCCGCCGACCTGGCCGCCATCGATACCGAGACCACGTCGCTCGACGAAATGGTTGCGCAGATCGTGGGCGTGAGCTTCAGCGTGGAGCCCGGCGAGGCCGCCTATGTTCCGCTGGCACATAACTACGGCGATGCGCCCGCACAGTTGCCCATCGACGAAGTGCTCGCCAGGCTCAAGCCGTGGCTCGAAAACCCCGAAAAGAAAAAGCTCGGTCAGCACATCAAGTACGACCGCCACGTGTTCGCCAACCATGGCATTGAGGTGCAGGGCTATGCGCACGACACCATGCTGCAAAGCTATGTGCTCGAGGCGCACCGGCCGCACGGGCTCGCGAGCCTGGCCGAGCGCCACCTGGGGCGCAGCGGCATTTCGTACGAAGACCTCTGCGGCAAGGGCGCGCACCAGATTCCGTTCAGCCAGGTCGAGATTGCCAAGGCTGCCGAATATTCATGCGAGGACAGCGACCAGACGCTCGATGTTCACCTGGCGCTGTGGCCCCAGATCGAGCGCGATGAAAAGCTGCGCTTCATCTATCAGCTCGAAATGGATTCGAGCGAGGCGCTCTACCGCATCGAGCGCAACGGCGTGCTGATCGATGCGCCCACGCTCGCCGCGCAAAGCCATGAGCTCGGCACGCGCATCATGGCGCTGGAGCAAGAGGCCTACGAGATCGCGGGGCAACCCTTCAATCTGGGCTCGCCCAAGCAGATCGGCGAGATCTTCTTCACCAAGCTGGGCCTGCCGGTGGTCAAGAAAACGCCGAGCGGCGCGCCGAGCACCGACGAAGAAGTGCTCGAGAAGCTGGCCGAGGACTATCCGCTGCCGGCCAAGATCCTGGAGCACCGCGGTTTGTCGAAGCTCAAGGGCACGTACACCGACAAGCTCGGCCAGCTGGCCAACCCGCGCACCGGCCGCGTTCACACGCACTATGCGCAGGCGGTGGCGGTTACCGGGCGGCTGTCGAGCAACGATCCCAACCTGCAGAACATTCCGATCCGCACGCCCGAAGGACGCCGCGTGCGCGAAGCCTTCATTGCGCCGGCCGGCAGCGTGATTGCAAGCGCCGACTACTCGCAGATCGAACTGCGCATCATGGCGCACATCAGCGGCGACGAGTCGCTGCTGCGTGCGTTCCGCGAAGGCATCGACGTGCACCGCGCCACGGCGGCGGAAGTGTTCGGCTCCACGCCCGACCAGGTGTCGAGCGAGCAGCGCCGCTACGCCAAGGTGATCAACTTCGGTCTCATCTACGGCATGAGCAGCTTCGGGCTGGCGCGCAACCTGGGCATCGAGACCAAGGCCGCGGCTTCGTACATCGAGCGCTACTTTGCGCGCTATCCGGGCGTGAAGGCCTACATGGACGAGACCAAGGCACTCGCGAAGGAAAACGGCTATGTCGAGACTGTGTTCGGCCGTCGCCTGTACCTGCCCGAGATCAATTCGCCCAACGGCCCGCGCCGCGGCGGCGCCGAGCGCGCGGCCATCAACGCGCCCATGCAGGGCACGGCGGCCGACCTGATCAAGCTCAGCATGATCAAGGTGCAGGACGTGCTCGACGCCGAGAAGCGCGCCACCAAAATGATCATGCAGGTGCACGACGAACTGGTGTTCGAAGTGCCCGAGGCCGAGGTCGAATGGGTGCGCACCGAAATCCCGCGCCTGATGGCCGGCGTGGCCGAGCTGAAGGTGCCGCTGCTAGCCGAGATCGGCATCGGCCCCAACTGGGACAAGGCCCACTGAGCGCCGGCCGCGCCTGAAGAAGGCGTGGCTCGCGAGCGCCAGCAATCCCACGCCGACGCCGGCGTAAAGCATCACGTCGCCAAACCCCTGGCGCAGGGCGGCCTGCGCGAGTGCGGGCGCTGCTGCATCCGGCACGACGTCCTGCTTGCCCGCTGCCACGTGCTGCGCCAGTTGCAGCAACTCGCCGGCCCCGGCACGCAGGCCGGCCTCGCCCAGGTGCCGGGCAATGCCGCTCACCAGCACGAAGCCCATCAGCGCGATGTTCAATGCGAGTGTGATCAGCCGCGCGCTGAAGTCGATGCCCGAGGCCATGCCCGCGCGCGCCGCCGACACCGCGCCGGTGCTCGTGTTGGTAACGGGCGAGTTCGTGAGGCCGAGCCCGATGCCAGCCGCAAGGCAGGCGGCAATCGCCACCGCATCGCTGCCGCGCGCATTGCCCGCGGCCATGAGCAGGAAGGCCGCGGCCATCAGGCCGAGGCCGCCGGGAATCACGCGCTCGGCGCCATGGCGCAGTGCCAGCCGCTCGGCCAACGGCGGCACCAGCAGCGTAGGCAGCGTGTAGGCCAGCAGGGCCCAGCCGGCGTGCATCAGGTCATGGCCGAGCGCCGACTGGAAATAGATCGGCAGGTAGATCATGAACGGCCAGAAGCTGAAGTTCATGCCCACTGAACCCATCATTGCGCCGTTGAAGCGGTGGATGCGAAAGACCGAAAAGTCGAACATGGGATGAGCGCTGCGCCGCTCGGCCGCGACGAACAGCGCGAGGCACGCCAACGCACCCGCCAGCAGCGCCAGCCCCATGCGGTTGCCGAAGCCCTGCACCGTGCCTAGCGTGATGAAGTACACCAGCGCGAACACCGCAAGCGTGAGCGTGAGCATGCCCGCCACGTCGAGGCGGTGCGCATCGGGGTCGCGCGACTCCTGCACGCTGGCGCGCACCAGGCCCAACGTGAGGAGCGCCAGCGGGGCGTGCACCAGGAAGACCCAGCGCCAGTCGGCCAACGCGACGATGGCGGCGCCCACCAGCGGACCGAAGCCCAGCCCGATGCCCGCAACCACGCCCCAGACCGCGAAGGCACGCGAGCGTGCCGCGGGCTCCCGGAACTGCTGCGACAGGATGGCGAACTGGCAGATCATCATGGTGCCGGCGCCCACGCCCTGCACGAAGCGCGCGGCAATCAGGAGCGGCGCGCTCGTCGCCCAGCCGCATGCCAGCGATGCCAGCCCGAAGAGCCAGAGGCTTGCCACCAGCACGCGGCGGCGGCCGTACCGGTCGGCCAGTGTGCCGGCCGCCATCAGCACCGACGTGCAAGCCAGCGTGTAGGCATTCATGATCCATTGCGCGTCCTGGAAGTCGGCATGCAGCACGCGCTCGAGCTCCGGCAGGATGACCGGCACGCTGGAGATCTCGAGTCCGAACATGAGTGCGACAAGGCAAATGGCAGTGAGCGCGGCGGCATCGCGGCGCGGGTTGGTAGTTGAAGCAGTTGAAGATGGTGTCATGCCGCCATCTTGTCGGGAAACAGGTTCTTCATTGAGGACGTCGATTCAGCAGATTCGGGAACCAGAGGGCACAATCCCGAGCCATGACCGATCGTTTCGATGGCATCCAGACTTTTCTCGAGGTGGTCGAAAGCGGCAGCCTCACGCTCGCGGCCGAGCGGCTGAACCTCACGCGGTCGGCCGTGGGCAAGGCGCTCGCGCGGCTGGAGGCGCGGCTCGGCGTGCGCCTGCTCCAGCGCACCACCCGCAGCCAGAGCCTGACGGAAGAGGGGCAGGCCTACTACGAGCACTGCCTGCGTGCGCAAGCCGAGCTCGAGGCCGCGGAGTCGGGCCTCGAAAGCGGCCGGCATGAGCCGCGCGGCCGCCTGCGTGCCAGCCTGCCGCTGGCATTTGGACACCACCATGCGGCGCCGGCGCTGCTGGGCCTCATCGAACGCTATCCGCAACTGCAGGTGGACATTGCCATCAGCGACCGCGTGGTCGACCTGGTGCAGGACGGCTACGACCTGGCGGTGCGCATCGGCGAACTGCCCGACACCGACCGGCTGGTGGCCCGCCGGCTCGGCGAGCAGACCATGAGGCTGGCTGCCGCGCCGGCCTACCTGGCGCGCTTCGGGCGGCCGGCTGACGTGGCCGCGTTGGCGCAGCACCGGGGCATCGACTATTGCGGCCCGGGTCATTCGCAGCGCTGGGAACTGTGCGATCCGCAGGGCCGCGCGCACACGGTGCACCTGCCCTGGCATGCGCGGCTGAACGACCTGCAGGCGGTGGCCGATGCGGCCATTGCAGGTGCCGGCCTCGCCTGGCTGCCGAACTGGCTGCTGGCACGCTACGTGCAATCCGGACAACTCGAGCCCGTGCTGGCCGATCACCGCGCCGCGGCCATGCCCATCCATGTGCTGTGGCCGCGCTCGCGGCACATGCCCGCGAAAACGCGCTGCGCAGTCGATGCGCTGGTCGCCGCGATGCCGGCCTGCATGGAAGAATGCCGAACCCGCCCGGTGTCCACCGCGCGGACCAGAAAAACACAAGGAAGCCGTTCATGACCCTGTTCCCCGTTCGTTCCTGGTGCCGCGCAGGCGGCGCACTCCTGATTGCCGCAGCCTGCCAGGCCGCGCTGGCCGCACCCGATGCACGCATCGCCTCGCTGGCGGCCGAGCAGAAGCAGCCGCTGCTCGATTCGCTGTCGCAGCTCGTTGGCATCGAGTCCGGCAGCCGCGATCTCGAAGGGCTCGAGAAAATCTCCGACCTCATCGCCGGCAAGCTCAAGGCGCTGGGCGGCGAGGTCGAACTCATCGACACCAGCGCCGAGGCCTACCGCATGGAGGACACGCCCGAGAAGATGGGCCGCGTGGTGCGGGCCACCTTCAAGGGCACGGGCAAGAAGAAGATCATGCTCATTGCGCACATGGACACGGTCTACACCGTGGGCATGCTCGGCAAGCAGCCGTTCCGCGTCGAAGGCGACAAGGCCTACGGCCTTGGCATTGCCGACGACAAGCAGGGCGTGGCGGTCATCATCCACACGGTGGCGATGCTGCAGGCGCTCAAGTTCAAGGAATACGGCACGCTCACCGTGCTGATCAACGGCGACGAGGAGATCAGTTCGCCGGCGTCGCGCGGGCTCATCACGCGGCTCGGCGGCGAGCACGACGCGGTGCTGTCGTTCGAGGGCGCCTCGGTCAAGGAAGACAAGCTTTCGCTTGCCACTGCGGGCATTGCCTCGGTCACGCTCAACGTCACGGGCAAGGCATCGCATGCGGGCTCTGCGCCCGAGCTGGGCGTGAACGCGCTCTACGAACTCTCGCACCAGGTGCTGCAGATGCGCGACCTGTCAGACCCGGCAACGGGCCTCAAGATGAACTGGACCATCTCGAAGTCGGGCAGCAACCGCAACGTGATTCCGGCCAGCGCCACCGCCAGCGCCGACGTGCGCGTGCTGAAGGTGAGCGACTACGACCGCATCGAGCAGCAGGTGCAGGAGCGCGTGAAGAAGCAGCTGATTCCTGAAGCCAAGGTCGAGCTGAAGTTCGAGCGCCGCCGTCCGCCGCTCGAAGCGACCGACGCCTCGCGCTCGCTTGCCGCGCACGCGCAGCGCATCTACAAGGACGAAATCGGCAAGCCGCTGGGCGCCGATGACAAGGCCGCCGGCGGCGGTACCGATGCGGCGTTTGCCGCCCTCAAGACCAAGGCGCCGGTGGTCGAGCGCTTCGGCCTGCAGGGCTTTGGCGCGCACTCGGCCGATGCCGAATACGTGCTGGTCGATTCCATCGAGCCGCGCCTGTACCTTGCCACGCGCATGGTGATGGATCTTTCGCGCAACAAGATCGGCAACTGACCGATGCGGCTGCGCCACATAGAGGTCTTCAACGCCATCATGCTCACGGGCAGCGTGAGCGCGGCGGCGCGGCTCATCAACATCACGCAGCCGGCGGTGAGCCGCACGCTGCAGCATGCCGAGCTGCAACTGGGCTTTCCGCTGTTCCAGCGTGCCAAGGGCCGGTTGACGCCGACCACCGAGGCGCTCACGCTGTATCCGCACATCGAGCGGCTGTTCGCGCAGCTCGACGAGGTGCAGCGCCTCGCGGCCAACCTGCGTGCGGGCAGCGACACCGGCGAGCTGCGCATCCTGAGCGTGCTCGCATTGAGCTACGAGGTGCTGCCGCGCGCGCTCAAGGCCTTTCGCGAAAAACACCCGGGCTATTCGATCACGGTCGAATCGCTGCATTCGCCGCAGATCATGTCGGCGCTGCTGCTGCAAGAGGCCGACGTGGGCTTTGTCTTCAGTCCCGCGGTGCATCCCTCGCTCACGCAAGAAACGCTTGCAGACACGCGCATGGTGTGCATCGCGCCGAAGGGCATGCTTCCGCGTGCGCTGGTGCGCAATGGGTCGGTGGCGCTACACGACCTTGTGGACCGGCCCGTCATCGGGCTGGACAGCCGCGACCCGGTGGGCACCAGCCTGAGCCAGGCCTGCCGCCAGGCCGGCGTGGGCTTTCAGCAGGCGGTGGTCACGGTGCAGACGTATCACGCCGCGCTGTCGATGGCCCATCACGGGCTGGGCGTGGCGCTGGTCGATGCCTGTACGGCACGCTCGGCCGACGGCACCAAGGTCGACGTGCTGGCGCTGGAGCCGCACATTCCGGTGCCGGTGCGCGCATTGCGTTTTGCGGGACGGCCCGATTCGGTGGCGGTTCGCGGAATTACGCGCTGCATGCGCGAGGCGATAGAGCAGGCCACCTGAGGGCGCGGCCTGCCGCCCGTGAAGCTCAGGCCAGTGACTTCGCGGGCTCCAGCGCATCGGCAATCCGCCGTGCGGAGCCGAAGGCCAGCGTGAAGCCCAGCGCGCCGTGCCCGGTGTTGAACAGCATGTTCGACGGCGCGCTCGCAAGTCGGCCGATGATCGGCAGGCCCTTCGGTGTGGCGGGCCGCATTCCCGTCCACGGATGCAGTTCTTCGAGCGGGCTCGCATGCGGGAACACCGCGCGCGTTGCGGCTGCCAGCGTTTCGATGCGCGTCGCCGGAATGCTCGCGTCGTGCCCCACGAGTTCGGCCATGCCCGCCACGCGCAGCCGTGAGCCGATGCGCGCGAACACCACCTTGCGTGCGCTGTCGGTCACGTTCACGCTGGGCGCTGCGCCGGGTGAAGGATCGACCTCGAGCGTGATGCTGTAGCCCTTGAGGGGATACACCGGCAGGTAAGCGCCCAATGCTCGCCCGAGCTTGTGCGAAGCCGAGCCCAGCGCCATCACGAAAGCGTCGGCCTCCACGTCGCCGTCGCTCGTTTTCACTGCGGCCACGCGGCCTTCGCTGCGCGCGAAGCCATGCACGTCGGCGCCGAGCAGAAAGCGCACGCCGCGCCCGCTGAGCACGCGCATCAGTTCGGCGCAAACCTTCAGGCAATCGGCCGCGCACTCGCTGGGCGTGTAGACAGCGCCAGCCATCTGGCCGCGATAGCCGGCGAGCGCGGGCTCGATGGCGGCGCATTCATCGGGCGAAACAATGCGCTGCTCGCTGCCCATGGCGCGCTGCAGTTCGAGCTGCGCGCGCGCACCTTCAAGCGAGGCCGCGCTGGCGTAGAGCACCAGCTTGCCGGTGGCGGAAAAGTCGCAGTCGGGCGCAACGTCGGCCTGCATGGCCTCGAACCCGCTGCGGCTCAGCGCGGCCAGCGCCAACAGCTGCGCCGTGGTGTCCCGCGAGGTCTGCGCATTGCAGGCCGCAAGAAAGGCCAGGCCCCAGCGCCACTGCAGCGGATCGAGTTGCGGGCGCAGCTTGAGCGGGGAGGAGGGCGAGAGCAGCAGCTTGGGCAACTGCTTCCAGATCGACGGATCGGCCAGCGGCTGCACGTACGAGTAGCTGAGCTGCGCGCCGTTTCCGCCGCTCGCGCCCGCACCAGGGGCCGCGCGGTCGATCACCGTGACTTGATGGCCCAGGCGTTCGAGTTGCCAGGCGGTGGCCAGGCCCACGATGCCGGCGCCGAGCACACACACATGCATGGAGGCAACTTTCCGAAAGAGGAAGCAAAGAGAGGGGAGTGCTGAATGTAGGCGCGCGCACGCCAGCCCGGAAATGCCAAAAGCGCGGTGGCCCATAGCCAAAGCGCATGCCTTGGTGCCCGCTCTTCCTAACCCATAACCTTTGGGTATGGCCTAGGGTTCATTTGGAATTGTCGCCATGTGTCACTCCTTCTTACACTGGCCGCTCTGTTCAACCAACTGAAGAAGGCTCGCATGAAACTCTCCGCATTGATGGCCGCTGCTGCCGTGGTGCTGCTTACCGCCACCGGCGTCCAGGCCGCCGACACGCTGGCCAAGATCGCCGAGTCCGGCAAGATCACGCTCGCCTACCGCGAGTCGTCGGTGCCCTTCAGCTACCTGGACGGCCCCAACAAGCCGATCGGTTTCTCGGTCGAACTTTCCAACGCCGTGGTCGAGGCGGTGAAGAAAAAGCTCAACAAGCCCAACCTGCAGGTACAGCTGATGCCAGTGACCTCGCAGAACCGCATTCCGCTGATTACCAACGGCACGGTGGACCTGGAGTGCGGCTCCACCACCAACAACACCGCGCGCGGCAAGGACGTGGCCTTTGCCGTCAATCACTTCTATACCGGCACGCGCCTGTTGACCAAGAAGTCTTCCAAGATCAAGGACTACGCCGACCTGGCCAAGAAGACGGTGGCCAGCACCACCGGCACCACCAACGCGCTGGTCATGCGCAAGTACAACACCGAGAAGAACCTCGACATGGACATCGTGCTTGGCAAGGACCACGCCGACGCCTTCCTGCTGGTGGAAAGCGACCGCGCCGTGGCGTTTGCCATGGACGACATCCTGCTGTTCGGCCTGATTGCCAACGCCAAGAACCCGGCCGACTACGAAGTGGTGGGCGAGGCGCTGCAGGTCGAGCCCTATGCCTGCATGCTGCCCAAGGACGACCCGGCCTTCAAGAAGCTGGTGGACGACACCTTCATCGGCATGATGAAGAGCGGCGAGTTCGAGAAGCTCTATACCAAGTGGTTCATGTCGCCGATCCCGCCGAAGAACGTGCCGCTGAATCTGCCCATGAGCCAGCAACTCAAGGACAACCTCAAGACGCCGTCCGACAAACCGGCGACCTGACGCGATTGGACGTACGCAATGGCTTCGACGAACGTAGTGGGCATTCTGGGCGGCATGGGCCCTGCGGCGGGGGCGGACTTCGTCCGGCTCTTCGTGCAGGCCTGCGCCCAGCAGATGCGCGCTCGCGGGGAGCCGGTGCGGGACCAGTCCTTTCCGGAGCACTGGCTGGCGCAGGTGCCGGTGCCTGACCGAACCGACGCGCTGGATTCGGCAGAAACCGGCGCGCACCAGCCGCTCGAGCCGATGCTGCAGGCACTGGGGCGGCTGGCCGCGCTGGGCAGCCGAGCCGTGGCCATTGCCTGCAACACCGCGCATGCCTGGCATTCGCGGCTGCAGGAACGTTTTCCGCAAGTGGAACTGCTGCACATGGCGCGCGAGGTGGCGCAGCATCTTGCCGCGCAAGGGGCAGGCAATGTGGCGCTGATGGCCACCGAAGGCACCTACCGCGTGCGCCTCTATGAACATGCGCTGGCCGAGGCGGGGCTCGACTGCCTTGTGCCGCTGCAGGAAGAACGCCGCATCATCGCGCGCGGCATCTTCGACGGCGTGAAGGCCGGGAACATGCGGCTGGCCGAAGAGTGTTTTTCGCAAGTGGCGCTGCAGCTCGCGGAACGCCACGGGCCGGTCACCATCATCATGGGCTGCACCGAGGTGCCGCTCGGCCTGCAGGGCTCGGCCGCCGTCGCCGGGCTCAACCTGGTCGATCCGGCGCAGATACTGGCCGCCGCATTGGCGCGCCGCGCCTATCGCGACTGAAGACTTTAGGCCGCACTGCAACCCTGTTGACATCCAGGCCCTTGGGATACGGACCGCGCTGAATTCGCCTACATTGCGGCGTGCGTTTTCTCGCATGTCCCTTGTCCGACGATTCAACTGGAGCCCTTCCCATGTCCCTTCGCGACGACAGCCGTTCCGATTTCGACTCGCTTCGCCCCGGCGAGAGCACAGAGCAGGGCGCCACGCGCCGCACCGCACTCAAGGCCGCCATCGGCGTGGGCTATGCGGCCGCCGTGATGCCGGTCATGGCACAGACGGCCATCAGCACCTCGGCCGAGGGCCTGAAGGCCGGGCCGATCAAGTACACCGTCAACGGCTTCGAGGTGCCCGCCTACGCGGCCGCGCCGGCCGGCAAGACGGGCCTGCCCGTGATCCTGGTGATCCAGGAGATCTTCGGCGTGCACGAATACATCGCCGACACCTGCCGCCGCTTTGCCCAACTCGGCTACCTGGCCATTGCGCCCGAGCTCTATGCGCGCCAGGGCGATCCGCGCGGCTACACCGACATTCCCAAGCTGCAGGCCGACATCGTGACCAAGGTGCCCGATGCGCAGGTCATGGCCGACCTGGACGGCGCGCTCGCGTATGCCGCGGCCAACGGCGGCAATGTTGCCAAGGCCGGCATCACCGGCTTCTGCTGGGGCGGCCGCATCGTGTGGCTCTATGCCGCCACCAGCAAGGTCAAGGCCGGCGTAGCCTGGTACGGCCGCCTGGTCGGCCAGCCGAGCGAATTGACGCCAAGGCACCCCGTCGATGTGGCGGCCAGCCTGCAGGCGCCGGTGCTCGGCTTGTACGGCGGAAAAGACCAGGGCATCCCGCTTGACACGGTTGATAAGATGAAAGCAGCGTTGGCAAATGGAACCCCGGCTGCCAAGGCTTCGAGCTTCGTCGTGTATCCCGAAGCAGGCCACGCGTTCCATGCCGACTACCGCCCGAGCTATGTCAAGAGCGCGGCCGATGACGGATGGCAGCGAGCCACGGCCTGGTTCAAAGCCAATGGCGTCGTCTGACGGCAGCCTGTAGCCACTCACCGCCGAAGGCCGTCCACGTGACGGCCTTTCTCTTTTTATGAACGTTGTCGGGCATCGGTGCCCAATCGAAATTGCGCAAGCAGCTATGAATTTGATAGTGATCATCGCGGCGACCCTGGTTGCCGGCATCGGAAGCGTGTGGCTCGCGGCCTTGCTCTTGCGCGTGGGCGTGCGCAGCGGCTCGGGCGGAGTGAATTCGCAGCACCTGCTGAGCCTGGCTGCGGGGGCGCTGCTTGCCACCGCGTTCATGCACCTGTTGCCCGAGGCCTTCGAAAGCCGCATTCAGCCCGCGCTGCTGTTCGGCGTGCTGCTGTTCGGCCTGGTGTTCTTCTTTCTGCTCGACAAGGCCGAGCTCTGGCACCACGGGCACGAGCATCACCATGGCAGCCCCGCGCCAGGGCCGATCGGCGCAGGGCACCAAGCGAATCACGCCGCGCACGATCATGCGCACGGCCACCCCCACGACCATGACCACTCCGACCATGGCCATTCGCACAGCCACGCGCCTCGCGCGGGCGGCGGCTGGGCCGTGCTCACCGGCGACAGCGTGCACTGCTTCGGCGACGGCATCCTGATTGCGTCGGCCTTCATCGCGGACATCCGCCTTGGCCTGGTGGCCGCCATTGCGGTGCTCGCGCACGAGGTGCCGCACCACATCGGCGACCTTGTCGTGCTGCGCCAGAGTTCGGCCAACCAGCGCGCGGCGCTGATCAAGGTGTCGCTCGCCGGCACCATGACCATGCTGGGCGGCATCGTCGGATGGTGGCTGGTCGACCAGCTGCACGGCTGGTTGCCTTACTTCCTGGTGCTGGCCAGCAGCAGCTTCGTCTACGTGGCGCTGGCCGACCTGATTCCACAATTGCAGAAGCGTTTGCCGGCGCGGCAGACCGCGGCGCAGATCGTGTGGCTGGTGGTGGGCATCGCACTCGTCACGCTCGTGAGCCGGCTTGCGCACGGCGAGCACGGCCATGGCCATTCGGAACACGGTCACGCCGAGCACGGCCACTCGGAGCACGGCCATTCTCACGAAGGCGAAGGAGCCCCGGCGCACAAGGACTGACCTACAGCGCCGGCTCGATGGATACGTTCCGAAACCGACGCTGTTCCGGGGAATTGACGCACGGCACCTGAAAGAGGTGCAACATTGGGGGTCTGACGAATGTCTCGCTCATCCCATCGCCGAGGAACCGATCATGAACAACGTCGACGCCAAGAAGCGCCCCGCTCCGCCATCGCCCGAAGATGACGACGACGATTCGCCTGTCGACGACTTCGAGGAATCGGAATCGGAAGCCGCGGACGACCTGTCGGATGCAACCGGCATCGACCTGACCGATGCCAGCGAACTCGACGCCGACAACGTGCCGGCGGACGAAGAGTTTGCCCGCGTGATGAACGCGCCCGACTAAGCCGCTTTCGACGAGCTCTCTCGAGCTATCCAGCTGTTGCCGCAGCCGCTGCTGCCGCTGCTGCACGCAAGCGCTGCGGGCCGAGCATTTCGGCCGTAAGACCGAAGCCCGCAATGCGCTGCGGCACAGGCAGGCCCCGCGCGAGTGCCGCACATGCCTCGCCCATGGCTGCCGAAGTCTGGATGCCATAGCCACCCTGCGCCGCAAGCCAGAAGAAGCCGGGCGCCTCTGGCTCGAAGCCGCCCACCAGGTCGCCGTCGGCCACGAAGGAACGCAGGCCCGCCCAGGTGCGGGTGGGGCGGCGAATGGTGAGCGTGGTGGCTTCCTCGATGCGGTGGATGGCGAAGGCGACGTCCAGCTCTTCGGGCTGCACGTCCTGCGGTTCGACCGGATCGGCATTGGCCGGCGAACCGAGCAGCATGCCGGCGTCGGGCTTGATGTACCAGCCTTCATCGGCGCTGAACACCATGGGCCAGTGCGCCACGTTGCTGCCTTCGGGCGGCGCGAAGATGAAGGCCGAGCGCCGCCGCGGCTCGATGCCGATGGGCCGCACGCCCGCCAGTTGCGCAATGGTGTCGACCCACGCGCCCGCCGCGTTGATGACCACCGGCGCTTCGTAGACGACGTCGCCGGCCGTCACGCGCCAGCGGGCGTCCACGCGCTCGAGCGCGGTCACGCCGGCGTCGCACACCAGCTTGCCGCCGGCCTGCCGCATGCCGCGCAGGTAGCCCTGGTGGATGGCGTGCACGTCCATGTCGGACGCATCGGGCTCATAGACACCGCCCGCCACCTGTTCGGGCCGCAGCGCCGGCACCATCTCGATGGCTTCTTCGCTGCTGAGCCGCTGTGCGCCGGTGTTCATGGCGCGCAGCACCTCCCAGTGGGCTTCGAGCTCGGCCACATGATCGGCGTCGGCCACCATCAACGCGCCACGCGGCGTGAGGAGCGGGTGCTCGGCAAAGCCCTCTGGCGGATGTTCGAGAAACGCGCGGCTTGCCATGGTGAGCGCGCGCACCTGCGCCGTGCCGTAGCTTTCCATGAAAAGCGCGGCCGAGCGGCCGGTGGAGTGGTAGCCGGGCTGGGCCTCGCGTTCGAGCAGGATCACGCGGGCATGCGGCGCGAGCCAGTAGGCCACCGAGGCACCGGCAATGCCGCCGCCAATCACGAGATAGTCGGCCGCAACGGGCGCTGGTGTATTGGAAGTCATTGGCGGAGTGTAGGTAGAAATTTGCGTATACGCAAATTTGCCCCGAGCCTGCCAAGAGGAGGTGGGACGCACCATGGTGGTGAAATTTGCGTCTCCGCAATTTGCGCATACGCAATTTCCGTGCATCGGCTGCGGGCACCGTGGCACGGATTCGGGCACTGGACTGGCAGAATCGTGCTGCACTACAAGAGAAAGCCAAGCGTGAATCCACACACGGGCAACAAGCCGCGAGCCAAGCCGGGGATAAAGCCGAAGGACGAACAGCCGGCGCTGGACCGCACCACCTTCGGCAACCGCCTGCGCACCGCGCGCAAGCGCTTCGGCTGGACGCTGGCGCAGTTGGCCGAGCGCTCGGGCGTGTCGATCACCACCATCTCGCGCGCGGAACGCGGGCAACTCGCGCTCGGGTACGAGAACTTCACCGCGCTGGGCCGCGCGCTCGAGATGGACATGAACGCGATGTTCGCGGGTGCCGGCGTCAAGCCCGCGCAGCTCGACGGGCCGGTGGTCACGCGCGCGGGCAAGGGCGTGGTGTACCGCGGCCTTTCAATCGCCTACGAGTTCCTGGGCACCACGGCCGCAGGCAAGCAGATGAGCCCGATCGTCGGCACCGTGCACGCGCGGCGCATTCACGGGCCCGAGAACTTCGTGAGGCATGCGGGAGAAGAGTTCGCCTATGTGCTTTCAGGCGAGATCGAAGTGCATTTCGACAACGGCAAGGTGGTGCGCCTTGCCCGCGGCGATTCGCTGTATTTCGACAGCCGAATCGGCCACGCCTACGTGAGCGTCAGCCGGCAGCTTGCAAAGATCGTGGGCATGACGACGGCGGAAAGCGGGCACATGAAGTCGGCGCGCGAGGCGCCTGAGGCGCCCGCTCCAAAGCCGGTACGCAAGGCCCGCTGAGGCGTCGCGCCGCTGGGCCGGTCTACTTGGCGCCGCCCGAATACTTGGTGACGCTCGTCGCGTTCACGTGATAGCCGCTCACGCCCATCATCGAGTCGTTGCGCATGGTCTGCAGCTTGCCGGTGACCCACACGGTGTCCATGGCCCGGAACTTGGCGCCCTTTGACGTGACCACGTGCAGGATCTGGTTGGCCGGCGGGGGCGGCGTGTGGATGCAGGCGCCGAAGTAGGGCACGAGCAGGAACTCGGTCACTTCGCCCTTGGCCTCTTCGAGCGGCACGATGAAGCCCGGGATCTTGATCTCGGCGCCGTTCATCGCGGGATTGGTCGGCGCGTTGTTCGACACCTCTTGCATCTTCAGGAGCAGCTCATTGGCGCGCGGGTCGCCGTCATTGAGCGAGCTCAGGTCCATGCCTTTGAATTCCTTGGCCGGGTCCCAGTCTTTCGGCACCAGTTCTTCCCAGGTGATCTGGCGCGGCTGGCCCGGCGTGCCCTTGGCTGCAGCAGCAGGTGCGGCCTTGCCGCCGAGCGGGTTCGATGCGGTCGTGTCCTTGGGCGCGGGGTCGGCGGCCCATGTCGCGGCTGCGAGGCCCGCACCGGCGAGCAGCATCGAAAGCCGGGTGAAAGCTCGGAACGTGGGGGTCTTCTTTGCAATGCGCATGGTTTCAAATCCTGGGTGAGAGACCGTCGGCAAGAGAGAGCCGGTAGGCACGAATGCCGGGCAGCAGGCTTGCGAGCCAGCCGGCGACCAGCAGGCTCGCCATCAGCAGCCATTCGTTCAGTGTAGGTTCTGAAAGGCTCAGTGTCAGCCCGAACTGCGACTGCAGCCATGGCGCGAGCAGGGCAATGCCGAGCACCGCCATGACCACACCCAGCGCCACGCCCAGCACGGTGACCATGGCGCCCTCGAGCGCGAGCAGCGCCAGCACTTGGCGCAGGCCGGCGCCCACGGCGCGCAGCACGGCAAGTTCGCGCCGCCGCTCGTTCAGGCTCGCCATCACCACTGAGACAAGGCCCGCAAGGCTCACCAGTGCGACCAGTGCCGACATCAGCAGCAGTGCGTTTTCGCCGATGCCGATCACGCTCCAGAGTTCGTCGAGCGCCACGCCGGGCAGGATGGCCATTAGAGGTTCGCCGTTGTAGGTGGAAATCCAGCGCTGCACGCCGAACACGGCGGAGCGGTTCTTCAGCCCCACGAGCGCGGCCGTCACGTTCTTGGGCGTGAGGTCGAACTTGCGCACCTGCTCGGCCGGGATCTTGACGCCGGGCATCGGCGCGCCGCCCACCCATTCGAGATGAATGGCTCCCATGGCCTCGAGCCCGATGTGCACCGTGCGGTCGACCGGCGTGCCGGTGCGGGCGAGCACGCCCACCACGGTAAAGGGCTTGTCGGCATGCTCGGCCGAATTGAGCTCGCCGCTGCCGTGGGCAAGGGTGATCTTCTGGCCGACGTGGTAGCCGAGCTTGTCGGCCACTTCGGCGCCCACCACCGCATCGAACAGCGCGCTGAAAGGCTTGCCCTCGCGCAACTGCAGCGACTGGCGGTTGCCGTAGCGAAAGCGGGTGAAGTATTCGGGCGAGGTGGCCAGCACCGCGAAGCCGCGGTGCGAATCGCCGAGTGAAAGCGGCACCACCCAATCGACGCCCTGGTGCGCGGCCAACGCCTGCACGCTCTTCCATGAGATGTTGTTGGTGGCCGCGCCGATGCGGAACACCGAATACAGCAGCAGTTGCGTGGAGCCCGTGCGCGCACCCACGATCAGGTCGGTGCCCGAAACGGACGAAGCAAAGTTCTCGCGCAGCTCGGTGCGGATGCGCTCCACGCCCAGCAGCAGAAAAGTCGACAGCGCAATCGAGAACACCGTGAGCGCGAGCGTGAAGCGCCGGTTCCAGGCGCTGCGCCAGGCAATGGAAAAAAGGGCGTTCATCGGCGTGCCTTCATGCGTCCGCCGCCATTGCTGCGGTTGCTGCGCGATTGATGTCGGGCAGCAGCACATGGCGTGCAAAGCGCTGTGCAATGCGCTGGTCGTGGCTCACGAACACCAGCGCGCTCTGGTTGGTTGCGCAGGCTGTCAGCAGCACGTCGAGAAAGGCCTCGCGCCGGTCTTCGTCGAGCGCGGAGGTGGGCTCGTCGGCAATCACCACCTCGGGCTGGCCGATGAGCGCGCGCGCCGCCGCCACGCGCTGCTGCTGGCCGACCGACAACTGCATGGCCTGGCGCTTCCACAGGTTGTGGTCGAGGCCCATCTGGTCGAGCAGGTGCTCGGCTTGTTCACGCGAACTGCCGCTACGAGCCGCTTGCGCTTCGCGCCGCTGCGAGAAGCGGCAGGGCAGCAGCACGTTGTCGAGCACGCTCAGGTACGGCAGCAGGTTGAACTGCTGAAAGATATAGCCCACGTGCGCAACACGGCAGCGGTCGCGCGCGGCGCCGGAGAGCTGCGACCAGTCGTGCCCCAGCAGCGTGACACGGCCTTCGTCCGCCACCAGCACGCCGGCCAGGAGCGACAGCAGCGTGCTCTTGCCGCAGCCGCTCGGGCCGTGCAAAAACACCAGCTCGCCGGCCGTGATGCGCAAGGCCTCGATGTCGATGCAGGGCGTTTTCATGCCGGGCCACGCAAAGCGCAGCGCTTCGGCGGCGAGCACAACGCGCAGCGGCGCCGACTCGGCCTCGGGGGCGATGCTCACGGTGTCACTTGCCCCAGCCAAGGCGCACGGGCTGGCTTGCCTGCGCACCGGCCGGGCGCTTGAGCTGGCGCTTGAACTGCCCTTGCGCCGAAGCGATCTGCGAATCGATCTGGCGCGTGCCCTTGAACGCGGTGAACAGATTCACGTCGATGAACTTTGCCGCGGCCGCATTGGTGCAGTTGAAGGAAAAGGTGGCGTCCAGGTCCGCATGGCCGGGCGGCTCGTTCGGGTCGGGGTTGCCGAGGCCCAGCGCGCTGGAGCGCAGGTCGACCGGGCCCAGCTTGCAGTTGGCCGCCGGGTCGATGGCAAAGAGCTTGTCCGCCGCGCGCAACTGGGCAATGGCGTCTTCGGCGGTTTTCTTCTCGGCAGCGGTCTTGGGCGCGCGCTCGAAGCCGACGATGTTGTCGAGCGGCGACTCCATGTCGATCACCACCGTGGGGCCGTCGATGGCCACATCGAGCTTGATCTGGCCGTGCACATGCGCGTGCTGTTGCTGAGCCTGCGCGGAAATCGAAAGAAAGGGCGCTGCAAACAGTGCAGTTGCTGCGAATGCGAGTCCGGATGAAATGCGTCGTCGAAGTCGGATGTGTTTCATGGTTCTGCGCCTTGCCGGGTCGGCAGCCCCGGCGTGTTGCTCCATTCGCTCCAGCTGCCGGCATAGAGCGCGGTCGTCCCAAGCCCCGCGATCTGCATCGCAAGCAGGTTGGGCACAGCGCTCACGCCGCTGCCGCATTGGTGGACAACCGTCGCCGGATCGCGTCCCGCGAGCAGCGCTTCGAACTCGGCACGCAATTGCGATGCCGGCTTGAACTTGCCGTCGGGGCCGAGGTTTTCGGCGAAGGGCCGGTTCAGAGCCCCGGGGATGTGACCCGCAATCGGGTCCAGAGGTTCCACCTCTCCGCGATAACGCGCGGCGGCACGCGCGTCGATCAGCTGCTGGTCAGGCTGCCCGAGCCGGCGCGCTACCGTTTCGGTCGTCACGAGCTGTGCGAGCGGCTCGCCCGGCACAAAGTTCGACTGGAAGCGCGCAGGTTCCTCGCGGCTTGTGACTTCGCCGCCCGCGGCTTGCCATGCCTGCAGGCCGCCGTCGAGCACGGCCACTGCGTCGTGGCCCATCCACTTGAGCATCCACCAGAGGCGGCCGCAGTAGTTGGCACCGTTGCGGTCGTACACCACGGCCTGCATCTCGTTCGAAAAACCGATGCTCGACAACCAGGCCGCAAACTTCTCGCGGCTCGGCAGCGGGTGGCGTCCGCCCGAGGCCGGCACGCCGTCTTCCTGGGCCACCACCACGTCGCCGTGCGCGCCGGGCATGCCGTGCTTCGCGCTGAGGTCGGTGTCGAGGTTCGCAAACACGGCGCCAGGAATGTGGGCGGCGGCATATTGCTGCGCGCCGGCCTCGGGCTTCATGAGGTCGAAGCTGCAGTCGAAAACCATGAGCGGCGTACCGCCGGCTTGCAGTTGCTGGAGTTGTTCGACGCTGATGAGGGTGGTGTACATGGCGGGCTCCTTCGTTGTCGATGGGATTCGGTGCGGTTCAGTGTTCTTCGGCCGGCGCCTTGGGCACTGCCCGCTGGCGCAGCACGGTGGCTGCGATGCCGCTCACGATGATGAGCGCCATGCCGGCCCAGCCGGCGGCGTCGATGCGGTCGTCGAACAGCACCACGCTGTAGAACGCCGCGAAGACGATGCCGGAGTACTGCAGGTTGGCCACCACCAGCGTGCCGGCCTGCGTCTTGGCAGTGGCATAGGCGCGCGTCATGCAAAGCTGCCCAAGGGCGGCCAGGAGGCCGATCGGCAGCAGCCACAGTGCATGCTGCCACGTCCAAGAATTGCCACCCGAAAACCCAGTCGCGGCCGTGGCAAAGGCGCCGGCCACGGCCGAGCCGACCGCGAAATAGAACACCGTGCGCAGTTCGGGTTCGCCGATGCGCGACAGCGCCACCACCTGCATGTACGCGAATGCGGCCGTGAGGCCGGACAGCAGGCCGAGCAGTCCCGCAAAGCCCTGGCTCGCATCCACGCTGGGCTTGAGCATGAGCACCACGCCCACGAAGCCGGCGAGCACGGTCAGCGCGAGCGTGCCCTGCAGCGGCGGCCGCTCGACGCGGCCATCGCGCCCGGGCACCGGCACCCAGGCCAGCAGCGTGCCGCCGACCAGGAAGGCCGCGATCCACACGCTGCTCATGTAGTTGAGCGTGACGGCCGTGGCCAGCGGCATGTGGGCAATGGCATAGAACCAGGCGCCGAGCGATACCACGCCGATGATGCTGCGCCAGGCATGCATGCCGGGATAGCGGGTGCCGAGGGAAACGCCGCGGTTGCGCGCCAGCAACCACAAGAAGACGATGCCGATCAGGCCGCGGCCGAGCACCATCTCTCCGCTGTTGAACCAGGCCGACGCCACCTTGACCACCACGCTCATGGTGGCGAACAAGAAGGCGCCAAGCACCATCCAGAGTGCTTGCACTGTTCGCTCAGGCGTTCTGCTGCATCGCGCTGCGGTACCACTCGTGGAACTGCTGCATGCCGTCTTCCATCGGGCTCTGGTAGGGACCGCTCTCGTCGTCGCCGCGCAGCATCAGCGCGCGGCGGCCGGCGTCCATGCGCTCGGCAATCTCATCGTCTTCCACGCAGGTTTCCATGTAGGCGGCCTGCTGCGCTTCGACGAATTCGCGCTCGAAGGCGACGATTTCCTCGGGGTAGAAGAACTCCACCATGTTGAGCGTCTTGGTAGGGCTCACCGGGTGCAGTGTCGACACCGTGAGCACGTGCGGATACCACTCGATCATGACGTGCGGGTAGTAGGTGAGCCAGATGGCGCCGTACTTCGGGGGCTTGCCCTCGCGGTACTTGAGCAGCTGCTCTTGCCACTTTTGATAGATGGGGCTGCCCGCGCGGCCGAGCCGGTTGGCCACGCCCACCGTTTGCACCGAGAAGTTGCGGTTGAACTCCCAGCGCAGGTCGTCGCAGGTTACGAAGCTGCCGAGGCCGGGGTGGAACGGGCCGACGTGGTAGTCCTCGAGGTAGACCTCGATGAAGGTCTTCCAGTTGTAGTTGCACTCGTGCAGCTCGACGCGGTCGAGCGCGTAGCCCGTGAAGTCAAGGTCGGCGCGCGGGCCGAGTTCGGCCATGTCGGCCGCCACGTCGCGCCCCACGCCGTTTGCGCCGCGCTCGAACAGGAGGCCGTTCCACTCCGTGAGCGGATAGTTGTGCAGGTTGAGGCAGGGGTCCTGGTCGAAATGCGGCGCGCCGATCAGCGTGCCCGTGGTGCGCGGGTCGCTTGCGGCGTAGGTCCAGCGGTGCAGCGGGCAGACGATGTTGCCGCCGGTCTGGTTGTCGAGCTGGCCGCGCCCTTGCAGGATGAGCGCCTGCCGGTGGCGGCACACGTTGGAAATGAGCTCCACCCCCTTGGGCGTGTGCACCAGCGCGCGGCCCTGGTGCTCTTGCGGCAGCGTGTGGAAGTCGCCCAGTTCGGGCACCGCCAGGCGATGGCCCACGTAGCGCGGACCTTGCGCGAACAGCGTTTGCATTTCGCGCGCGTAAAGCGACTCGTCGAAGTACGCGGAAACTGGAAGTTGGCTCGTGGCCTGCTGCAGTTGAAGACTTAAATCAGACATGGAGGACCTGACCAAGCTCCCCACAGGGAGAAAAAAGAGGAAAACGGAAGGCGCCGTCTGTGAAGGCAACGGCCCGAGAGTTGTGCCGGCGCGACCGGCAGGGGAACACGCGATTGTACCCAAGGGGGCACCGCGGTGCCCGCAGCCTTTCGTATGCCATTGCGGCAGATCCGGAACCGCGCCGTCCGCTCATCGGTGCGCCCTTTGCCGGGCGCACCGCGGACAGCGGCGGCCATTCGGTTCCCCGCCCTAAAATGCCCGATTTCATACTTGTTCTCTCGCATGCCCAAGGTCCCTTCTTCCGCCGCCTCCAGCCCGGCGCCCACGCCCGACACCGGGCCGCTGCCGGCCAGCTACGAAGCCGGGCTCCAGGAGTTGGAACAATTGGTTGCAGAGCTCGAGTCGGGCCAACTGCCGCTCGACCAGTTGCTTGGCAGCTACCAGCGCGGCGCCGCGCTGCTCGCCTTCTGCCGCGAGAAGCTCCAGGCGGTCGAAGACCAGATCAAGGTGCTGGACGCGGGCAGCCTCAAGCCCTGGACGGCCGAATGAGCGCCGCTGTGGCCGATTGGGACGCCGCGCGGCTCAACAACTGGAGCGAACCGCATCTGGCGCGTGTCGAAGCCGCGCTGTCGCGCTGGGTCGGCGTCGATGCACCGGTGCTGCTCGGCGATGCGATGCGCTATGCCGTGCTCGACGGCGGCAAGCGGCTGCGGCCTTTGCTGGTGCTGGCCGCGAGCGAAGCAGTGGGCGGCAACGCGGCCGCGGCGCTGCGCGCGGCCTGCGCAACCGAACTCATCCATGCCTATTCGCTGGTGCACGACGACCTGCCGAGCATGGACAACGACGTGCTGCGCCGGGGCAAGCCCACCGTGCATGTGAAATTCGGCGAGGCCGATGCGCTCCTGGCCGGCGACGCCCTGCAGGCGCTGGCCTTCGAACTGCTCACGCCCGAAGGCGACGAGATTCCCGCAGCCACACAGGCCACGCTGTGCCGCCTGCTGGCGCGTGCCGCGGGCAGCCAGGGCATGGCCGGCGGGCAGGCGATCGACCTGGCCAGCGTCGGCTTGGCCCTGAACGAAGCGCAGCTGCGTGAAATGCACCGCCTGAAGACCGGCGCGCTGCTGCAGGGCAGCGTCGAGATGGGTGCCGCCTGCGCCGCCAGCGTGGCGCCCGCCGCACTGGCCGCCCTGCGCGACTACGGCGCGGCCATCGGCCTGGCGTTCCAGGTGGTGGACGACATTCTCGACGTGACCGCCGATTCGCAAACCCTTGGCAAGACGGCCGGCAAGGATGCCGCCGCGGACAAGCCCACCTATGTCTCGCTGTGGGGCCTCGACGGCGCACGTGCGCAGGCAAAACAGCTGCTTGCCGAATCGCTCGCTGCGCTCGAGCGCAGCGGCCTGGCCGATACCGCGGCACTGCGCGCGCTGGCCCACATGGTCGTCGACCGCGACCGATGAACTGCTGAACAGATGGACAAGAAGAACCACGACGCTCCCATGGCCCCGCTGCTTCCCACGCTCCACGATCCCTCGCCCATCCGCCAGTTCGACCGGGCCCAGCTCAAGCAGCTGTCCGACGAAGTGCGCGCCTGCGTGCTCGACAACGTTTCGCGCACCGGCGGGCACCTGAGCTCCAACCTTGGAACGGTGGAGCTCACGGTCGCGCTGCACCATGTGTTCAACACGCCGCACGACCGCCTGGTGTGGGACGTGGGCCACCAGACCTATCCGCACAAGATACTCACGGGCCGGCGCGAGCGCATGCCCACGCTGCGGCAGATCGGCGGCATCTCGGGCTTTCCGCAGCGCAGCGAAAGCGAATACGACACCTTCGGCACCGCGCATTCGTCCACCAGCATCTCGGCCGCGCTGGGCATGGCCATGGCGGCCAAGCAAAAGGGCGAAGACCGTCATGCCGTGGCCATCATCGGCGACGGCGCGCTCACCGCGGGCATGGCCTTCGAGGCGCTCAACAACGCCGGCGTGTGCGACTGCAAGCTTCTGGTGATCCTGAACGACAACGACATGTCGATCAGCCCGCCGGTCGGCGCGCTCAACCGCTACCTTGCGCAGCTGATGAGCGGCAACTTCTACGCCGCCGCCAAGAACGTGGGCAAGAGCGTGCTGCGCGCCGCGCCGCCGCTGTTCGAGCTGGCCAAGCGCTTCGAGCAGCATGCCAAGGGCATGGTGGTTCCGGCCACGCTGTTCGAGCAGTTCGGCTTCAACTACGTGGGCCCTATCGACGGGCACGACATCGATTCGCTGGTGCCCACGCTCGAGAACCTCAAGCACCTGGACGGCCCGCAGTTCCTGCACGTGGTCACCAAGAAGGGGCAGGGCTACAAGCTGGCCGAGGCCGACCCGGTGGCCTATCACGGCCCCGGCAAGTTCGATCCTCAGGTGGGGCTGGTCAAGCCCGCCGCCGTGGCCAAGCAGACCTTCACGCAGGTCTTCGGCCAATGGCTGTGCGACATGGCGGCCCATGACGGCCGCCTGGTGGGCATCACGCCGGCCATGCGCGAAGGCTCGGGGCTGGTCGAGTTCGAGCAGCGCTTTCCCGACCGCTACTACGACGTCGGCATTGCCGAGCAGCATGCCGTGACGTTTGCGGCCGGCCTTGCATGCGAAGGCCTGAAGCCGGTGGTTGCCATCTATTCGACCTTTCTGCAGCGCGCCTACGACCAGCTGATTCACGACGTGGCAATCCAGAACCTGCCCGTGGTGTTTGCGCTCGACCGCGCGGGCCTGGTGGGTGCCGACGGCGCCACGCATGCGGGCGCGTACGACATCCCGTTCCTGCGCTGCATTCCCAACATGAGCATTGCGTGCCCGGCCGACGAGCGCGAATGCCGCCAGCTGCTGTCGAGCGCCTACGAACAGAACCATCCGGTGGCGGTGCGCTATCCGCGAGGGGCGGGTGCCGGCGTCACGCCGCACCTGGCACTCGATGCGCTGCCGTTCGGCAAGGGCGAAGTGCGCCGCGAAGGCAAGCGCATTGCGATCCTCGCGTTCGGCACCTTGCTGTACCCGGCGCTCACGGCAGCCGAATCGCTCGACGCCACGGTGGTCAACATGCGCTGGGCCAAGCCGCTCGACGTCGAACTGCTGCTGCAGGTGGCTGGCACGCACGACGCCATCGTCACGCTCGAGGAGGGCGCCGTCATGGGTGGCGCGGGCAGCGCGGTGCTCGAGGCGTTGCTGGCGGCCAACGTGCAGAAGCCGGTGTTGCAGCTGGGCTTGCCCGACCGCTTCATCGAGCATGGCGATCCGGCCAAGCTGCTCGCGTCCATCGGCCTCGACGCAGCGGGCATCGAAGCCTCGATCGCTCGGCGCTTCGGTTCCGTCGCAGGGTAAACCCCGGCGGGCCGCCTGTAAGCAGGTTTTTACAATCGCCACGACTTACGAAAGTCGTCGACGCGGCCACAAGCCGCGTTTCGTTTTTTCCAATGCACTCGGAGTGAATTTCAATGGATCGTCGTTCCCTCATTAAAAACGCCGGCATCGCCGGCGTTCTGGCCGCCGGCATTGCGCCCGCAGTTCATGCGCAAGCCGCCGTCCGCTGGCGCCTCGCCTCCAGCTTCCCCAAGTCGCTGGACACCATCTACGGCGGCGCGGAAGTGTTTGCCAAGGCAGTCAAGGCCATGTCGGGCGGCAAGTTCGAGATCTCGGTTCACGCCGGCGGCGAGCTGATGCCTCCCTTCGGCGTGGTGGACGGCGTGCAAAACGGTTCGGTCGAGATGTGCCACACCGTGCCTTACTACTTCTACGGCAAGAACCCCGCCTTCGCGCTGGGCTCGGCCATTCCGTTCGGCCTGAACTCGCGCCAGATGAACGCGTGGATGATGCACGGCAACGGCCGCAAGCTCATGAACGAGTTCTACGCCAAATACAACATGCTGAGCCTTGCCGGCGGCAACACGGGCTGCCAGATGGGCGGCTGGTATCGCAAGGAAATCAAGTCGCCGGCCGACTTCAAGGGCATGAAGATGCGCCTGGGCGGCGGCCTCATCGGCGACGTGATGACCAAGCTCGGCGCGGTGCCGCAAAGTATTCCCGGCGGCGAGATCTACCAGTCGCTCGAAAAGGGCACGCTGGATGCGGCCGAATGGGTCGGTCCTTACGACGACCAGAAGCTCGGCTTCAACAAGGTTGCGCCGTTCTACTACTACCCCGGCTGGTGGGAAGGCGGTCCTGAAGTGGACTTCTTCATCAACCAGAAGGCGTTCGACGGCCTCTCGGCAGAGAACAAGGCCATCGTGGAAGCCGCCGCGGCCGTCGCTTCGTCCGACATGCTCGCCAAGTACGACGCGCTGAACCCCACGGCGCTGAAGCAACTGGTGGCGTCCAAGACCAAGGTGCTGCCGTTCTCGCAGGCCGTGCTCGACGCGTCCTTCAAGGCTTCGATGGAAGTGTTCGCAGAGAACGATGCCAAGAGCCCCGAGTGGAAGAAGATCTACGCCGACCTGCGCACGTTCCAGCGCGACCAGGTGCTGTGGTTCCGCTTCGCCGAATCGGCTTTCGACAACTTCATGTCCAAGCAGAAGCTCTGATACGCGGCTTCGGCCCGGCAAAGAAAAAGCCCGCATCGCGCGGGCTTTTTTTTGTCTGAGGCCTGCGCGGTGCGCAGGCCCTGGGGACGGGCGAGGGGGCTTACTTCTTTTCCCGCTCCATCGATTCCAGCATGGCCTTCATCGGATCGTCCTCGGCCGCCGGAGCCGCTGCACCGCCCGCGGGCGCGGAGGCTCCGGACTCCGGTGCAGGCGCGGTGCCCGCGTCGGGCGCCGGCACTTCGGGGGCGGGAATCTCGGGCGCAGAGCCCGGCATGTTGGCTTCCATCTCGCGCATGACCTTGTCGAGGTCGTAGACCTCTTTTTCGTCCAGCCCGCTCGACACGATGCCCGGGAACGCAATGATCAGGCCCACCATCGTCAGCTGGATCAGCAGGAACGGCACGGCACCCCAGTAGATCTGCATCGTGGTGACGGGCTCGATCATCTGGCCCGTGACGCGGTCCTTGTAGGCCTTGGTCGGCGCCACGCTGCGCAGGTAGAAGAGCGCAAAGCCGAACGGCGGATGCATGAACGAGGTCTGCATGTTCACCGCCAGCAGCACGCCGAACCAGATCAGGTCGATGCCCAGCTTGTCGGCCACCGGGGCCAAGAGCGGCACCACGATGAACGACAACTCGAAGAAGTCGAGGAAGAACGCCAGGAAGAACACCATGACGTTCACCACGATCAGGAAGCCCAGCTGGCCGCCCGGCACCTTGGCCAGCAGGTGCTCGACCCAGCGCGGTCCGTCCACGCCCTGGAACACCAGGCCGAAGATCGTTGCGCCGATCAGGATGAACACCACGAAGCACGACAGCTTGGTGGTGGTGTTGAGCGCCTGCTTGAGCAGCGACATGCTCATGCGCCCGCGCACCATGGCCATGATGAGTGCGCCAATGGCACCCATGGCGCCGCCTTCGGTGGGCGTTGCAACGCCCAGGAAGATGGTGCCGAGCACCAGGAAGATCAGCAGCAGCGGCGGAATGAGCACGAAGGTCACGCGCTCGGCCATGCGCGAGAGCAGGCCCAGGCGCGTGACGCGGTTGATGACCGCGATGACCAGCGCCAGCAGCACGCCGGCGCACATGGAGACGACGATGGTCTCGTCGGTGGCCACGCGCGTGACTTCTTCGCCCTTCCACCACGTGTGGATGTCGGCAATGTGCCGTGCGAACCACACCGACGCAACCACGCAGACCGCGGTGAGCACCAGCAGCGAGGGGCCGCCGCTCTTGCCGTTGTCTTCGCGCATCGTACGTGCTTCCGGCGGCAGCGCCGGCACCCATGCCGGCTTGAACACCGCGAGCAGGATGACGTAGAGCGCGTACATGCCCATCAGCAGGAAGCCGGGCAGGAAGGCGCCCTTGTACATGTCGCCGACGCTGCGGCCAAGCTGGTCGGCCAGGATGATCAGCACCAGCGAAGGCGGAATGATCTGCGCCAGCGTGCCCGAGGCCGCGATCACGCCCGTCGCCAGGCGCCGGTCGTAGCCGTAGCGCATCATGATCGGAAGCGAGATCAGGCCCATCGAGATCACCGATGCAGCCACCACGCCGGTGGTTGCCGCGAGCAGCGCGCCCACGAACACCACGGCCAGTGCCAGGCCGCCACGAATCGGGCCGAACAGCTGGCCGATGGTCTCGAGCAGGTCTTCGGCCATGCCGCTGCGCTCGAGGATCAGCCCCATGAGCGTGAAGAACGGAATGGCCAGCAGCGTGTCGTTCTGCATGATGCCGAAGAGCCGCAGCGGCATGGCCTGCAGCAGCGCCTCGGGCAGCAAGCCGAGTTCGATGCCGACGAAGCCGAAGAACAGGCCGCAGGCGCCAAGGCTGAAGGCAACGGGGAAACCGACCAGCAGAAAGCAGATCAGGCCCGCGAACATCAGCGGGGCGTAGTTCTGAATGATGAATTCCATGATGGTCCGGTTCAGCTGGATTTGGTTTGGGCTTCGGCCAGCCGGCGGATCGACTCGGCGAGCTCTTCTTCAGCCGTTTTTTCGCCACGCTTGGCCGTCGGGTCCTCGATGCGGCCCTGCAGGAAGGCAATGCGCTTGATCAGCTCGGACCACCCCTGCAGCATCAGCAAGCCGAAGCCGAGCGGAATCATTGCGTAGATCGGCCAGCGGATCAGGCCGCCCGCGTTGTTCGACATTTCGCCCGAGCGGTAGCCCTGCATGAAGAACGGAATGCCGTACCAGAGCACGGCCAGGCAGAACGGGGTGAGAAAGAAGACAAAGCCGATGATGTCGATCCAGATCTGCCCACGCTTGGACAGCTTTCCGGCGAGTACGTCGACCTTCACGTGCTCCTGGTTCAGCAGCGTGTAGCCCGCGGCAATCAGGAACGATGCCGCGAACAGGTACCACTGAACCTCGAGATAAGCGTTGGAGCTGATGTTGAAGGCCTTGCGGACTACCGCGTTCAGGGCGCTGATGACCGTGGACGCAAGGATGAGCCAGATCACGTACTTGCCGATCTGGCCGTTCAGCCAATCGACCGCGCGCGAAAATCTGAGCAGGAAATTCATGCTCTTCTCCAGAAGAATGGATGCTTGGATGCAGAAGCGGCCCGGACTCGGCCGGCAGGCGGCGGTCGGAGCTTTTGCGGACGCGCGATTTTATCGGCGCGGGAAGCCGTTTTCAGGCGGGGCCGGGCGGTGTATTCCCGTAGACGCGCCCGCCGTGCGCCACGCTGGTGCCGCGGCTCGCCATAATGAAACATGCCATCGTCGCCGCCCCTGCTGCCCACGGGCCTGCCGCACTCCATCGATTCGCCCGACATGCGGCGAGCCGGCCGCGAGCTGCTGTCGCTGGCCCTCATGGACGCGCGCAACCACACGCTTCACCTGCTGTCGCTTTATGAAGAGGCGCTGGGTTCGCCCGATCTTGCGGTGGCACGCACCGAAGACGCGGGCGTGGTGCCGCCGGTCTGGCTGGCCGGGCATATCGGCTGGTTTGCCGAATGGTGGATCGGCCGCAACACGCAGCGTGCCTTCGGCGCCGATTGCCCGGTGCGCCCGACGCGGCTGGCCGCCATCGATCCGCATGCCGACAGCTGGTGGGACCCCGCCCAGGCCACGCGGGAGCGGATCTGGTCGCCCGGCCTGCCGGACCTCGGCCAGACCAAGGCCTACCTGCTCGAAACACTGGAAAGCACGCTCGAGCTGCTCGAGCATGCGGCCGAGACGGACCCTGGCCTGTACTTCTACCGCCTTGCGCTTTTCCATGAGGACCTGCGCGGCGAGCAGTTCATCGTGATGGCGCAGACGCTGGGGCTCTCCCTCGGCATCGAGCCGCTGCCGGTTTCGGTCACGCGCGAGCCGCTGGTGCTGCCTTCCACGCAATGGGAGCTCGGCCTGCCGGCCGGCGGCGGATTCGCCTTTGCGCAGGAGCAGGGTGCGCACCGCGTCGACGTGCCCGAATTCGAGATCGATGCCCAGCCCGTGACCTGGAACCAGTTCATCGAGTTCGTCGACGAAGGCGGCTATGACCGCGAGGAGCTCTGGCACCCCGAAGGCTGGCGCTGGCTTTCCGCGCAGATCGATGGGCGCCGCGGGCCGCGGCATGTCGAGCAGATCGGCGCCGCGCGCAACGGCACCGGCGGCTCGGTGCTTCAGCACCGTTTCGGTGCAACCGTGCGTGCGGCCGGCCACCACGGCGCCGTTCACCTGAGCTGGTGGGAGGCCGACGCCTGGGCGCGCTGGGCCGGCCGGCGCATCGCAACCGAGGTCGAATGGGAGATTGCGGCGCACACCGCCGCGCGGCGCGGCTTTCGTTGGGCCGACGTGCACGAATGGACGGCGGGTACGCTGCGGCCATGGCCCGGCTTCAGGGCCGACCCGTGGAGCGGGGGCGGAGAGTTCGACCCGACCCCTGCGTTCGGCCAGGCCCGCGTGCTGCGCGGCGCGTCTTTCGCGACCCGGGCACGCCTGCGCTCACCACGCCGCCGCGGGTTCGCCTTGCCGGGCCGCGACGACGGTTTCTTCGGCTTCCGGACCTGCAGTCTGTGACTCTCCCCGAGCCCTCGCGCATCTGCGCCGCTTCAATGGCCGCCGTCACCTGACGACAGCGGCGGCGCCACTTCCTCCAGCGGTTTGCGCTCCGCGTCGGCCGCATAGCGCAGCGCCAGCAGTCCCGCGACGATGACCAGCGACGCGCCGATGAGATAGCCCACCATCACGGCGCCCCGGCTCCCGGTTTCGATCAGCGCGCCGAACAGCACCGGCGCCACGAAGCCGCCCGCGCCCATGCCAATGGCGTAGAAGATGGCGATGGCCATCGCGCGCATCTCGAGCGGGAACACTTCGCTGACAGTGAGATAGGCCGAGCTGGCCGCCGCCGAGGCCAGGAAGAACACCGCCGACCAGCACAGCGCCTGGCTGCGCGCGTCGAGCCAGCCCATCATGAAGGCCCAGCCGGTGAGCGCGAGCCCGACGCCGGCCAGCACATAGGTCAGCGCAATCATCTTGCGCCGGCCCACGCTGTCGAACAGCGGGCCCAGCAGCAGCGGCCCCAGCACGTTGCCGAGCGCGAACGGAAAGATATACAGCGCCACGTTGTCTTCGGCCACGCCGTAGAAGCGCGTGAGCACCAGCGCATAGGTGAAGAAGATCGCGTTGTAGAAGAAGGCCTGCGACACCATCAGCGCCACCGCGACCACGCTGCGCTCACGGTAGCGGCGCAGCAGCACGTGCGCCACTTCGCGCATTGTTGGACTCCGGCGATTCCCAACGTAGGCGACGCGGCCCTGCGCGGCAGGCAGCTGCCCATGCTGCGCCTGCACTTCAGCCTCGATGGCTTCGACAATGCGCAGCGCCTCGTCGGCGCGGCCGTGCGCCATCAGCCAGCGCGGGCTCTCGGGCACGTTGCGCCGCACCAGCAAGATGGCCACTGCCAGCATCGCACCCAGCGCAAAGCCCGCGCGCCAGCCCCATACCGGCCCGATCACGCGCGCATCGAGCAGCACCAGGCTGAGCGCGGCTCCCAGCCCTGCGCCAATCCAGAAGCTGCCGTTGATGGCAAGGTTCACGCGGCCGCGCACGCGGGCCGGAATGAGTTCGTCGATGGCCGAGTTGATGGCCGCGTATTCGCCGCCGATGCCCAGCCCCGTGATGAAACGGCAGAGCACAAAGAAGGCGAAATCCGGCGAGAACGCGGTGGCCAGCGTGCCCAGCGTGTAGACCACCAGCGTGACGAGAAAGAGTTTCTTGCGCCCGAGCCGGTCGGTCAGCCGGCCGAAGAGCAGGGCGCCGATGACCGCGCCGGCAATGTAGATCGAACCCGACCAGCCGATCTGGGCGGCGCTGAGGCCCAGTGTGTCGGGCCTCTCGAGCACGGCGCCTATGGAGCCGACCAGGGTCACTTCGAGGCCGTCGAGCACCCAGGCCACGCCGAGCGCGATCACCACGCGCCAGTGCCAGCGAGACCAGGGGAGGCGGTCGAGCCGGGCCGGAATGTCGCTGTGCACAGCATCCGTCATGGGCACAACCTTAACTTATTGGCCGGCCGGCGTTGCCTTTGCCGGCAATTTCAATGCTTGTGCGCCTTCTCGCGCTGGAAGGTCCACCACGGGAGCAGCTCGCGCAGCGACTGCACTTCGCCGCTGTTCGCGGCTTGGTAGCCGGGCAAGGTGCCGAGCAGGTGCTGCCAGCTTGCACTCTGCAGCACCGCCACCAGCGCCCGCGTAGCGGGCTGATCGAGTGCCGACTTCAGACAGGCCAGGTGATAGCGCTCATGCACCAGCGGCACGAATCCGAGGCCTTCGGCGTGGGCCGCCGATTCAACCCCGAGTCCGGCATCGGCCTGTCCCGAAGCCACAGCGTGCGCCACGGCGGCATGCGAGGTTTCGCAGCGTTCATAGCCCATGAGCGCAGCGGCATCGAGGCCCGCTTGCGACAGCAGCTCATCGAGCAGCACGCGCGTGCCGGTGCCGATCGTGCGATTCACATAGCGTGCGCGCAGCCGCGCCACATCCGCCAGCGAGCGCAGTCGCAGCGGATTGCCGGGCGCCACGAGCAGCCCCTGCGTGCGCCGCGCAAAGCCGATGAGCTTGTGCTGCCCGGGCTTGAGCAGCGGCTGGTAGGTGCGCTGTGCCAGCGAACCCTGCGGCGGATGCTCCAGCGTGTGAAAGCCCGCCATCACGCAGCGGCCCTGGTTCAGCGCGCGTATCGCGTCGACGCTGCCCGTGAAATGAATGTCCAGGTGCAGCTGCACAGTGCCCGCCGCATGGGTGCGCAGCAGCGCCAGAGCATCGTCGTGGCTTGCCTGCAGGCTCAGCACATGGGTGCGGTCATCGAAGGCGAGCGCGAAGGCACGCTCGAGTTCGGCGTGCAGTGCCTCGATCTGCGGTGCCAGTCGCGCCTGCGCCTGGCGCTCGGCCCACAGCAGCTTGTCGCCGAATTCGGAAAGCTGCGCCCGCTGGCCCTGCTCGCTCTGCACCAGTGCATGGCCGAGCGTCTGTTCCCAGTGCTTGAGCTCACCCCACACGTGGCGGTAGGAGAGGCCGAGCGCGCGCGCCGCGGCCGAGATGGAGCCGTGCTCGCGCACCGCCTGCAGCAGTTGCATCAGCGGATTGCGAATCTGCCGCGAACCGCTGCGGCGGGGACGGATCGCGTAGGAAAGGTCGATCTGTTGCACGGGGGTTGGCAGGAGGGAAATGAAGGCCGGCTCATTATGCAGAGCCGCCCATCGCCAACCGCCTGCCGCCGTGCGCTAGTTCGTTTCGGCCAGAGCGTCGGCCAGCGCGTTGATCAGGCGGTCGATCTCGCCCTTTTCCGCAATGAAGGGCGGCGCGAGCTGGATCGTGTCGCCGCCGTAGCGCACGTAGAAGCCCTTCTTCCAGCAGTTCATCGCGATCTCGTACGGGCGGCGCGCCGGTTCACCCGGCAGCGCGGCAATGGTGATGCCGGCAGCCAGGCCGTAGTTGCGGATGTCCGTGACGTGCTTGCTGCCCTTGAGGCTGTGCACCGCGTTCTCGAAATGCGGTGCAAGCGTTTTCACGCGGCCGATCATGTCTTCCTTCTGCAGCACGTCGAGCGCCGCAATGCCGGCGGCGCAGGCCACCGGGTGCGCGCCGTAGGTGTAGCCGTGCGGGAACTCGAGCATGTAGTCGGGGCCGCCGGCTGCCATGAAGGTGTCGTAGATGTCCTTGCTGGCAACCACCGCGCCCATCGGCTGCGCGCCGTTGGTCACCTGCTTGGCAATGTTCATGATGTCGGGTGTCACGCCGAAAGCCTCGGCACCCGTGAGCGCGCCGCAGCGGCCGAAACCGGTGATCACTTCATCGAAGATCAGCAGGATGTTGTTCGCCGTGCAGATGTCGCGCAGCCGCTTCAGGTAACCCTTGGGCGGAATCACCACGCCGGCCGAACCTGCAAACGGCTCGACGATCACCGCCGCAATGTTCGATGCATCGTGCAGCGCGATCAGGTCGAGCAGGCGGTCGGCCAGCTCGGCGCCGTTCTCCGACATGCCGCGTGTGAAAGCGTTGGCCGCAATCTGCGTGTGCGGCAGGTGGTCGGCTTCCACGCCCTGGCCGAAGAGCTTGCGGTTGGCCGCGATGCCGCCCACCGAAATGCCGCCGAAGTTGACACCGTGATAGCCCTTTTCGCGGCCGATCAGGCGCGTCTTGCTGGCGAGGCCCTTGGTGCGCCAGTAGGCGCGCGCCATCTTCAGCGAGGTGTCGGCGGCTTCGGAGCCCGAGCCGGTGAAGAACACGTAGTCCAGGCCCGCAGGCGTCAGTTCCTTGATCTTGTTGGCCAGCTCGAAAGAGAGCGGATGGCCGAACTGGAAGGCGGGTGAGTAGTCGAGCTTGGCGATCTGTCGGCTCACCGCCTCGGTGATTTCGGGGCGGCCATGGCCGAGGCCCGAGCACCACAAGCCCGAAAGGCCGTCGAAGATCTTGCGGCCGTCGCCATCGGTGAAGTAGGCGCCCTTGGCCTCCACGATCATGCGCGGATCGGCCTTGAAGTTGCGGTTGCCGGTGTAGGGCATCCAGTGCGCGTCGAGCCATGCGGCGTCGGTACGCAGGGCGGGCGTCGGTTCGATGGCGGGTGTTGCAAGGGTCATGGCGCTTCCCGCGCAGGGCGGGCTCCAGAAGGGTGATGAGGTGTGCCGATTGTTGGCATGGCCTTCAGTGTGGAGAATGGCGCAATATCAATGTTCACTTGACGTTTCATGCAAGTAAAAGCCAAAGCCCAAAACAGTGCACAAAACGGTGCACAAAGCACGCGCAACCGCGCCGTTCTGGGGCAGCTCAGCGACATGGACCTGCGCCTGCTCAAGGTGTTCAAGAGCGTGGTCGATTGCGGCGGCATGGCGGCAGCGGAGCTGGAGCTGAACATCGGCACCTCCACCGTGAGCCGGCACGTGAAAGACCTGGAGACGCGGCTCGGGCTGGTGCTGTGCCGACGCGGACGGGCGGGCTTTGCGCTCACGGCCGAAGGCCAGCGGGTGTACGACGAAACCCTGCGGCTGCTGGCCTCGGTCGACGCCTTTCGCGGCAGCATCGACGACATTCACAACCGCATGGGCGGGCAGCTGGAGGTGGCGCTTTTCGACAAGACAGCCACCAACCCGAAGGCGCGCATAGGCGATGCCATTGCGCGCTTCACCGAGATGGCGCCGGAGGTGAACCTGGCGGTGCATGTAGGCTCGATCAACGCCATAGAGCAGGGCGTGCTGGAGGGCAATTTCCAGATCGGCATCATTCCCGCGCACCGCGCCTCGAAAAGCCTGGTGTACGCCGATCTGTTCGACGAGACGATGCTGCTTTACTGCGGCAACGGACATCCGCTCTTCGACAGCAACAACGCAAAGCTCACCTGGGCCAAGCTGCGGGAGCACCACTTCGCGGGCCTGGGTTACCACTCGCCCAATATGGAACTGAGCCACCGGGCCAAGCTCTCGCGCAAGGCGACGGGCTTCGACCAGGAGGCGATTGCGACGTTGATTCTGTCGGGGCGATTTCTCGGTTTTTTGCCTGACCACTACGCGCAGGTGTTCGATGAGCGCGGGCTCATGAAGCCTGTGCTGCCGGCTCGGTTCAACTACGCGTGCCGGTTTGTGAGCTTGCTGCGGCGGTCGCCCAAGCCTTCGCGGGCTGTGCTGGCGTTTCAAGACTGCTTGGAGAAGGCACACAAGTAAAGCTTGTGCGCGACCTCTCTTGCTCCCTCTCCCGCTTGCGGGAGAGGGCTGGGGTGAGGGCTTCGGCGATGGCAAAGGGCGTGCGGGTGTTAAGGCCCGCGGCCCTCACCCTAACCCTCTCCCCGAGGGGAGAGGGGACAAGAAAAACGGCCTGCTCTCAACCTGGCCGGTCAGCGCTGCCCGCTAGGCAGCAGCAAATGCTTGGCCCCGATATGCGCCTCCATCTCATGCATGTGCGCCTCGGCATCGATCATGTGCTCGGCCATCAGCCGGCGCACCTCATCCGCGTCTTCCCGGCGGTAAGCCGACAGCAGCTGCGTGTGGTAGTCGACATTGGTCTCGCCAAAATGGTGATGGTCCAGCGCCTTCTTGTAGACCACCAAGTCTCGCAGCAGGTCGTTCAAGAAGCGGCACATGAATGACAGCACCGGATTGGGGCAGGCCTCCGCCAGCATCGTGTGAAACGCAAGCTCGGCCTCGCGCTGCGTGCGCAGTTCGTCTTCGTTGGTGGGCTCCAGCGTGCAAAGGCGCACATTCGCTTCCAGCCGTTCGAAATGTTCGGGCGTCAGCTTGCCGATCACGCTCACTGCCAACTCGGGCTCCAGCACCTTGCGCAGCTGATAGATGTGGTGGCCGTCCAGGTGGTGAAAGTGCAGAAAGTTGCGTAGCGGCTCCGACGCGTGGTCGACCGACACCTGCTGCAAATAGGCCCCGCCGCCCGGCCCCGTGCGGATGGAGATGAGTCCGCGCACTTCCAGCGCCTTCAAAGCTTCGCGCACCGTGCTCTTCGAATATCCGAAGAGCTCGATCAGCTCCTTCTCATTCGGCAGCCGGTCGCCCGGCTGCTTGCGCTCGGCAACGATCCAGCGCTTGACGTCCTCGACGATGACGTCGGAGAGCTTTTGCCGCTTGGGGCGGTTCTGCCCGAATGCCATGGCGTCCTGCGTCGATTTCATGCGTAGCGAATCATTTTCGAGAGTGATGAGGCATCTGGAGCAGGTATCGGGCCCGGACCTTCCCCGAATTTTGGCACGACCATTGCTAGCGGGTTTTTACCAGCATATTAATCATATTTATCCGCTTAAATTTGCTGCCGACCCGAGGCCGCACCTTTTCTCTTACCTCCCAAACCACGTCCGGAGAATTCCATGCAACGCAGACACCTTCTTCAGCTTGCCGCCCTGTCGGCCGCTCCCGCCTCGCTCCTGGGCAGCCGCGCCGCCTTTGCCCAGTCGGCTGACGCGATCCGCTTCGGCTGCCCGGTGCCCATGTCGGGCGCCTTCGCGGCCAACGGCAAATTCGCGGACCTGGGCATGAAGCTGGCCATCGAGCAATACGGCAGCGTGCTCAAACGCCCGCTGGCCTACACCGTGCTCGACACCGAAGGCAAGCCGGCCACCGCCGTTCGCAAGGTGCAGGAAGCCTCGCAGCAGCAGGGCGCCAAGTTCTTCGCGGGCGGCATCCTGTCGTCCGAAGCGCTGGCCATGGGCAAGGAGGCCGAGAAGGCCGGCGGCGTGTTCATTACCACCGCGGGCGCCGACGAAATTACGGGCAAGGACTGCAACCCCGCCACCTTCCGCTGGTCGGTGCCCACCTTCGGCGCCATCGAACAGACCGTGCGCCCGCTGATCGCCTCCATGCCCAAGGCCAAGCGCTGGTACACCATCACGCCGCAATACGTGTTCGGCGAAGGCCTGCTGGGCGCGGCCAAGAACATCTTTCAGGAGAAGGGCATCGAGCACGTGGGCAACAGCTACCACTCGCTCAACGAGAAAGAGTTCAGCGGCTATCTCACCAACGCCATGGCGGCCAAGCCCGACGTGCTGCTGCTGCTGAACTTCGGTGCGCAATCGTCGGCCGCGCTGCGCCAGGCGGTGAGCTTTGGCATGCACAAGAACATGACCATCCTCATGGCCTGGGCCTCGGGCCTGGAGCAGTTCGACGAACTCGGCGCCGACCTGTGCGACGGCGTCTACTTCGGCGCGCAGTACTGGCACACCGCAGACACCACGCTCAACAAGGACCTGGTGAAGCTCACGGCCGACAAGCTCAAGATCGTGCCCAACTACAGCCTCGCGGGCTCGTATGTGTGCACCAAGATCCTCATCGACGGCATCGTCAAGGCCGGCACCGTGGACCAGAAGGCCGTGATCGCGGCGCTCGAAGGCATGAAGTACGAAGGGCTCACCGGCACCGAAGAAATCCGCAAGGCCGACCACCAGGTCATCAAGGACTACTACCTGCTCAAGGGCAAGGCCAAGTCGAAGATGAAGAACGCGGCCGACTATGTGGACGTGGTGAGTTCGGGCAAATCGTTCCTTGCCGTAGACAAGACCGGCTGCAAGCTGGCCTGAGGCCGCAAAAGGACACCGACGCGCCCATGACCGTCTACCTGCTCCAGACCATCAACGGAATCGGCATTGGCATGCTGTATTTCCTGCTGGCCGTTGGCTTGTCCATCGTGTTCGGCCTGCTGCGCTTCGTGAATTTTGCGCACGGGGCTTTCTATCTGCTGGGTGCCTACCTGTGCTTTCAGGCCATGCAGTGGGGGCTCGACTTCTGGGCCGCGCTGGTGCTGGTGCCGCTGTTTGTGGGCACGCTGGGCTGGCTGGCCGAGAAGCTGCTGCTGCGCCGTGTGTATGCCAAGGCGCACGAGTTCCACATCCTCGTGACCGTGGGGCTTGCGCTGGCGGTGCAGGAGATCGTCATCGTGTTCTGGGGGCCGCTCGGCAACAGCGTGCCGACGCCCGACCTGCTGCAGGGCGTGGTGATGTGGGGCAGCTTCATCTATCCCAAGTACCGGCTGTTCGTGATCGGCTTTACTGCCGTGCTCGCGGTGCTGCTGTGGTGGGTGCTCGAAGGCACGCGCCTCGGTAGCGCGGTGCGCGCGGGGAGCGAATCGACCGAGATGGTGTCGCTGCTCGGCATCAACGTGTTCCGCGTGTTCAGCCTGGTGTTCGCATTGGGCGCGGCTACCGCGGCACTGGCCGGCGTGCTGGCCGCGCCGATCCGCGGCGCGGAGCCCTTCATGGGCGTGGAAGCGCTCAGCGTCGCTTTCGTGGTGGTGGTGATAGGGGGGCTCGGCAGCTTTGGCGGGGCGCTGGTCGGTGGCTTGCTCATCGGCATTGTGCAAAGCCTGATGAGCACCATCTGGCCGCCGGGTGCGAGCCTGATGATCTACGTTGCAATGGGCGCCGTGCTGCTCTTGCGTCCGCATGGCTTGCTCGGCCGCAGAGGATGAACATCGCCATGCCAAGAAAAATCACTTTCCTCCTGGCGCTGATCGTCGCGCTGGGCCTTCCGCTGGTGCTGCGCTCGGGTTCGCTCGCGAGCGAGGTGCTGATCTACGCGCTTGCCGCGTTGGGCTGCAACCTGCTGCTGGGCTACACGGGCCTGCTCTCGTTCGGGCAAGGCATCTTCTTCGGGCTGGGCAGCTACACCATCGCAATCCTGCTCACGCGGCTTCAGTTGCCAATGCCGCTCGCGCTGCTTGCGGCCATTGCCATGGGTGCGCTCGGCGCTGCGCTGGTCGGCTGGGTGGCCATCCGCCAGCGCGGCACCTACTTCGTGATGCTCACGCTGGCCTTTGCGCAGATGTTCTACTTTGTGGCGTACACCGCTTCGGGGCTCACGGGTGGAGACAACGGCCTGCTCGACGTGCCGCGCCCCGCCTTCATGGACACGCCCTGGAAGTACTACGCCTTTGTGGCGGTGGTGTTCCTCATCGCCTTCGGCCTGCTGCTGCGCGTGACCGACTCGGTGTTCGGCCGCACGCTGCTCGCCATTCGCGACAACGAGGACCGCGCCGCCGCGGTGGGCTACGACCTAAAGCGCTTCAAGTTGCTGGCCTTCGTGATCTCAGGCGCCGTCACGGGCCTTGCGGGCGGACTGCACGCGATGATGACCGGCATTGCGCCGCTGTCGAATGCCGAATACCACACGAGCGAAATGATTTTGGTCATTACCGTGATCGGCGGCACCGGCAACCTGTTCGCGTCGGTGCTGGGCTCTGCCTTCTACGTGGTACTGGCCGACTGGCTTTCCACGCTGTGGCCGCGATGGCTGTTGTTGCTGGGGCTCTTGCTGATCGGCGTGAGCATCGGCATGCAACGCGGCCTGTGGGGGCTGGGCGAAAGCGTATGGCGCCGTGTGTTCCGGAAGGAGGCGGCCACCAAGAATGCGCTGCAAGCAACCGCGGCCCAGGGAGAAAAGGCATGAGCGAAGAACCGGTACTCATCGAAGCCATCGGCGTTACCAAGCACTACGGCAAGTTCGCCGCGCTCGGCGGGGTCGACCTGAAGATCAGGCGCAACACGGTGCACTCGGTCATCGGCCCGAACGGCGCCGGCAAGACCACGCTGTTCCACATGCTCACGGGCACCGGCACAGCAACCGGTGGCCGCATTCTGTTCGACGGCCACGACGTGACGCGCGAGCCCGACCACAAGCGCGTGCAGCGCGGCATGGCGCGCTCTTTTCAGGTGACCAGCCTGTTCGCGAGCTTGCCGGTGCGCGAGAACCTGCGCGTGGCGGCGCAGGGCATTGCGCCGCGACAGGCCATGAACTGCTGGCGCGCGCCGGTTGGCGAACGCGCCTGCGCAGAAACGGTGGCCGAGGTGCTGGAGCGCGTGGGCCTCACGCGGCTGGCCGATGTGCCCGCCAGCGAGCTCTCGCATGGCCAGCAGCGCCGCCTCGAAGTGGGCATGGCGCTGGCAGCGAAACCCAAGGCCATCTTCCTGGACGAGCCGACCTCGGGCATGGGCATCGACGACCTGGACGACATGAAGCGGCTGATTCGCGGCCTGCGCGATGCGCACACCGTGGTGCTGATCGAGCACAACATGAACATCGTGATGGACATTTCCGACACCGTGACGGTGATGCAGCTGGGCCGCGTGCTGGCTGAAGGGTTGCCGGGCGACATTCGGGCCGATGCGCGCGTGCGCACGGCCTACCTGGGAAACATGATCACCGGGGGCAAGGCATGAGGAACACTGTTTCCGGTGAGGGCCGCGGCCTTCGCACATGCACCGCCTTTGCCATCGCCGCCGGCCCTCACCCCAGCCCTCTCCCCGACGGGAGAGGGGGCAACAGCCGGGCCATGGCCGGCTCTCGGAGAACGGAGGCGCCCCGATGAGCGCGAACATCCTCGAAGTCGAAGGTCTGCACGCGCACTACGGCAAGAGCCATGTACTGCAGGGCGTGTCGATGCATGTGGGCGAAGCCGAACTGGTCACGCTGCTCGGCCGCAACGGCGCGGGCAAATCGACCACGCTCAAAAGCATTGCCGGCGCGGTTACGCCAACCAGTGGCCGCGTGCGCTTTCAAGGTTCGGACATCGCGGGCATGCCGCCGCACCGCATTGCCACGCGCGGCGTGTGCCTGGTGCCCGAACACCGCGGCGTCTTCAAGCTGCTGACCGTGGAAGAAAACCTGCTGCTCGGCCAGCGCCGTGATTCGCCCTGGCAGCTGGACGACATCTACCGCATCTTTCCGCGCCTGAAGGAGCGGCGCCGCAACGGCGGTGGACAGCTTTCGGGCGGCGAGCAGCAGATGCTGGCCATTGGCCGTGCGCTCATGAACCACCCGCGCCTGCTGATCCTCGACGAACCCGTGGAAGGCCTTGCGCCGGTCATCGTGGAAGAAATCGTCGCGCAGCTCAAGCTCATCAAGGCGGCTGGCGTGGCCATTCTGCTGGTGGAGCAGAACCTGGAAGTTTGCGTACAACTGGCCGACCGCCACTACATCCTGGAACAGGGCGTGATCGTGCACGAAGCCGGCAACGCCGCCTTCATGGCCGACCACGATGTGAAAGACCGCTATCTGGGCGTGGGCCTTGCTTGAGGCCTCGCGCATTCATTCTTCTTTTTGCAAAAGCCATGAACTCACCCACCCAACTCCGCATCGACGGCAAGCGCCTCTGGAACTCGCTGATGGACCTGGCGAAGCTCGGCGCGACCGAAAAGGGCGGCGTCTGCCGCATTGCGTTGACCGACCTCGACAGGCAAGGCCGAGACCTCTTTACCCGCTGGGCGCGCGAGGCCGGTTGCGAAGTGCGTGTCGACCAGATCGGCAACATCTTCGCGCGCCGCGCGGGCCGCGACAACACGCGGCCGCCGGTGGTTACGGGCAGCCATATCGATACCCAGCCCACGGGCGGAAAGTTCGACGGCAACTATGGTGTGCTGGCAGGGCTGGAGGTGATCCGCAGCCTGAACGACGCCAAGGTAGTGACCGAGGCGCCGCTGGAAATTGCGGTGTGGACCAACGAAGAGGGCTCGCGCTTCGTGCCCGTGATGATGGGCTCCGGCGTGTTCGTGGATGCCTTCACGCTCGAGCATGCGCTGGCGCAGCGCGACACCGAGGGCATCAGCGTGGCCGAAGCGCTTGCTTCCATCGGCTACGCAGGCAGCGCGCCGGCTTCGGCCGCGGCATCGCCGGTGGGCGCGTATTTCGAAGCGCACATCGAACAGGGGCCGGTGCTCGAGGCGAATGAACGCGTCATCGGCGTGGTCGAGGGGGCACTGGGCCAACGCTGGTACGACGTGGTGGTGCAGGGCATGGAAGCCCACGCCGGCCCCACGCCCATGGAGTTGCGCAAGGACGCATTGCTCGCGGCTTCCGAGCTGGTGATCGAAGTCAACCGCATCGCGCTGGCCCATGCCCCGCACGCGCGCGGCACGGTGGGTTGGATCGACAACTATCCGAACTCGCGCAACGTGATTCCAGGACGCGTGAAGCTCAGCGTTGACCTGCGCGCGGCGGACGACGTGGTGCTTTCGGCCATGGACGCCGAACTGAAGGAGGCCGTGCAGCGCATCGCCGCCAAGGGCAAGGTCGAGGCCACGGTGGAGCAGGTCGTCTACTTTCCGCCGCAGCCCTTCACGCCCACGCTGGTGTCGGCCATTCGAGAGGCCGCGCAGGCGCAGGGCATGACCTGGATGAACGTGATCAGCGGCGCGGGGCACGACGCGGTGTACCTCGCACGCGTGTGTCCCACGGCAATGATCTTCGTGCCGTGCCTCGACGGCATCAGCCACAACGAGATCGAGGACGCGCAGCCCGACCACCTGGAGGCCGGCTGCAATGTGCTGCTGCAGGCCATGCTGCAAAGCGCGGGAGTGGCATCGCAATGAAGGTGCTGATCGCAAGGCTCAACCACGAGACCAACACCTTCTCGCCGGTGCCCACGCCGCTGGCGGCGTTCGGGCCCGACGGCCCCACATTCGGCGAGCAGGCCTACAAAGACAACAAGGGCATGCGCACCGCGATGTCGGCTTTCATCGACCTGGCCGAGCAGGCGGGCGCGACGGTGGTCACGCCGGTGTCGGCCTCGGCCAATCCGAGCGGGCCGGTCGATGCGCAGGCCTACACCGTGCTCACGCAGTGCATCGTCGATGCGGCGCCGGGCTGCGACGCCATCCTGCTCGACCTGCACGGCGCGATGGTGGCGCAGAACAGCGCCGATGGGGAGGGCGACCTGCTGGTGCGTCTGCGCGCCGCGGCACCCGGCGTGCCCATTGGCGTGGCGCTCGACCTGCATGCCAACGTCACTCCCGCGATGGTCGGCAATGCGGACGTGATCGTCGGCTTCAAGACCTATCCGCACATCGACATGTACGAGACGGGCGAGCATGCCGGCCGGCTGCTGTTCGATCTGCTCGCGGGACGCAGCAAGCCCGAGATGCGCTGGCACCCGCTGCCGTTGATGGCGCACACGCTGCGCAGCGCATCGTTCACCGGCGCAATGCAGCGGGCCATCGAGGCGGCGCGCGAAGCCGAGAAGTCGGAGTCGCTTGCGGTGTCGATCTTTGCCGGCTTCTCGTTGTCGGACATCGAGGCGCCCTGCATGAGCGTGGTGGCGGTCGATGCGCAATCTCCCGAGCGCGCGCAGGCCACGGCCGACCGCATTGCGGCGCAGATGTGGGAAGAGCGCGAGGCGTTCATCTACCGCAGCGAGCCGCTGGCTGAATCGGTGGCCCGTGCGAAGGCCGTTGCCGAAGGCGCGACGCGTCCGGTGCTGCTGCTCGACCATGGCGACAACTGCATGTCGGGCGGCAGCTGCGACACCATGGACGTGCTGCAGGAAGCGCTGGCGCAGGGGCTCGACGGCATCGGCGTCGGTCCGCTGTGCGACCCCGAGGCGGTGGCCGCGCTGATCGCGGCGGGCGAGGGCGCGACGGTGACGGTGGCGCTCGGCAACAAGGTGTCGCTGGAAGGCATCGGCTTGTCGAAGAAGCCTGTTGCGCTGACCGGCACGGTGCGCACCGTGAGCAACGGCGAATACGTGATCACCGGCCCCACCTACACCGGCCAGCGCAGCAGCATGGGCCGCACGGTGCTGTTCGACATCGGGGCAGCACGCATCGTAGTAACCGAGCGAACGCAGGAGCCTTGGGACATCGGCGTTTTCGAATGCGCGGGGCTCGACCCGCGCAAAGAGCGGTTCTTGCTGCTCAAGTCGCGCATGTATTGTCGGCCGGTGTTCGAGCCGATCTCGGCCGCCCTGGTCGAGTGCGACAGCCCAGGCGTGACCAGTTCGGACTACAGCCTGTTCCCGTTTTCCAAAGTGCGCCGGCCGGTGTTTCCGCTCGACGCGATCTGAGCAAATCGGGTGTCCCGCCACCTATGCAAAGAATTGCATAGGTAATTGGAGGTACACCCCGATACTGCGGCGCTTCCACCTATGAAGCCTGCCGCGTGAACACCTTTGCACAGAGCGCCGTCGCGGCCTGGCAGCTGCTCGTGTCCGGCGATCCGGTGCTGCTGGCCATCGTCGGACGGTCGCTTGCGGTCAGCGCCAGTGCTTGTGCACTGGCCTGCGGGCTGGGCCTGCTGCTGGGGGCATGGCTGGGCGTGGCGCGCTTTCGTGGCCGGGCTGCGCTGCTCACGGTGCTGAATACGCTGCTCGCGCTGCCCTCGGTGGTGGTCGGGCTGGTCATCTACCTTCTGCTGTCGCGTTCCGGGCCGCTCGGGTTCCTGGGCTGGCTTTTCTCGTTCAAGGCCATGGTGCTCGCGCAGACGGTGCTGGTGCTGCCGGTGGTTACGGCACTCACGCGCCAGACCATCGAAGACGCCGAGCGCGCGCACGGTGAGCAGCTGCGCTCGCTGGGCGCCGGGCCGCTGGTGCGCGCGCTGCTGCTGGTGTGGGACGAGCGCTACGCGCTGCTCACCGTGCTCATCGCGGCCTTCGGTCGCGCTGTCTCGGAAGTGGGCGCGGTGATGGTGGTGGGCGGCAACATCGACGGCTTCACGCGCGTGATGACCACCGCCATTGCCCTCGAAACAAGCAAGGGCGACCTGCCATTGGCGCTGGCGCTGGGTATCGTGCTGCTGGGCGTGGTGCTGGTGCTCAACCTGGCCATTGCCGCCGTTCGCGGCTGGCGTGAACGGGTCGACGGCGGCGGGGGCGAAGGCAGCGGCCTTGCGGCTTGGCGCCGGCCGGAGGTGCGGCCTTGAACGAACAGGTGCAGATGGCGAGCGCCGACAACACCGTGTTCGCGCTGTACGGCGTCGATGTTCGCCTGGGGCGCGTGGCGGCGCTGCAGGGCGCGACCTTGACCATTGCGGCCGGCGAGCGCGTGGCGCTCATCGGCGCCAATGGCAGCGGCAAGACCACGCTGCTGCGGCTGCTGCACGGCCTGGTGCCGCATGCGGCCGGGAGCTTCACCAGCGCGGCGCCGCGGCGCCATCAGGCCATGTTGTTCCAGCGTCCGCACATGCTGCGCGCCTCGGTGGTCGTTAACGTGGCGATGGCGCTGTGGCTGCGCGGCACGCGCTGGCGCGATGCGCGCCGCGCCGCCATTCCGGCGCTGGCGCGCGTGGGGCTCGAAGACCTGGCCGGCCGGAATGCCCGCGCCTTGTCGGGCGGCCAGCAGCAGCGGGTGGCGCTGGCGCGCGCCTGGGCGCTGCATCCGGCGGTGCTGTTGCTCGACGAGCCCACCGCCAGCCTCGACCCCACCGCCAAGCGCGAGGTCGAAACGCTCATTGCCGAAGCCGCGGTCGGCCGCACGCTGGTGTTTGCGAGCCACAACCTCGGCCAAGTGAAGCGCCTGGCCAGCCGTGTGGTCTACCTGGAGCACGGCCGCGTGCTGGCCGATTTGCCTGTGCATGATTTTTTCCATGGGCCCCTGCCTGAAGAGGCCCGCTTGTTCGTCAAAGGAGAGTTGGCATGAATCCGTTTTTCAAGCGCCGCGGCAATGCGGGCATCCGGGCCTCGCTGGCAGTGACTGTTTTCTTCGTTGCCGCGGGTGCCGTGCAAGCCGAGACCATCACCATGGCCTCGACCACGTCCACCGAGCAGTCGGGCCTGTTCGCCCATCTGCTGCCGGCCTTCAAGAAGGCGAGCGACATCGACGTCAAGGTGGTGGCGGTGGGTACCGGCCAGGCCATCGACATGGCCAAGCGCGGCGATGCCGATGTGCTGTTCGTGCACGACACGGCGGCCGAGGAGAAGTTCGTGGCCGAGGGCTTCAGCGCCAAGCGTTATCCGGTGATGTACAACGACTTCGTGCTCGTCGGACCGAAGGCAGACCCGGCGGGCGCCAGCGGCAAGGACATTGCCGCCGCGCTGAAGAAGATTGCCGCGGCCAACGCACCATTTGTTTCGCGCGGCGACAAGAGCGGCACCGACGCCGCCGAGCGCCGCCTCTGGACGCAAGCCGGCGTGGCCGAAGCGGGCCAGCCCGTGCCCAACGACCGCAAGGGCTCGGGCTACAAGGAATGCGGCTGCGGCATGGGGCCTGCGCTCAACATCGCGGCGTCGTCGGGCGGCTACGTGCTGGCCGACCGCGGCACCTGGCTCAGCTTCAAGAACCGCGCCGATCTTGCGGTGCTGGTCGAGGGCGACAAGCGGCTCTTCAACCAGTACGGCGTGATGGTCGTGAGCCCGGCCAAGTTTCCTTCGCTCAACAGCAAGGGCGCACAGAAGTTCGTCGACTGGGTGATCTCGCCCGCGGGGCAGCAGAGCATTGCGGCCTACAAGATCGGCGGCGAGCAGCTGTTCTTTCCGAACGCGCTGGCGAACTGAACCCTGAGGCGGCGGCAGCCGCTGCAGTGCGCACCATGACCTCCCAGGTCATCGACGCCGGAAGCGCCCGGCGCGACCATTCCTTCACCCCGCGATGTTGCGGGTCGAGATCTTCGAAAGGAATCGTCATCATGAACACCGCCGCACACGACGCCACCGCCATTGCCCAGCGCTACATCGCCGTCTGGAACGAGACCGATGCCGCACGCCGGGCCGAGCTGATCGAAGCCGCCTGGACGGCCGATGCGCGCTACGTGGACCCGATGGCGCAGGCCAGCGGCCGCGAGCAGATCAGCGCGCTGGTCGGTGCCGTGCACCAGCGCTACCCCGGCTTTCGCTTCAGCCTGTTCGGCAATGCCGAGGCGCACGGCGACAACCTGCGCTTTTCCTGGACGCTTGGCCCCACCGGGGCTGAAGACCTGATCCAGGGTACCGATTTTGCCCACCTTGACGCCGGCAAGCTGCGCTCGGTGACCGGCTTCCTCGACAAGGTGCCGGTCGGCGCCTGAAGGCCGCAGGTCAGTCGGCAGACCCGGCGGGCCGCCCGCGCCACAACTTGCGATAGACCGTGGCGCGGCTGATACCGAGGGTTCGCGCGGCTTCTGCCACGTTGCCGCGGGCATCGGCCACGGCCTTGCGGATCAATGCGGTCTCCACGTCGCGCAGCCGTGGTTGGGATTCGGGCGCCGCACCTGCCGAGCGCCTGCCACCGCGCCGGGCCTCGACCTGAACGCGAAGGCCCGACCAGAGCGGCACTTCGAGCATGGCGTCGCCGCGCCGGGCGGCGTCGAAAAGCATGTTCAGGGGAAGGGCGAACAGGTCGTTGCAATGCAGCGCATGCTGGCCGCGTGCCAGGGGCTGGTGCAGCATCTGCCGCGCCGCGGCATTGGCGCCAGTGACGTTGCCGCTCTCGTCGATGCACAGCAGGCCTTCGGTCGCCTCGTTGCCGGGGCAGCCTGGCCAGGAGAGATGCAGGCGCAGCTCGCAAGGCTCGTTCAGCACCAGCGTGTTCTCGATGCTGCGCGCCGATAGAACGGCCAGGTGCCGCAGCTCGGGCCGTTCCACCACCTGGACGCCGGTCAGGTCGAGCATGCCGATGCAGTCGCCCTGTGGACCGAAGAGCGGCGCTCCGGCGCAGCTGTAGATGCTGGTGTCCTCGAAGAAATGTTCGCCGCGGTGCAGCCACACCGATTCCTGCTCGCTCAGCGCAGTGCTGATGGCGCTGGTGCCCACCGCGCGCTCCGAAAGGTCGACCCCCACGCGCGCGATGTGGCGGGCATACCGGGTGGAGGTGTCGGTGCCGTCGGGCAGCGGGCCCACGTCGACCACGATGCCCTTGGCGTCGGTCAGCACCGCGAAATAGCGCGTGTCGGCAATGGCGCGGGACACCCGCTCGATCACCGGACGGGCCGCCGCGAGGAGGGCGCGGTTGCGCTCGGCCACCTCTCGAATGGCCGACTGGGCCACGGGGTCGAAGTTCACGCGCTGCTGCGGCTGCCGCCCCGCCTCGATGCAGCGCTGCCACGAGCGGACGATCCACGGCTCGATGCGCACGGTGCCTCGCGAGCGGGCGGCCTCCCCGTGGATCAGCTCCCGGCGGGCTTGCGCAATGGCGAGGGAGCGCTCGGGGATGGACGGAACGGTGGAGGCGGACATCGGGTCGATTCGCTCGGATGGGGCGTCTTTTTATGGAGCTTGCCTGGCCGCAAGTTGTTTCATTTTGAGAATTTCGCGCGCACTGCGCAAGCGGCGAGGGTTTTGCCTAGGATAGTGCAGGGGGCCGGCGTCCAAGATGCCATTCGCTGAACCAGCCATCACCTTCAACGGAGACAGCCAAATGCAGGTAGCTTTCACGGTCAACGGCCGACCGGCCACGGTCGACGCTCCCCCCAACACTTTTCTGGTGCACGCGATCCGCGAGCATCTTCATCTCACCGGCACGCACGTCGGCTGCGACACCGCCCAATGCGGCGCGTGCACCGTGCACCTGAACGGGCGCGCGGTGAAGTCGTGCAACATCCTGGTCGGGCAAGTGGCCGGCGCGCAAATCACCACCATCGAGGGCGTGGCCCAGCCCGACGGCACCATGCACCCGATGCAGGCCGCCTTCAAGGAGTGCCACGGCCTGCAATGCGGCTTTTGCACCCCCGGCATGGTCATGAGCGCCATCGACCTGTGCACGCACCACCCCAAGTCGAGCGAATCCGAGATCCGCGAACTGCTCGACGGCAACCTGTGCCGCTGCACGGGCTACCAGAACATCGTCAAGGCGGTGCAGATGGGCGGCGAGGCCATGGCCTCGGGCACCCCGGTCAAGACCACGGCCACGGCCGCAGCCTGAACGGAGCGGCATCATGGGTGCTTCCGACTTCTCGAACCTGCCCCACATCGGCGAGGCGCTGCGGCGCAAGGAAGACTATCGCTTCCTGACCGGCGCGGGCAACTACACCGACGACATCACGCTGGCCAACCAGAGCCATGCGGTCTTCGTCCGCTCGCCGCACGCCCACGCCGTCGTTAAGTCCGTCGACACGGCCGAGGCGCTCAAGATGCCCGGCGTGGTCGGCATCTTCACCGGCAAGGACATCGAAGGAAAGATGGGCGGGCTGCCCTGCGGCTGGCTCATCAACAACCCCGACGGCACCCCCATGAAGGAGCCGATGCACCCGATCCTCGCGATCAACAAGGTGCGCTACGTCGGCGACCACGTGGCCATGGTGGTGGCCGAGACGGTCGAGCAGGCCAAGAACGCGGCCGAGGCCGTGGTGGTCGACTACGACGTGCTGCCCGCGCTGGTGAGCGTGGCCGACGCAGCCAAGACGGCGAGCGGCGTCACGCTGCACGACGAGGCGCCCGACAACCGCTGCTACAAGTGGGCGCTGGGCGACAAGGCCGCGGTGGATGCGGTGTTTGCCAATGCCGCGCACGTGACCAAGCTCGACCTGGTCAACAACCGGCTGGTGCCCAACCCGATCGAGCCGCGCGTGGCCATCGGCAGCTACAGCCGCGGCACCGACGACTACACGCTGTATGTGTCCAACCAGAACCCGCACGTCGAGCGCCTGTTGATGACGGCCTTTGTGCTCGGCCTGCCCGAGCACAAGGTGCGCGTGATCGCGCCCGACGTGGGCGGCGGCTTCGGCTCCAAGATCTTCTTGTACGCCGAAGACGTGTGCCTGACCTGGGCGGCCAAGCAGCTCAACCGCAACATCAAGTGGACGGCCGAGCGCTCCGAATGCTTCTTGTCCGATGCGCATGGCCGCGACCATGTGAGCCACGCCGAAATGGCGATGGACAAGGACGGCAAGTTCCTTGCGATGCGGGTGCACACCGACGCTAACCTGGGCGCCTACCTGTCGACCTTTTCGACCGCGGTGCCCACCATCCTCTACGCCACGCTGCTCGCGGGGCAGTACACCACGCCGCAGATCTATGTCGAGGTCGATGCGTGGTTCACCAACACCGCGCCGGTCGATGCCTACCGCGGCGCGGGGCGGCCCGAAGCCACCTACCTGCTCGAACGCCTGGTGTCGCGCTGCGCCTGGCAAATGAACCTGGGCCAGGACGAGATCCGCAAGCGCAACTTCATCACCACCTTTCCGTACCAGACGCCGGTGGCGCTGCAGTACGACACGGGCGACTTCCACGCCTGCATGGACAAGGCCCGCGTGCTGGCCGATGTCGAGGGCTACGCGCAGCGCAAGTCGGCGAGCGAAGCCCAGGGCAAGCTGCGCGGCATCGGCTACTCGAGCTACATCGAGGCCTGCGGCATCGCGCCCTCGAACATCGCCGGGGCGCTCGGCGCGCGGGCCGGCTTGTTCGAATGCGGTGAAATCCGCGTGCACCCGACCGGCAGCGTGACGGTGTTCACCGGCTCGCACAGCCACGGGCAGGGCCACGAAACCACCTTTGCGCAGGTGGTCGCGGCGCGGCTGGGCATTCCGGTCGACAACGTCGATGTGGTGCACGGCGACACCGGTCGCGTGCCTTTCGGCATGGGTACGTATGGCTCGCGCTCCATTTCGGTGGGTGGCGCGGCCATCATGAAGGCGCTCGACAAGATCGAGACCAAGGCCAAGAAGATTGCCGCGCACCTGATGGAGGCGAGCGATGCCGACATCGAGTTTGCCAACGGCGAGTTCACGGTCAAGGGCACCGACAAGAAGATTCCGTTCGGCCAGGTGGCGCTCACGGCCTACGTGCCGCACAACTACCCGCTCGACAAGCTCGAGCCCGGGCTGAACGAAACCGCCTTCTACGACCCGACCAACTTCACGTTCCCGGGCGGCACCTACATCTGCGAGGTCGAGGTGGACAAGCAGACCGGCGAGGTTCGCGTCGACCGCTTCACCGCCGTGGACGACTTCGGCACCATCATCAACCCGATGATCGTCGAGGGCCAGGTGCATGGCGGGCTGGTGCAGGGCATTGGCCAGGCGCTGCTCGAAAACTGCGTGTACGACAACGAGACCGGCCAGCTGCTCACCGGCAGCTTCATGGACTACGCCATGCCCCGGGCCGCCGACTTTCCGCAGTTCAAGCTCGACACCGTGTGCACGCCCTGCACGCACAACCCGCTGGGCACCAAGGGCTGCGGCGAGGCGGGCGCCATCGGCTCGCCGCCGGCCGTGATCAACGCCGTGCTCGACGCGCTGGCGCCGCTCGGCATCAAGGACCTCGACATGCCTGCCTCGGCCAGCCGCGTGTGGGAGGCGATGCAAAAAGGCAGCGGAAGCGCAGCGGCGGATACGCAACCGCAGGAGCCCGCGCTCTCCGCAAGCACCCAAGGCCGCCCGGCTCCCTGAACATAGAAGAAGGAATCACACCATGTACGCCTTCACACTCGAACGGCCCTCTACCGTGGCCGATGCGGCCAAGCTGGTGACCGCCGGCGCCAAGCCGCTGGCCGGCGGGCAAACGTTGCTTGCTTCCATGAAGCTCAGGCTTTCCGCGCCCGAGCGGCTGGTGGACCTTGGCGGCGTCAAGGAACTCACCGGCATCAAGAAAGACGGCAGCGCAATCACCATCGGTGCCATGTCGCGCCACCTCGACGTGGCCAACAACCCCGACGTGAAAGCCGCCTTCCCGGCGCTGGCGGACCTGGCCTCGCGCATCGGCGACCGGCAGGTGCGCGCGATGGGGACCATCGGCGGCTCGGTCGCCAACAACGATCCGGCTGCGTGCTATCCCAGCGCGGTGCTCGGCTCGGGCGCCACGGTCGTCACCACGAAGCGCGAGATCGCGGCGGACGATTTCTTCCTGGGCCTGTTCACCACGGCACTCGAAGAAGACGAGCTGATCACCGCGATCCGTTTCCCCGTTCCCAAGCGTGCCGTGTACGAAAAGCTGCGCCAGAAGGCATCGAACTTTCCGTTGGTCGGCGTGTTCCTCGCGCAGTACGACGGCGGGGTGCGGGTTGCCATTACCGGCGCGGGCAACGGCGTGTTCCGGCATGCGGGGCTCGAAGATGCGCTCAACAAGAGCTTTACCGCCGCGGCCGCCGCAGCCGTGAAGATCGATGCGAGCGAGCTCAACGGCGACCTGCATGCTTCTGCGGCCTACCGCGCCAACCTGATCAGCGTGCTCACGCAGCGCGCGGTGACCAAGGCGCTGGGCTGAAGCAGCCAGGCGAGAAACGGAAGGCGCGACGACATCTCGCGTCTTCCGCTACGCTTTGCCATGATCTTCCCGACCATCGATTCTCTTTCGGACGGCTTGATGAAGGCCGGCTACTTTGCCGACCGCCGCCTGGCGACGGCCGTGTTCCTTGCGCTCAAGCTGCAGCGCCCGCTGCTGCTCGAGGGTGAGCCCGGCGTCGGCAAGACCGAGCTGGCCAAGGCGCTGTCGACCGCACTCGGCCGCGAGTTGCTGCGCCTGCAGTGCTACGACGGGCTGGAGCAGCGCGAGGCACTTTATGAATGGAACTACGCCGCGCAACTGCTGCACATGCGCGCGGCCGAAGCCACCGGCGCGGCGCGCGATGTGGAAGCCGAGGTGTACCAACCGCACTACCTGATTCGCCGCCCGCTGCTGCAGGCGCTTCAAACTCCCGCGCCCGGCGCGGTGCTGCTGATCGACGAGGTGGACCGCGCCGACGAACCCTTCGAGGCCTTCCTGCTCGAATACCTTGGCGAATACCAGGTCAGCATTCCCGAGCTTGGCACGGTGCGCGCCGTGGTGCCGCCGGTCACCATTCTTACCAGCAACCGCACGCGCGAGCTCAACGATGCGGTCAAGCGGCGCTGCCTCTATCACTGGCTCGACTACCCCGAGCGCGAACGCGAGCTGGCCATTGTGCGGGCCCAGGTGCCGCAGGCCGGTGAGAAGCTCTCGGCCCAGGTGGCTGCCTTCGTCGCGCGGCTGCGCGATGCGCCTTTCGTCAACGCGTTCCAGCGCGCTCCCGGCATCGCAGAAAGCGTCGAGTGGGCCAGGGCGCTGATTGCGCTCGATACGGTCGAGCTCGATCCTGAAGTGGTGGTCGACACCGCGGGCATCCTGTTCAAGCAGCGCGACGACGTGGCCGCGCTCACACGTGAACTAGCGTCCGAGCTGCTGAAGCCAGAGGAGCCGGTCGCGCCCTGAGCGTGTCCGAAGGCCGAGGCCGCCCCGTATGACCGGTATCCAGCAACTCGGCGATGTACGCAGCGGCAAGCTCGCCGGCAACATCACCGCGTTTGGCCGCGCGCTGCGCCGCGCCGGTGTGCGCACCGATGCCATGCGAATCTCCCTCGCCGCCGAAGCGGCCACGCTGGTCGGCGTGGAAAGCCGGCTCGACCTGAGCGCGGCAATGGAAGCCGTGATGGTGAGCCGCGAGCAAGACCGCATGGTGTTTCGCGAACTGTTCGATGCGTGGTTTCGAGACCCCGAACTCGCCAACAAGCTGCTCGCGCAAATGCTGCCGAGCGCCGAAGGCAAGGCCGAACCCTCGAAGCGCCGCCCGCGCGTGCGCGAAGCCCTCACCGCGCCGCGTGACCCGGCCAAGCCCGCCGTGGCCGCCAAGCCCGACAAGGAGGTCGAGTTCGATGCCGCCATGACGTCGAGCGACCGGCAGCGGCTCCAGCATGCAGACTTCAACGCGCTCGGCGCTTCGGAATACCGGCTGGTCGAACGACTTGCGCGCGATATCTCCTTGCCCATTCCTTCGCTGCCGTCGCGCCGGCTGCGCCCTTCCAACGATGCGGGCTCGCAGCATGCGCGCATGCACTGGCCCGGCGTGCTGCACGAGGCGGCGCGCACGGGCGGCGAAATACTTCGCCTGCCGAAACTCAGCCGCCGCGAGCAGCCGTTGCCGCTCCTGGTGCTGGTCGATGTGTCCGGCTCGATGGAGCGCTATGCGCGCCTGCTGCTCGCGTTTCTGCATGCAGCCACCCGCCGCGCCGGGCGGCGCGATGTGTTCGCGTTCGGCACCGGCCTGACCGACTTGACCCCCGCGTTCCGGCTGGCCGACACCGACGCCATGTTGGGCGCGGCCAGCCTCGCCATCGACGATTTCGCGGGCGGCACCCGGCTGGGCAGTTCGCTCGCCGAGCTGCGCCGCGCGCATGCGCGCCGGCTCACGGGCCGCCGCACGCTGGTGCTGGTGATCAGCGACGGGCTCGACACCGGAGAGCCCGATCTGCTGGAAAGCGAGCTGCTCTGGCTCAAGCGCCATTCGCGCCGGCTGCTGTGGCTCAACCCGCTGCTGCGCTTTGAGGGCTACGCCCCTTTGGCGCGTGGGGCCGGCGTGCTGCACCGGCATGCAGATGCGATGCTGGCAGTCCACAATCTCGGTGCCCTCGAACAGTTGGCCGCCAGCATTGCCGCACTGATGCGATCCGGCCGCTAGGCCCCTACAGGAAACAAGAAGGAAACCCACCATGGAAATGCTCGGCAACCGCCGCCTCGGCATCACGCAGCAACAGGCGTGGGAAGCGCTGAACGACCCGGAGACGCTCAAGAAGTGCATTCCGGGCTGCGACAAGTTCGAACTCACGGGCGACAACCAGTACAGCGTGGCGCTGGCCGTCAAGATCGGCCCGGTGTCGGCCAAGTTCAACGGCAAGGTGATGCTGTCGGACATCGTCGCGCCCGACGGCTACAAGCTCACCTTCGAAGGGCAGGGCGGTGTCGCGGGGTTCGCCAAGGGATCGTCCAGCGTGACGCTCAGGCCACTGGACGGCGCCGCGGCCGAGCCGGCGCCGGCCGGCTGCGAGCTCGACTACACCGTGCAGGCCCAGGTCGGCGGCAAGATCGCCCAACTCGGGCAACGCCTGATCGACGGCGCCGCCAAGTCGACCGCCGACGACTTCTTCAAGCGCTTCGAGGCCGAAATGCAAAGCCGCTACGGACCGCCGCCGGCCGCCGCCGAAGAAACGGCGGAGGCACCCGCGGAGAAAGCAGGCGTCATGTCGGGTCTCATGAAGAAAATGGGTCTCGGCAAGAAGGACGACAAGGACGCGTCCGCCGCGCCGGGGAACGAAAGCTGAGGACTGGCGACGCCATGGAAAATCTCGATGTGATGGTGCTGCGCACGCTGCGCGACTGGCGTCAGGCTGGCAAGCGCGCGCTGCTGACCACGGTGGTGCGCACCTGGGGCTCGTCGCCGCGGCCGGTCGGCTCGATCATGGCGCTGGCGGACGACGGCGCGGTGGTGGGCTCGGTTTCGGGCGGCTGTATCGAGGACGACCTGATTGCCCGCTACAGCCACGCCCACGCGAACAATGGCGAGGGCGAAGAGGTGCCCCTGGGCGCGCCGCCCAAGCTCGTGAAGTACGGCATCACGGCCGACGAGGCGCATCGCTTTGGCCTGCCCTGCGGCGGCACGCTGGAACTGCTGCTCGAATACGACCCTGACGCCGCCTTGCTCGCCGACTTGGTGGCCGAGCTCGAGCAGGGCAAGCTCATGCAGCGCACCGTCGCGCTCGCCAACGGTGCCGTGCGGCTGAACGAAGCCAAGGCGCCTGACGAACTCAGGGTGAACGACGCGGAGCTCACCAACACCTTCGGCCCCGAATACCGCATGCTGCTCATCGGCGCGGGACAGTTGGCCGAATACCTTGCCACGATGGCCAAGTTCAGCGGCTTTGCCGTGACGCTGTGCGACCCGCGCGCGGAATACCGCACCGCGTGGTCACTGCCCGGCGTGGAAATCACCACCGAGATGCCCGACGATGCGGTGCTGGCCTTCAGGCCCGACCGGCGCAGCTGCGTGGTCGCGCTCACGCACGACCCCAAGCTCGACGACCTAGCGCTGCTCGAAGCCCTGCAGAGCGAGGCTTTCTACGTAGGCGCGATCGGCTCGCGCCGCAATGCCGATGCGCGGCGCGACCGCATGATCGAGCACTTCGACCAGACGGCCGAATCGCTTGCGCGGCTGCGCGGCCCCATCGGCATCTACATCGGCAGCAAGACGCCGCCGGAAATCGCCGTGAGCGTGATGGCGGAGATTCTTGCGGTGAAGAACGGCGTGACGCTGCCGCGCGAGATGGAAGTGGCGCGCGCCAAGGGCCTCCAGCAACTCGCGATGAGCTGAGCCCCCTGCGGGCCTTCCCTGCTCAGTTCAATTCAGCGGGCCCGACTTTGCCGCGGGTGGCACGTCGCCGCCTTTTTGCCGCTCGCGAAAGAGCGCCGCGCGCATCAGGAAGATGGTGGTGATCGGAGCCGTGAGCGCAATGAAGAGAACGATCAGCACGGCGTGCAGGAACAGGCTGTAGCCCTGCACCGAGAAATACACGATGGTGGCAATGGTCATGCACCACACGCCCACCGTGGCGCCGAGCGTGGGCGCATGAATGCGGCGGAAGAAGGTGGGCAGGCGTACCAGGCCGAAAGAGCCGATGGCGGCGAAGGCAGCGCCCAGAACGGCGAACACGGCGGTGACGATCTCGGCCCACAGCGGCAGCGGCCCTACGATGAAATCAGTCATTCGATGACCTCCCCGCGCAAGAGAAACTTGGCCATGGCCGTCGATCCGACAAAGCCGAACAGCGCAGTGAGCATGGCCGCTTCGAAATACACGTTGCTCGCATAGACGATGCCGAGCACCAGCATCATCAGCATGCCGTTGATGTAGAGGCAGTCCAGCGCCATCACGCGGTCTTGCGCGGTCGGCCCGACCAGCAGGCGGGCCATGGCGCAGAGCATGGCCACGGCCAGCAGCAGGAGTGCGAGCCTCAAGGCCCAGAAGAGTACAGGCGTCATGATTCGAAGATCTCCATCAGGGGCTGTTCGTAGCGCTGCTTGATCATGGCGACGAAGGCGGCTTCGTCGTCGACGTCGAACACGTGGATCAGCAGCACGCTGCTGTCGAACGAGATTTCTCCCCAGGCGGTGCCGGGCGTGAGGCACATGATCATGGCCAGTACGGCAAGCCCGTTCGGGTCGCGCAGATCGAGTGGCACGTTCACGAACTTCGATTCGATGCGCGATGTGCGGCGCGTGAGCAGCCGGCGCGCCACGAAGAGAGCCGATTGCAGCATGTCCGCCGTCGCCCGGCCCGTGAGCCGCAATGCGATCCAGGGCTTGCGCATGCGCACGGCGGCCGGCCGGAGGCCCTTGGTGAGCAGCGGCACCGCAATGGCCAGCACGGCGGCCGACGCCAGCGTGGCGGCCTCCAGCGACTGGTTGAGCAGGAGCCAGACGGCGAACAGCGCAATCGACAGCGGCGGCGAAGGAACCCAGCGCTTCATGGTGCCGTGCCCTTCTGCGCAGGCACGGGATTGGGCACCTGCCGTGCATTGAGCACCGCGTTGCGATACGCCGTGGGCGTGCGCAGCCCTTCGGCGGTGATGAGCGCGTGGCGCATGACGGGGCCCGCCCACACCGTCAGCGCTATGCAGGCGGCGAGCAGGCCGGCCACCGGCAGCACCTCGAGCGCGGGCAACGCGGGCATGGTGGGATGCGGCTGGGTCCAGAAATGGCGGATGCCGGTGCGGCTCAATGCAATCAGCGCCAGGAAGCCCGATGCGATGAGCAGCGCCAGAAAAATCCACGCCGGGGTCGAGGTGCCGCTGGTCACGAAGGCGCCGGAGAGCATCGCAAACTTGCCCACGAAGCCGGAGAACGGCGGCAGGCCCGCGAGCAGCAAGGTGCAGCCAATGAAGCTCAGGCCGAGAAACGCTACGCCGGCGGGAATGGCGCGACCATAGAGCGCCTGCGCCTCATCGTCGAGGTTCACGTCGTCCAGCACGCGCAGGTCTTCGGCGAGGAACGGCGCGTTGCCCGCCGCTTCGTGCGGCGCAACACTCATGCCGGCGTTGCGCCAGCGCTCGATCATGTCGATCAAGAGGAAGAAGGCGCTGACCGCGAGCGTGGAGCTCAGCAGGTAGTAGAGTGCGCCGGCCCATACGGCGGGCTCGCCGAGTCCCATGGCGGCCAGCAGCGTGCCCGCCGAGACCAGCACGCTGAAGCCCGCAAGATTGGAGAGCCGCTGCGTGCCGACGATGCCCATGGCGCCCGCGAACAGCGTGGCAAGCCCTATGGCGATGAGCGCCGATTGGCCGAACGCGGCCGAGGCGCCGGCGTCCGGTGCAAAGAGCAGCGTCCACAGCCGCAGCAGCGTGTAGATGCCGAGCTTGGTCAGCAGCGCGAAGACGGCGCCCACCGGCGACACCGCCGCGCTGTAGGCCGGCACCAGCCAGAAGTTGAGCGGCCATGCGCCGGCCTTCGCGAAGAACGCGGTCGCGAGGATGGCGGCCGCCGCATGCACCAGGCCGCGATCGGCCGGCGCGAGCTCGGCGATGCGCACGCTCAGGTCGGCCATGTTGAGCGTGCCTGTCACGCCGTAGAGCAACGCCGCGCCGATCAGGAAGAGAGACGAGGCGGCCAGGTTGATGGCGATGTAGTGCAGCCCGGCCTGCACACGCAGCCGGCCGGAGCCGTGCAGCAGCAGGCCGTAGGAGGCAGCGAGCATCACCTCGAAGAAGACGAAGAGGTTGAACAGGTCGCCGGTGAGAAAGGCGCCGTTCAGGCCCATGAGCTGCAGCTGCAGCAGCGGATGGAAATGCACGCCGGCCCGGTCCCAGCGCGAGGTGGAATAGATCGAGGCCGCGAACGCGACAACGCCGGTGAGCGCCACCATCATGGTCGACAGGCGGTCCGCCACCAGCACGATGCCGAAGGGCGCTTGCCAGTTGCCGGGCAGATAGACGCCGATGGAGCCCGGGCCGTCGCCGGTATCGGCTGCATTCACCCAGCGCAGCAGCGCCAGCGCTGCCAGCAGGCCGACCAGCCCCGAGACCACGCTCAGGGCCGACTTGGCGCGGCGCCGGCTTTCGCCGAGCAGCAGCATCAATGCCGCGGTGAGCAAGGGCACGAGGATCGGCACCGCCACAAGATGCGGCATGCTGAAGTCGAGCAGGCGGTCGAGCAGTTGAACCGGTTCCATCACTCGGCCGCCTCCTGCCGCTCTTCGCCGTCCACGTGGTCGGTGCCGGCCAGGCCGCGCGAGGCCAGCAGCACCACGAGGAACAGCGCCGTCATCGCAAAGCCGATCACGATGGCCGTGAGTACCAGCGCCTGCGGCATCGGGTCGGCGGTGTTGGCCAGCGTGGACGTGAAGCCCTTGACCAGCACGGGCTCGCTGTCGAGCTTGAGCCGTCCCATGCTGAAGATGAAGAGGTTGACCGCGTACGAGATGAGCGTGAGCCCCATGATCACCTGGAAGGTGCGGGGGCGCAGCAGCAGGTACACGCCCGAGCCGGTGAGCACGCCAATGGCGAGTGCGAGCACGATTTCCATCAGTGCACCCCCTCCACGGCTTCGGACTGGGCCTGTGCTTCCTTTTCGGCCTGTTCGTCGGCCCAGCGGTGGCTGCGTATCGACTGGTGGGCCAGCGCCGTAAGAATGAGCATGGTGGCGCCGAGCACCAGCGCGAACACGCCGATGTCGAAGAAGAGCGCGCTCGGTACATGCAGTTCGCCCAGCACCGGAAGGTGCAGGTGAGCGGTGTGCGTGGTCATGAACGGATAGCCGAAGACCACTGCGCCGCTACCTGTCACCAGCGCCAGCAGCAGGCCGACGGCGATCCAGCGGCGCGGATAGATGCGCAGGTGCTCTTCGACCCATTCGGTGCCCGAGACGATGAACTGCAGCAGCAGCGCCACCGACATCACCAGCCCCGCCACGAAGCCGCCGCCGGGCGCGTTGTGGCCGCGCATGAAGAAGTAGACCGCGACCAGCACCGCGAGCGGCAGCAGCAGCCGCACCAGCACGGCCGGCACCATCAGGTAGCCCACGGCGGTGTCCTTGGCGAGACGCGGGTTCAGCAGGTCGCTGCTGCCGTCGTCGGCCTGCAGGCGCTGCTGCACCGGCAGGGCCATCGATTCGCGCGCCGGACGGAAGCGGCGCAGCAGCGCATACACGGTGAGTGCCACCACGCCGAGCACCGTGATTTCGCCGAAGGTGTCGAAAGCGCGGAAGTCGACCAGCATCACGTTGACCACGTTGGTGCCGCCGCCCTCGGTGAGCGCGCGCTCCAGGAAGAAGGGCGAGATGCTCTGCGGAAATGGCCGCGTCATCATCACCCAGGCCAGCGCCGACATGCCGCCACCCGCGGCGGCCGCCACCAGCAGGTCGCGCCCGCGCCGGCCCCAGGGGCGCAGCCTGGCGCGCGCGGGCTGGATCGCGTCCTTGCTGCGCATCGGCAGCCAGCGAAGGCCCAGCAGGATCAGCACCGTGGTGACGGCTTCGACCACGAGCTGCGTCAGCGCAAGGTCGGGCGCCGAGAACCAGATGTAGGTGACCGAGCACACCAGGCCCGCGCCCGAGGCCAGCATTAGTGCCGCGAGCCTGTGGAACTTGGCCTGCCATGCCGCGGCCAGCGCGCAGACCCCGCCGATGAGCCATGTCATCGCGAACATCGTCGAGAAGGGCAGCAGCTCGCGGGCGCCGCGCGCCACGGGCGCGGTCCAGAGCGAAACCGCGGCGCCCGCAGCGGCCACTGCAATCAGCAGCAGCAACTGCGTTTGAAGGCGCCGCGTGCCCAGAACACGTCGGCTCCGGCGGCCGGCTTCGCTGAGTTGCGCGAGCAGGTGCTCGAAGATGACCTGCCCGTCGAAGCGGTGCAGCAGCGGCGTGTGCGCCAGGTCGCCGCGCGCGCGGCGGCGGCGCTGCGAGAGGTAGAGCGCCATGCCGCCGGCCAGCGCCACGAAGCTCATGGCCAACGGCAGGTTGAAGCCGTGCCACACGGCCAGGCTGTATTCAGGCAGCACGCCGCCGACCACCGGCGTGGCGGCAGCGGCCAAAAGCGGGCCGATGGACCAGGCCGGCGCGACGCCGACCACGAGGCACACCAGCACCAGCAGCTCGACCGGCACGCGCATCCAGTGCGGCGGCTCATGCGGCTGCCGCGGCACGTCGGGCCCGCAGGGCGGACCGAAGAACACGTCGAACACGAAGCGCGCCGAATAGGCCACGCTGAAGATGCCCGCCACCGTGGCAATGATCGGCAGGCTCACGTTGATCCAGGGCGTTGCCTGGATGAACACCGTCTCGGCGAAGAACATTTCCTTCGAGAGAAAGCCGTTGAGCAGCGGCACGCCGGCCATCGAAGCGCTTGCAATCACCGCCAGCGTGCCCGTGATCGGCATCAACCGCATCAGCCCGCTGAGCTTGCGGATGTCGCGCGTGCCGCTCTCGTGGTCGATGATGCCGGCCGCCATGAAAAGCGATGCCTTGAAGGTCGCATGGTTCATGACGTGGAACACCGCCGCCACCGCCGCGAGCGGGCTGTTGAGCCCGAGCAGCAGCGTGATGAGCCCCAGATGCGAGATGGTCGAGTAGGCCAGCAGCGCCTTCAGGTCGCGCTGGAACATGGCGATGAAACCGCCGAGCAGCAGCGTGATGGCGCCCGCGCCGCCCACCAGCCAGAACCACAGCTCGGTGCCCGACAGCACCGGCCACAGCCGCGCCATCAGGAACACGCCGAGCTTCACCATGGTGGCCGAATGCAGGTAGGCCGAAACCGGGGTGGGCGCCGCCATGGCGCGCGGCAGCCAGAAGTGGAACGGGAACTGCGCGCTCTTGGTAAAGGCGCCAAGCAGTATCAGCACCAGCGCGGCAGGGTAGAGCGCGTGCGCGCGAATCTCGTTGCCTGAAGCAAGCACCACGTCGAGCTCATAGCTGCCCGCAATGCGGCCCAGCACCAGCACGCCGGCCAGCAGGCAGAGCCCGCCGGCACCGGTGACGGTAAGCGCCATGCGTGCGCCGCGCCGCGCATCGCGCCGGTGATGCCAGTAGCCGATCAGCAGGAACGAGAACAGGCTGGTTAGCTCCCAGAACAGCACCAGCTGGATGAGGTTGCCCGAGAGCACCACGCCCATCATCGCGCCCATGAACGCGAGAAAGAACGAGAAGAAGCGCGGCACCGGGTCGGAGGCCGACATGTAGTAGCGCGCATAGAGCACCACCAGTGCGCCGATACCGAGCACCAGCATGCAGAACAGCCAGGCGAAGCCGTCCATGCGAAACACGAGATTGAGGCCGAGCTCCGGCAGCCACGCGATTTCCTGGCGCAGCACGTTGCCGTGTGCAATTTGCGGAAAGAACCATGCGGCCTGCACCGCACAGCCCAGCGCGACGAGCCCCGCCAGCGTCGACTCCCGGTTGCGCGCGTTCGACGGCATCAACGCGGCCAGCACGCTGGCAATGAAGGGGAGTGCGACGAGAAAGACCAGGGGCATTGCGGTCGATTCTATCGACCGGCCCTCTGGAGGGACCTTCTAGAAACCCGGGAACTCCGCGCGATTTAGGCGCGGTGCGACGTCAGGTGGCCAGGGCCTGAACGCTGCGGATGCCCAGCCAGGTGAAGAACAGGGAGCCGCCCAGATGTGCCGTTGCCGTGAGCAGCGCCACGCCCAGCCGGCCTTCGAGGAGCATGGTCACCACTTCGGCCGAAAAGCTCGAGAAAGTCGTGAGTCCGCCGAGGAAGCCGGTCACCAATGCGAGCCGCCAGACGGGGTCGAGATCGGGCAGCAACTGGAACGAGGCAATGGCCACGCCGATGAGGTAGCCCCCGATCAGGTTGGCGGCCAGGGTGCCCCACGGCATGAGCCCCCCGGCCCCGAACCAGAGCGCGAGGCCCCAGCGCGCCAGCGCGCCGACAGAGGCGCCGATGCAGATGGCGAGAATCGGAAGCAGCATCGGCCTATTGTCGGGGACGCTCGGCCCTGTTCATGGCGCCATTTGCTGAGGCAGCCAGGTGACCAGTTGCGGCACGAAGTAGATGATGAGCACGGCCACCACCATCAGCATGAACATCGGCAGCGTGACCCGGGCGATGTAGAGCAGGTCTTTTCCCGTCATGCCTTGCAGCACGAAGAGGTTGAAGCCCACCGGCGGCGTGATCTGCGCCATCTCGACCACCAGCACGACGAAGATGCCGAACCAGATCGGATCGATGCCGGCTGAGGTCACCGTCGGCATGATGACCCCCATGGTGAGCACCACCATCGAGATGCCGTCGAGGAAGCAGCCCAGCACGACGTAGAAAACCGCGAGCATCACGATCAGCTGGAACTTGGAGAGCCCGAGCGAACCGATCCACTCGGCCAGGTGCCGCGGCAGGCCGATGTAGCCCATGGCGAGCGTGAGAAAGGCCGCACCCGCGAGGATCAGCGCCATCATGCAGTAGAGCCGCGTGGCACCGAGCAGCGCTTCCTTGAAGCTGTGCCAACTGAGCGAGCCCTGCGCGGCCGAGATGATCATGGCGCCCACGACACCCACCGCCGCCGCTTCGGTGGCCGTGGCAATGCCCGCGTAGATGGAGCCGAGCACCGACAGGATCAGCAGCGCGACCGGAATCAGCGAGAGCGATGCCCGCAGTTTCTCCATGAAGGGCAGCTTGGCGTCGGCCGGCGGAATGCGGTCGGGATGGCGCAACGACCAGAAAACGATGTACCCCGAGAACAGCAGCGCGAGCAGGATGCCGGGGATCACGCCTGCGATGAACAGGCGTGCGATGGACACGTCGGCGCTCACGCCGTAGACGATCATGATGATCGAAGGCGGAATCAAGAGGCCCAGCGTGCCGGCCCCGGCCAGCGTGCCGATGACCATATCGTCGGGGTAGCCGCGGCGCTTGAGCTCGGGCAGGCTCATCTTGCCGATGGTGGCGCAGGTGGCCGCGCTGGAGCCCGACACCGCCGCGAACACCGCGCAGCCCACCACGTTGGTGTGCAGCAGCCGGCCCGGAAGGCTTTGCATCCAGGGCGCGAGGCCCTTGAACATGTCCTGCGAAAGCCGCGTGCGGAACAGGATCTCGCCCATCCATATGAACAGCGGCAGCGCGGTGAGCGTCCAGCTCGAGGCCGAGCCCCAGATGGTCACGGCCATGGCGTCGCCCGCAGGGCGCGACGAGAAAACCTGCATGGCGATCCACGCCACGCCGGAGAGCGTGAGACCGATCCACACGCCGCTGCCCAGAATCAGGAAGAGCGCGGCAATCAGCAGGCCTGCAACGGCAATGTCACTCATGGCGCAAGGCCTCCGTTTCGACCGGCTTGGCCGGTCTTCCGCGCCACTCGATCACGAACTCGTCGAAAGCCGCGATGGCGAACACCAGCGCGCCGACGGCCATCGAGAGCTGCGGCAGCCACAGCGGGGTGGCGTCGTTGCCCGTGGAAATGTCGTGGAAGTCGTAGGACTGGTAGACCAGCCGCGCGCTGTACCAGGCGAACAGCAGTGCGAGCAGGGCGCCCGCGCCCATGGCCCAGCGCTCGAGCCAGCGCTGCGCGGCCGGAGGCAGGTTCTGCAGCACCAGGGTCACGCGAATATGCTCGCCGCGCTTGAGCGTGTGCGCGAGCGCAAGAAACCCGGCACCGGCCATCAGGTAGCCCGCATAGGCATCGATGCCCGGAATGTTGAAGTGAAGCTGCCGGCCGATGATGGAGAGCAGCACCATCACCAGCAGGCCGATCATGAAAAGCGCCGCCAGGGCGGCGGCGCTGTTGTACAGGAAATCGAGAGTCTTTCGCATCGCAAGCTGTTCGGCGATGCGTCACATCTTCTTGTAGGCGTCGACCACCGCCTGGCCGTCGGGGCCGGCCTTTTCGATCCACTCCTTGAGCATGGTGTCGCCGACCTTCTTCATGTCGGATTTGAGCGCGGCGGAAGGCACATGAACCGTCATGCCATTCTTCTTGAGCAGGTCGAGGTACTCGATATTCTTCTTCTTCGAGACTTCCCAGCCGCGCTTCTCCGCATCGGCGGCCGCCTTCAACACGGCGTCCTGCGTGGGCTTGTCGAGCGCGTCGAAGGCCTTCTTGTTCATGAGCAGCGCGTTCTTGGGCAGCCAGGCTTGCGTGTCGTAGAAGTTCTTGATGTATTCGTAGGTCTTGGTGTCATACCCGGTGGAACCGGACGACATGTACGACTCGATCACGCCGGTGGCCATGGCTTGCGACAGTTCGGCCTGCTGCACGGTGACCGGCTGTGCGCCGACGAGCTCGCCGATGCGCGCGGTGGCGGGGCTGTAGGCGCGCCACTTCACGCCCTTGAGATCGGCGGCCGATGCGATTTCCTTTTTCACGAAGATGCCTTGCGGCGGCCAGGCCACTGCGTAGAGCAGCACGATGCCCTGTTCGGCCAGCTTCTTCTCGAGCACGGGCTTTTGCGCCTGGTACAGCTTCCAGGCGGCGTCGTAGCTGTCCGCAAGGAACGGAATGCCGTCGGCACCGAACATCTGCCATTCGTTCTGGTAGTTGACCAGCAGGATCTCGCCGAGTTGCGCCTGGCCTCCTTGGACCGCGCGCTTGATTTCGGGTGCCTTGAACAGCGAGGCGTTGGCATGCACCGTGATCTTGAGCTTGCCGCCGCTGGCCTTGTCGACGTCGCTGGCGAACTGCACGTTGTTCTCGGTGTGGAAGTTGCTCGCCGGGTAGGCGGTGGGCAGATCCCACTTGGTTTGCGCGAAGGCTGCGGCGCCGAGGGTGAGACCAGCGAGGGCAATACCGAACTTGTGATTCATGAGCGCTCCGGAACGTATGAAAGTGAAAACGAAAGCGAGCATACGTGCAAATTCCGGGCCACTCCTGAGGCATTTCCCTGCCACGCGGCTTGGTGCCGTGGCCATTTTGGTGTTGCGGCGCGCACAAAAAAGCCGCCTTGCGGCGGCTTCGTTCATCGCGTTGCCAGGTGCCGCGAGCGCGGCACCGGCGGGCGGACCTGCGAACGCGATCAGGGCTTGGCAGGCTTCGCGTCGGCAGCGGTTGCCTTCACGGGCTTGGCTGCCTTGGCCGTGGCCGGCGCGCTGGCTTGGCCACCGAAGGCCTGGCCGTTCACCGTGAGACCTTCGGCCGACAACTTTTCTGCCTTCTTTTCTTTCACGCCTTTGATGCGCTGCATGAAGTCGGGCCAGTCCTTGAACTCGCCTTCCTTGCGGGCGTCGAGGATGCGCTTGGACATTGCGGGCCCGACGCCCTTGATGCCGTCGAGATCGGCGGCCGTGCCCTTGTTGACGTCGACCGCGGCGAACGAGGCAACCGCAAACAGCATGGCCATGGTGGCCAGGATTTTCTTGAACATGTTCGAACTCCCTGATTTGTTGATTTGACTGTTTGCCGGCGGAGGTGCCGGCTCGCGTTCAACGAGTGCAGGGAAAGGGGCGTTGACGGCCTCGCGTGCTGCAAGGCCCCTGGTGACCATTGTTCCGAACCATGTTCGGAACGTTGCTCAGAGTTCTTCGACGCGGCGCGGCGGATAGCTGTCCCAGGCCTGACAGCCGGGGCAGTGCCAGAAGTACTGGTGCGCCTCGAAGCCGCATGCGGCGCAGCGATAGCGCATGAGCGGACGGGTGGCCTGGTCGAGCGCGCGCTGCACTTGAGGGTGGAACTGCTCGTGCTCGAAGCGCTCGCCGGCTAGCCAGCGCGAGGCGGCGACCAGCGAGGGTTGTTGGGCGAGATGCGCGATGTAGCCGTCGCGCGGCGCGAGCGGTTGGCCATCGGCCGCCGGAACCGCCGCGGTCGGCGAGCCACCGAGCGCCATCAGCGCCTCGAGAACGTCGATCGACGGCGAATCGGCATAGCGCCGTTGCAGCAGTGCAAGCGCTTCGCCTTCGCGGTGCGCGGCAACGGCGGCTTGCTGCAGTGCCGGCGCATACAGCGGCAGCGCGAGCGGTGCGGTGTCGCTCAACGCAAGGAGGGTGTCGAAGGCTGCGGTTGCCTCGCCGTTGCGCAGTTGCAGCGTGGCCGAATCGATGGCCGGGCGCGGTGCCTGCGGCGCCAGTGCCACGGCTTCGGAGAGCAGCCGGCTGGCCGCGGCCAGGTCGCCGGCTGCCGCTTGTTCGGCGGCTTGCTCGCACAGGTGGTGTGCCCGTCGCGTGCTGTAGCTCGCCTGGTCCGACTCATCGAGTTTCTGCGCCACGTCGGCGGCCTGTGTCCATTCGCGCGAGCGTTCGTAGATGGCCAGCAACGCCAGTCGTGCTTCGTTCTCGTAGCGCGTGCCTTCGAGCTTTTGCAGCGCCGCCTCAGCGCGGTCGAGCAGCCCGGCGCGCAGGAAGTCTTGCGCGAGTGCGTGCTGTGCGCGCTCCCGGTCGGCGCGGCTCAAGTCGCCGCGGCCCAGCAGGTGTTCATGCACACGCACGGCGCGCTGGTATTCGCCGCGCCGGCGGAACAGGTTGCCGAGCGCGAAGTGCAGCTCTTGCGTATCGGGGTCGTTCTGCACGGCCTCGATGAAGGCATCGATGGCCTGGTCTTGTTGCTCGTTGAGCAGGAAATTGAGGCCGCGGAAATAAGCCTTGGGGGCTTGCCTGTTCTCTAGCTTGAGTTGCCGGATGTCGAAGCGCGATGCGAGCCAGCCCAGCACAAAGGCGACGGGCAAGCTGATCAGCAGCCAGCTGGGATCAAAGTCCATGTTGACGTACGGCGGGAAGGTCGGTGGCGGAGATGGAGGGTGCCGGCACAGGCGCGGTGGCGAGCGCCGACCCGGCCGTTGCCGGGGTTTGCTGCGGCGTGGAAGGCTGCTGGGCCGCCGCGGCGGCGCGGTGCTTCCACCATCCGGGCAGCATGCCGAGCGCTCCCACCACGAGTCCGCCGGCGAAGGCTGCGAGCACGACAAGCACCAGCGGCGCGCGCCAGTGGGTGCCGAAGAAGAAATAGACGGTCGCGTCGTGCTGGTTGTTCAGCGCGAAGGCGAAAAGCGTAAAAAAAATGGCTGCCTTGAGCAGCCACAGGAGGTATTTCATAGCCATTCCCGTTGCCGGGAGCATTCTACGTTTGCATCATCCATGCGGATCAGGCCTTGCTGCCCCTGGCGTCCTTGCTGCCGCCGAGTTCGGCGGTCTTTGCATCGACCGCTTCGCGCAGCGCCTTGCCCGGCTTGAAATGCGGCACCCGCTTTTCGGGAATCTGGACGCTTTCACCCGAACGCGGGTTGCGGCCGATGCGCGGCGGACGCCGGCTGACCGAAAAGCTGCCGAAACCGCGGATCTCGATGCGATGCCCGCGCACCAGCGCGTCGCTCATTGCGTCGAGGATGGTCTTGACGGCGTATTCGGCATCGCGGTGCGTCAGCTGCGCAAAGCGCGCTGCGAGTTCTTCGACGAGGTCAGAGCGGGTCATAGGCCAAACAAAAACGTGGACGAAAAAAAAGACAGAGCGGCCCCAGGGCCTGCTCTGTCTTCTGGCTCAGCTTACTTGCTGTCGTTGTTGTCGAGCTTGGCGCGCAGCAGGGCGCCCAGGCTCGTCGTGCCCGCGTTTTCGCGTGCCGACTGCTGGCTCAGGTTGGCCATGGCGCCTTGTTCGTCGACCATGTCCTTCTGCTTGATCGACAGCTGGATGTTGCGGGTCTTGCGATCCACGTTCAGCACGATGGCAGTGACTTCGTCGCCTTCCTTCAGCACGTTGCGGGCATCTTCGACGCGGTCGCGCGAGATTTCGGAAGCACGCAGGTAGCCGAGGATGTCTTCGCCGAGGTCGATTTCAGCGCCGCGGGCGTCAACCGTCTTGACCTTGCCGGTCACGATCTGGCCCTTGTCGTTCACCGTGGTGAACGTGGTGAACGGATCGCTGTCGAGCTGCTTGATGCCCAGGCTGATGCGCTCGCGGTCGACGTCGACTGCCAGCACGATGGCTTCGACTTCCTGGCCCTTCTTGTAGTTGCGAACGGCGGTTTCGCCGGCTTCGTTCCACGAGAGGTCCGAGAGGTGAACCAGGCCGTCGATGCCGGCAGCCAGACCCACGAACACGCCGAAGTCGGTGATCGACTTGATCGGGCCCTTGACGCGGTCGCCGCGCTTGGTGTTTTGCGCGAATTCTTGCCACGGGTTGGCCTTGCACTGCTTCATGCCCAGGCTGATGCGGCGCTTGTCTTCGTCGATTTCGAGGACCATGACTTCGACTTCGTCGCCCAGCGAGACGATCTTGTTCGGAGCGATGTTCTTGTTGGTCCAGTCCATTTCGGAGACGTGCACCAGGCCTTCGATGCCGGGTTCGAGTTCGACGAACGCGCCGTAGTCGGCAATGTTCGTGACCTTGCCGAACAGGCGGGTCGATTGCGGGTAGCGGCGCGAAACGCCCATCCACGGATCGTCGCCCATTTGCTTCAGACCCAGCGAGACACGGTTCTTTTCGGTGTCGAACTTGAGGATCTTGGCGGTGATTTCCTGGCCGGCCTGAACGACTTCGCTCGGGTGGCGGACACGGCGCCATGCCATGTCGGTGATGTGCAGCAGGCCGTCGATGCCGCCGAGGTCGACGAACGCACCGTATTCGGTGATGTTCTTGACGACACCGCGCACGACTGCGCCTTCCTTCAGGGTTTCCATCAGCTTGGCGCGCTCTTCGCCCATGCTGGCTTCGACCACGGCACGGCGCGACAGCACGACGTTGTTGCGCTTGCGGTCGAGCTTGATGACCTTGAATTCCATGGTCTTGTTTTCGTACGGCGTCAGATCCTTGATCGGACGCGTATCGATCAGCGAGCCCGGCAGGAATGCGCGGATGCCGTTGACGAGCACCGTGAGGCCGCCCTTGACCTTGCCGCTGGTGGTGCCGGTGACGAAGTCGCCGGATTCCAGGGCCTTCTCGAGCGCGAGCCACGAGGCCAGACGCTTGGCGGTGTCGCGCGAGAGGATGGTGTCGCCGTAGCCGTTTTCAACGCTGCCGATGGCAACGGAAACGAAATCGCCGGCCTGGACTTCGAGTTCGCCCTTGTCGTTCTTGAACTCCTCGATCGGCACGTACGCTTCGGACTTGAGGCCAGCGTTGACGACGACGTGGTTGTGTTCGACACGCACGACTTCAGCCGTGATGACCTCGCCGGTGCGCATTTCGGAACGCTTCAGGGACTCTTCGAATAGGTCGGCAAAAGATTCAGACATTTATGGTTCCTTCCGTCAGGCAGGGTTGGCAGGCGCTCATGCGAAATTGCGTGCGGCTGCTGTGGGTCTGGAGACGGCGGTTTTGTGGGCTTTTTGGATATAAACCCGGGTTGGTTGAACAACCAGCCGGCCGGTGCGCTGTCGCGCGAGAAGAGCCTGCTGGAGCGGTATGCGCCACCCGGAACACCCGGCTGGCGCGAGCCTTCAAGCGGACTTGAAAGGCTGTACTTGCTGCCACCAGTTCAACACCGTATCGATCGATTGCTCGATGGACAGCTGGGAGTTGTCGAGGTGGCGCGCATCCTGCGCCGGCTTGAGAGGTGCAACGCTGCGGGACGAGTCCCTGGCGTCGCGCGCTTCCAAGTCGGAGCGAAGACTGTCAAGTGTAGTCGAAATACCCTTTGAAATCAACTGCTTATGCCGGCGCTCGGCCCGCTGGGCGGCGCTGGCCGTCAGGAACACCTTGAGCTCTGCGTCGGGGAATATCACGGTGCCCATGTCGCGCCCGTCGGCCACGAGGCCGGGAAGCTGTCGAAACTGCTGCTGCAGGGCTAAAAGTGCCTCGCGCACCGCGGGGAGCGTGGAAACGCGCGAGGCGTCCATGCCCGCGGCTTCGGTGCGGATTTCATCGCTCACGTCTTCGCCGGCCAGCAGGACCTTGCCCTCGGCAAAGTGCAGGGGCAAGGTGCGTGCCATGGCGGCAATCTGTGCTTCGTGCTGCGAATCGGCGCTAAGCCCGGCGCGCCGCATCGCCAGGCCGGTGACGCGGTAGAGCGAGCCGGAATCCAGGTAGTGGTAGCCCAGCAGGCGCGCCACCTCGGCGGCGAGAGTGCCCTTGCCCGAGGCGGTGGGGCCGTCGATGCAGATCGCGGGTATTTCCGTGGCCTCGGCGACCGAGAACAGGGTTTCGAAGTAGTCCGGAAAGGTCTTGGCGACGCAATGCGGCTCGAGAATGCGCACCGGCACCCGGGCCGGGTTGAACGCCGCGAGCGAGAAGCACATCGCCACGCGATGGTCGTCGTAGGTGCGGATGGCGGCAGCCTGCCAATCGGCCGGCGCGAGCGGATGCACCCGGATGAAATCGGGGCCGGATTCAACGGTGGCGCCGAGCTTTCTCAGCTCGTTGGCCATGGCGTCGATGCGATCGGTTTCCTTGACCCGCCAGCTCGCAATATTGCGCAAGGTGCTCGGGCCGTCGGCATAGAGCGCCATCACGGCCAGCGTCATCGCGGCATCGGGAATGTGGTTGGCGTCCAGGTCAATGGCCTTGAGCGGCCAGGCGCCGCGGCGCACTTCGAGCCAGTTGGGCCCGCTGTCGACCTGCGCGCCCATTTGCCGAGCCGCGTCGATGAAGCGGATGTCGCCCTGGATCGAATCGGCACCCACGCCTTCGATCCGGATGCCGTTGTGGCCGGAATTGCCGGCGGCAATGGCCCCGAGCGCTATGAAATAGCTGGCGGAGGACGCGTCAGCCTCGACGTGGATGTCGCCCGGCGAGCTGTAGCTGCTGCCGGCCGGAATGGTGAAGCGCTCCCAGCCATCGCGTCGCACCGTGATGCCGAAGCGCGCGAGCAGGTTCAGCGTGATCTCGATATACGGCTTGGAGATGAGCTCGCCCACCACCTCGATGACGATGTCCTTGCGGGCTGCCAAGGGCAAGGCCAGCAGCAGGGCGGTGAGAAACTGGCTCGACACATCGCCGCGTACGCGGATGGGCGCATCGAGCACCAGCGCACCGTGATCGACCGGGCTGATGCGCAGCGGCGGATAACCGGGGTTGCCGAGGTAGTCGATGCGGCAGCCGAGCTGGGTCAGCGCATCGACGAGATCGCCGATCGGCCGCTCATGCATGCGCGGGACGCCGCTCAGTTCGAAATCACCGCCGAGCAGCGACAGCGCCGCGGTCAGCGGGCGCATCGCGGTGCCGGCGTTGCCGAGGAAAAGCGGAAGCAGCTGGCCTTTGGACTTCAATTGCCCGCCGATGCCGGTCACGCGCAGCGTGCTGCCCGCGGCGTCGATGCCGCAGCCAAGCGCGCGCAGCGCATCGAGCATCACGCGGGTGTCGTCGGAGTCGAGCAGGTCGTGAATGGTGGTGGTGCCGCTCGCGAGCGCGGCCAGCAGCAGCACGCGGTTCGAAATGCTCTTGGAGCCCGGCAACTGCACGGTACCCGCGGCCGCGGCCAGCGGGGGAATGTCGAGGAATGCCGTCGAGAACATGTCAGGAGTCCTGGGAGGCGTCTGTGTTGGGCTGCCAGGCGGCGCGCGCCTTTTTTGCGGCGGCAATCGACTGTTCCAGCGCCTGGGCGTCGGCCGCGCCCATCAGTGCCTCGAGGTCCAGCAGCGCCTTGCGAAAGGCCTGCGATTGCAGCAGCACCTGCTCGCGGTTGGCAAGCAGCACGTCGCGCCACATCACCGGGTCGCTGGCGGCAATGCGCGAAAAATCGCGAAAACCGGGTCCGGCAAGGCTCAGGAAGCGGTCGCCCTGCGGCTGCGCGATGAGGGCGTTGACGTAGGCAAAGGCCAGCAGGTGCGGCAGATGGCTCACGGCCGCGAAGGCGCTGTCGTGCTCCTCGTGGGTCATGGTGACCACGTTGGCGCCGATACCGCTCCAGAGCTGCGAGGCCCGCTGCACGTTGGAACGCAGCGTCGCCTTCACGGGTGTCAGCACGACCTTGCGGCCGGCGTAAAGCGAAGCCTCGGCGTGTTCGATGCCCGACACCTCCTTGCCGGCGATCGGGTGGGCCGGAACGAAGTTGGCGAACTGGCTTTGCAGGCCGTTGCGCGCGGCTTCGATCACGTCGCCCTTGGTCGAACCGACGTCCATGACCAGCGTGTCGCTCGACATGCCGTGGCGGATGGCCCTGAAGGTGGCTTCCGACGCAGCCACCGGCACCGCGAGCAGCACCAGGTCTGCCCCTGAGACCGCAAGCAGCGCCGAGGGCGCCACCACGTCGATAACGCCGAGCTGGCGGGCCCGCTCGGTGGTGGAGGGCGACTTGCTGTAGCCGACGACCCGTTTCACAAGCTTTGCGCGCTTGAGCGCAAGCGCAAAGGAGCCGCCCATGAGGCCGCAGCCGATCAATCCCAATTGCTCGAACATGGTGCGCGTCCGGCTCAGGCTTTGACGGGGTAGGCGCCAAGCACCTTGTAGAAGGCGCAGAGGCCGCGCAGTTCGGCCAGTGCCGCGGCCACATTGGGCTGCGAAGGATGGCCGTCGAGGTCGATGTAGAAGTAGTACTCCCACTGGCCAGTGCGCGCGGGGCGCGACTCGAAACGGGTCATGGACACGTTGTTGAGCTTCAGCGGCACCAGCAGGTCGTGCACGGCGCCGGGACGGTTGGGTACGGAAACGATCAGGCTCGTGCAATCGCGCCCCGATGCGGGCGGCATCGCCAGCGTCTGCGGCAGGCAGATCACGGAAAAGCGGGTGCGGTTGTACGAGTCGTCCTGGATCGCGTGCGCAACGATGTGCAGGCCGAAGCGGGTGGCGGCGCGTTCGCCGGCCAACGCAGCCCAGGCCGGGTTGGTGGCCGCGAGCCGCGCGCCTTCGGCGTTGCTCGAGACCGCGCGCCGCTCCGCGTTGGGCAGGTGCTTCGAAAGCCAGGTCTGGCACTGCGCGAGCGCTTGCGGATGGGCGAGCACCGCTTCCACGCCGTCGAGCGTGTTGCTGCTGCGCAGGAGATGGTGCCGCACCAGCAGGCTGACCTCGCCGACCACGTGGGTGGGCGAATGCAGGAACAGGTCGAGCGAACGCGTGACGACGCCTTCGGTGGAATTTTCGACGCCCACCACGCCGTATTGGGCGCTGCCGGCCGCCGTGGCGTGAAACACCTCGTCGAAGCTGGCGCAGTAGATGAGGTCGGCGGCGCCGCCGAAGTATTCGATGGCGGCCTGCTCGCAGAAAGTGCCCTCGGGGCCGAGCACGGCAACGCGCTGGGGCGACTCGAGCGCCAGGCAGGCCGACATGATCTCGCGCCAGATGGCCGCCACATGCAGGTCCTTGAGCGGGCCGGCATTGCTTTTCTGCATCTTCTCGATGACCTGGGCCACGCGGTCGGGGCGGAAAAACGGCGTGCCTTCGCGTTTCTTGACCTCGCCGACCAGCTCTGCCACGTGGGCCCGCTCATTGAGCAGGCTGAGCAGTTGCTGGTCGAGCGAATCGATCTGCACGCGCAGACCGGCAAGGCTTTCGGAGTTGTCGGGAGAAGAGGGCGGTGTTGGAGCGGAGGCGGTCATCGGTGCGAGCAGCTGGGCATGCGCCTAGGCATGCGATCGCTCGAATTCTCGCATGTAGCTCACAAGTGCCTGTACGCCTTCAAGCGGCATGGCGTTGTAGATGCTCGCGCGCATGCCGCCGACCGACTTGTGGCCCTTGAGCTGCAGCAGGCCGGCTTCCCGGGCGCCAGCCAGAAAGGCGTCGTTGCGGCTTTCGTCGGCGAGGAAGAAGGGCACGTTCATGCGCGAACGGCAGCTCGGGTCGATCTTGTTCACGTAGAACGAAGAGGCGTCGATGAACCCGTACAGCAGGTTCGCCTTGGCGATGTTGCGCTGTTCGATGGCGGCCACGCCCGTGAGCGCGCCTTCGGTCTGCTGCAGCAGCCACTGGAAAGTGAGCCCGGCCATGTAGATGCCCCACGTTGGCGGGGTGTTGTACATGGACTTGTTGTCGGCCACGATCTTGTAGTTGAACGCACTCGGGCAGATTTCGAGCGCATGGCCGAGCAGGTCGTCGCGCACGATCACGAGCGTGAGGCCGGCCGGCCCGAGGTTCTTTTGCGCGCCGCCGAATGCAAGGCCGACGCGGCTCCAGTCGACGCTGCGCGAGGCCACGTGCGACGAGAAGTCGATGACCAGCGGCGCGTTGCTGCCAAGGGCCGCAAGATCGGGCAACTGCTGGAACTCGATGCCGTTGATCGTCTCGTTGGTGCACAGGTGCACGTACGAGGCGTCCTGGCTCAGCTGCCAGGTCGAGGGATCTGGTAGCTTGGTGTGATGGTCGCCTGCGTTGCTTGCGGCGACGTGTGCAGTGCAATAGCGCTGCGCTTCTTTCTGGGACTTGATGCTCCAGCTGCCGGTGATCACGAAGTCGGCGGTTTTTCCGCGCGACAGGTTCATCGGCACGATGGCGTTTTCGCCGAGCCCGCCACCCTGCATAAACAGGATGTGGAAGTTCTCGGGCACAGCCAGCAGCGTGCGGATGTCGGCTTCGGCCTGCGTGCAGATCGCGCCGAACTCCTTGCCGCGATGGCTCATCTCCATCACGCTCATTCCGCTGCCCTGCCAGTCGAGCATTTCGGAGGCGGCGCGTTGCAGCACCGCCTCCGGCATGGCGGCCGGACCTGCGGAAAAATTGAACGGACGCGTGCCGGCGGGCTTGGGCTGCTGCTGCTGCTCTGTCACGTCACTTCTTGGCGGGAGCCTTGGCCGGGGCCTTGGCGGGAGCGGCGCCTTGCTGGCCGCCGGTGGGCGCACCCAGTGCCTTGGCCACGTTTTCGTCGAGCGCACGCATCTTCGGTTCGATGGTGGCGCGCGTTTCGGTCACGAGCTTTTCGGTCAGCGCGGTCTGCATCTTGGGGTTGAGTTCCTGATACTTCTTGCTGAGCGGCGAGTTGATCCAGGCCAGCAGCTGCTTGAGCTCGTCTTCGGTGAAGTTCTGCTCGAGCAGCGGGGTCAGTGCGACGGGTGCCAGCTGCACGGCCTTGTCGCGCACGATCGGGTAGGCGTCGTCGAAGTACTTCTTGAGCTCGGCGTCGGCAGCCTTGGCGGCCGATTCGCGCTTGGCTTCGGGCACCTGCGTTTGCAGGTACTGCGAGCCGGCCTGGGCAATCGGGGCGCTCGATTGCTCGACCAGGCCGCGTGCCAGCGACTCGATGCCGGGGCGCTGTACGTCGATGAACTGCTTGATAAGCGCGGCTTTGTCCTGGGCCATGGCGGCCATCGAGCTGCCAGCCAGGGCGACAGTCAGAAGTGCGAGCTTGAATTTTTTCACTGAGGGTTCTCCGTTGAAGATGTGGAAGTATCGTCTGCGCCCGGCTCGATCTCGCCGTTGGCGTCGTTTTCGACGATACGCTGTAGCCCGCTTAGTTTGGCGCCTTCGTCGAGCCCGATCAGCGTGACGCCTTGCGTTGCGCGACCTAGTTCACGAATCTCGGCAACCCGGGTGCGCACAAGCACGCCCTTGTCGGTGATGAGCATGATCTCATCGTCCGCATGTACGAGGGTGGCGGCAACGACCTTGCCGTTGCGCTCGCTCTGTTGAATCGCAATCATGCCTTTGGTTCCGCGGCCATGACGCGTGTACTCGGTAATGCTTGTACGCTTTCCGTAACCATTTTCGGTGGCGGTGAGCACGCTTTGCTGCTCGTCCTCGGCCACCAGCATGGCGATGACGCCTTGCCCCGGGTCGAGCGACATGCCGCGCACGCCGCGCGCATTGCGGCCCAGCGGTCGCACGTCTTCTTCGTCGAAGCGCACGGCCTTGCCGCCGTCGCTGAACAGCATCACGTCGTGCTTGCCATCGGTGAGCGCCGCGCCGATGAGGTAGTCGCCTTCATCGAGGTTCACGGCAATGATGCCGCCCTTGCGGGGGTTGTTGAATTCGTCGAGCGTGGTCTTCTTGACCGTGCCCATCGAGGTTGCCATGAACACGTACTGGTCGGCCGGGAAGTTGCGCTTCTCGCCGGTGAGCGCGAGCGCCACGTTGATCTTCTCGCCTTCCTGCAGCGGGAACATGTTGACGATGGGCCGGCCGCGTGAACCGCGGGAGCCCGCGGGCACTTCCCACACCTTGAGCCAGTACAGCCGGCCGCGGTTGGAGAAGCACAGGATGTAGTCGTGCGTATTGGCAATGAAGAGCTGGTCGATCCAGTCGTCTTCCTTGGTCACGGTGGCCTGCTTGCCGCGGCCGCCGCGCTTTTGCGCACGGTACTCGTTCAGCGGCTGGCTCTTGATGTAGCCGCTGTGCGAAAGCGTGACCACCATGTCGGTGGGCGTGATCAGGTCTTCGGTCGAGAGATCGTAGGCGCTGTGCTCGACCAGGCTGCGGCGCGCGCCGAGCTTCGACTGGCCGAACTCCTGCTTGATGGTGCCGAGCTCTTCGCCAATGATGACCGAGACGCGTTCGGGCTTGGCCAGGATGTCGAGCAGGTCGTCGATCTCCGCCATGACCTCTTTGTATTCGGCAACGATCTTGTCCTGCTCGAGGCCGGTGAGGCGTTGCAGGCGCATCTGCAGGATTTCTTGCGCCTGGGTTTCCGACAGGCGATAGAGGCCGTCAGAGCCCATGCCGAATTCGCGTTCCAGGCCTTCAGGGCGGTAGTCGTCGGCATTGACCACGCCGCCGTCGGCGCGCGAACGCGTGAGCATCTCGCGCACCAGCTTGCTGTCCCAGCTGCGGGTCATCAGCTCGGCCTTGGCAACCGGAGGAGTGGGCGACTCGCGGATGATGCGGATGAATTCGTCGATGTTGGCCAGCGCCACCGCCAGGCCTTCGAGCACGTGGCCGCGCTCGCGGGCCTTGCGCAGCGTGAAAACGGTGCGGCGCGTGACCACTTCGCGGCGGTGCTGCAGGAAGACCTCGATCAGGTCCTTCAGGTTGCACAGCTTCGGCTGGCCGTCGACCAGCGCCACCATGTTGATGCCGAAGGTGTCCTGCAGCTGCGTCTGCTTGTAGAGGTTGTTGAGCACCACCTCGGGCACTTCGCCGCGCTTGAGCTCGATCACCAGGCGCATGCCTGACTTGTCGGACTCGTCCTGGATGTGGCTGATGCCTTCGATCTTCTTCTCGTGCACCAACTCGGCCATGCGCTCCTGCAGCGTCTTCTTGTTGACCTGGTAGGGGAGCTCGTCGACGATGATCGCCTGGCGCTGGCCGCGGTCGATGTCCTCGAAGTGGCACTTGGCGCGCATGACCACCTTGCCGCGGCCGGTGCGATAGCCGTCTCTCACGCCGTTGATGCCGTAGATGATGCCGGCCGTCGGGAAGTCGGGCGCCGGCACGATTTCCATCAGCTCGTCGATGGTGGCCTGCGGATTGCGCAGCATGTGCAGGCAGGCATCCACCACCTCATTGAGATTGTGCGGCGGAATATTGGTGGCCATGCCCACCGCAATACCGCCAGAGCCATTCACCAGCAAATTAGGCAGTTTGCTCGGCAGGACCTTCGGTTCTTTTTCGGAACCATCGTAATTGTCTTGAAAATCGACCGTTTCCTTGTCGATATCGGCCAGCATTTCGTGCGCAATTTTTGCGAGCCGGATTTCCGTATACCGCATTGCGGCTGCGTTGTCTCCGTCGACCGAGCCGAAGTTACCTTGTCCGTCCACCAGCATATGGCGCATGGAAAAGTCCTGCGCCAGCCGCACGATGGTGTCGTAGACCGACTGGTCGCCGTGCGGGTGGTACTTACCGATCACGTCGCCCACGATGCGGGCGGACTTCTTATATGCGCGGTTCCAGTCGTTGTTGAGCTCGTGCATGGCGTACAGCACGCGCCGGTGCACGGGCTTGAGGCCGTCGCGGGCATCGGGAAGCGCTCGGCCCACGATCACGCTCATGGCGTAATCGAGATAGCTGCTGCGCATTTCCTCTTCAAGACTGATGGGCAGGGTTTCTTTGGCGAAGGAGGTCATGGGCGAGAGGCTGGCGGCAGAAGGCGGAATTTTACGCTGTGAGGGGTGTCGTACCGCCGCAACACAAGGCCGCTATTCCGCCTCCGTCCTACGCTTCAGGGGGGCGCTGCGGGCTGTTTGCCAAAGACCCTATGGCACAATCGCCTCAACGTTTTGGGTGGTGGTCACTTAAAGCGTCCTTGATTCGCAGCGCGGCTGCGGCTTTTTCCCCAAGAGGAGAACCATGAAGAAACTGAATAAAGTGGCGATGATGTTTGCAGTCGCTGCGCTCGCCACTGCCGCCGGCGCGCAGACCCGTGTCACCGCTGCGAATGGCGGTCCTACGATCGACAACTGGCAAAACGGCACCGGCGAACTGGTTTGGAAGAACGGCACGAACGAACTGTGCTGGCGTGATGCCAACTGGACGCCGGCTACCGCCGCCGCCGGTTGCGACGGTGCTCTGGTTCCGGCAGCTCCCGCTGCAGTGGCTCCCACCCCGGGCGCCCCGACTCCTACGCCTGCTCCTCAAGTCGCTGCCTCGAAGGTTACCTTCGCTGCTGACGCATTCTTCGACTTCGACAAGTCGGTCCTCAAGCCCGAAGGTCGCGCTAAGCTGACCGACCTGGTCTCGAAGATCCGTGACGTCAACCTGGAAGTGATCATTGCCGTGGGTCACACCGACTCGATCGGTTCTGACTCCTACAACCAGCGTCTGTCGGTGCGCCGTGCCGAAGCTGTCAAGGCCTTCCTGGTCTCGCGCGGCATCGAACGCAACCGCGTCTACACCGAAGGCAAGGGCGAGAAGCAGCCTGTTGCGGACAACCGCACCAAGGAAGGCCGCGCCAAGAACCGCCGCGTGGAAATCGAAGTGGTCGGCACCCGCGCCACCCGCTGATTCGATTGAATCGCTAAAAGAAAACCCCGCCTCGGCGGGGTTTTTTTATGCCTGTCGAATTCCTCCGGGCGGCTCTTGAGCATCTTTCCGGTACTCGCCGGTGCAATCTCCGTTTCATAATCAGGGCATGACAGATAACGTGAATGCCGATCCGGCGGAACTTGCCAAGTTTTCCGAACTTGCTCATCGCTGGTGGGATTTGGACAGTGAATTCCGCCCGCTCCACGAAATCAATCCGCTTCGCCTCGAATGGATTGACGGTATTGCGCCGATTTCGCAGCGCAAGGTGCTCGATATTGGCTGCGGCGGAGGAATCCTTGCCGATTCAATGGCCCGAAAAGGTGCCGACGTGCTGGGCATCGACTTGGCGAGCAAAGCGCTCAAGGTCGCCAAGCTGCATGCGCTCGAGGTCGGAACGAAGGGTGTCAAATACCGCGAAGTCAGTGCCGAGGCATTGGCCGCAGAGCAACCGGGCAGTTTCGACGTCGTGACCTGCATGGAAATGCTCGAACACGTGCCGGAGCCCGCTTCGATCGTTCAGGCCTGCGCCACCTTGGTCAAGCCTGGCGGCTGGGTGTTCTTTTCCACCATCAACCGCAATCTGAAGTCCTTCATGCTGGCGATCGTCGGCGCCGAATACGTCCTGGGCATGTTGCCGCGCGGCACGCACGAGTATGCAAAGCTGATCCGGCCCAGCGAACTCGCAGCCCATTGCCGCGCCGCCGGGCTCGACTTGCGGCATACACGAGGCATGGAGCACAACCCGTTGACGCGGCGCTACTGGCTCAGTGGCGACACCAGCGTCAACTATATGCTCGCAACGCAAAAACCGGCTTCGGCGACAGGATCTCAAGCGTGACGGGCGCAGCAGTGCAAGCCGTGCTGTTCGACCTGGACGGCACGCTGATCGACAGCGCGCCCGACCTCGGCGCCGCGGCCGACAAGATGCGAACAGACCGCGGTCTTGAGTCGTACCCGCTGGAGCGCTACCGCTACATGGCGGGCGCCGGCGCGAGGGGCATGCTCGGCGTCGCCTTCGGCATCACGCCCGACGCACCGGAATTTCCTGAGCTGAGGGAAGAGTTCTTCGTCGCTTATGAAAACCGAATGCTGCTCAACACGCACGTGTTCGACGGCGTCCAGGCGCTCATCGACGCCATCCGCGCGCGCGGGCTGGCGTGGGGCGTGGTCACCAACAAGTCGGCAAGGTTTACCGATCCGCTGACCCGCGCCATTCCTCTTTTTGGCAGCGCCGGCGCCATCGTGAGCGGCGACACGACGCCGTTTTCCAAGCCGCACCCAGAGCCCTTGCATGAAGCGGCGCGCCGGCTTGGAATCCCGTCGAGTGCCTGCATCTATGTGGGAGACGACGAGCGCGACATCATTGCGGGCCGTGCCGCAGGCATGAAAACCATAGCGGCAACCTACGGCTACATGGGGCCGCAGGCCGACGCCACCCTCTGGGAGGCGGACGCCGCGATTTCTTCGCCCCTGGAGCTCTTGCAGTTTCTCAACCCGGCCTAAAATACGAGTCTTGGGGCTGCACTGGTTTCGACGTGGGTTCGGAGTCGCAGCGGGGCATGTCGAGCTGAATGCGCTCGTAAAACAGATTCAAACAAACTAACTGCAAACGACGAACGTTTCGCACTCGCTGCTTAATTGCCAGTGAGCCTTGCAACAGTTGGCCGATGGGCTGGGCAAGGGGGTCTGGAGCAATCCTGACCTCCCGGCTGCAAGGATAATTACATGGGCTGGCTCCGATCCGGGTACCTTGGGTCGGGGCGAGAAAATAGGGTACTGGCGTCCGGTTTAGCGTGTGACTGCGCGACTCCGGAAGCGAGACTTAAATCAGATCACTAAACATGTAGAACTGCGCGATGAAGGCTTGCGGACGGGGGTTCAAATCCCCCCAGCTCCACCACTCATCACAAAAAGCCAACCTTCGACAGGTTGGCTTTTTTTTGCCCGGACCCAAGGCTATAGTCAGCGGGCCTGTCACGCCGCCACGCTGCCCGCTCCTCGCAAAGGGCATCGCTGCCCGTCTCGACCCAAAAAGGACGCCGTGCCCGATTCACTGACTTCGACTCTCACCAGCTACTACGACGAGGTGCCCTACGAGTCGCATCCGTTCCCGCAAACCGCTGTCGAGCACCTGGAGGCCCTGGCCTTCCTGTTCGGTCTCGAGACGCCGCCGCCGGCCAGGGCGCGAGTGCTCGAACTCGGTTGTGCGGCCGGCGGCAACCTGATTCCGTTTGCGGCACGCCATCCCGAGGCAAACGCCCTGGGACTTGATTTGTCGAAGGTGCAGGTGGAGCAGGGCGTCGCGGCCATCTCGCGCGCCGGGTTGCCGAACGTGGAGTTGCGGGCGTTCAATCTCGCGGAGGTCGATGCCTCGTTCGGCCAGTTCGACTACATCATCTGCCACGGTGTCTACAGCTGGGTGCCCGGGCCGGTGCAGGAGGCGATCCTGCGCGTGTGCTCCGAGAACCTTGCGCCCAATGGCGTGGCTTATGTCAGCTACAACGTGTACCCGGGCTGGAAGGCGAGGGAGATCGTGCGCGACGCGATGATCCTGCGCGGCGCTCCGCGCGATACGCCCGACGAAAAGCTGTCCTATGCGCGCGGCATGCTCGAATTTCTCGAGCAGTCGGCCCGACCGGACAGCGTTCTGAAGAAAACGCTCGAGGAGACGATGCCCATCGTGCGCGGCTCCAGCGGCTACTACCTGCTGCATGAATTTCTCGAGCCCTGCAATGCGCCGTGCTACTTCAAGGAGTTTGTGGCGCGTGCCGAGGCGAACGGCCTCAGCTACCTGGCGGATGCGGAACCTTCCACGATGTTCGTGCAGAACTACGGCGAGAAGGTCCGTGAGCCGCTGCTGCGCGAATGCGGCGGCAGCCAGATTCTCATGGAGCAGTATCTGGACTTCCTGGTCAACCGCACCTTTCGCCAGACCTTGCTGGTGAAGCGGGGCCGAGCCGCCGATATCCGCTATCGGCTCGACCCGGCCCGGATTCGAAGCCTCGAGTTCGCCGGCGTGTTCGCCGCCGAGGACGGCGCCGCATTGACGCTCGACACGCGCGAGCAATCTTGCAATGCGCTGCGCAACCTGAAGGTCACGCTGCGCCTGCCGGTGCACAAAGCCGTGGCGCAAGTGCTCGACGCGAACTATCCGGCCAGCCTGTCGCTCGAGGCGCTGGTTGCCTCGGTGCTTTCCGCCACGGGTGAGCCGCGTGCTTCGGTCGAGCCCATCGTGATGTCGATGATCGAGGAATTGCTGATCCTCGGCGCCGTTCGGATCCGGCGCACGCCGGTACGGGCTGCAACCCAGGTGTCCGCGCTGCCGCTGGCGTTGGCTTCCGTACGCAGCGCGCCGGGTCTGGCGCTGTCCGCAGGAAATTCGGCCACGGTGTGCAACCAGTGGCATGAGTCCATGGGCCTCTCCGCGCTGGAGCGCTGCCTTTTGCCGCTGCTCGATGGCGCGCATTCACACGACATGCTGGCCGACTATCTCGCGGCCGAGGTGCGCGCCGATCGCTTGCGTTTCGTCCACAACGACAAGCCGCTGACCGATCCCTCACAGCTGAAGGAATTCGCGCTCAAACAGGTAGAGCTCGGCCTGAACGATCTGCGGCGCAAGGCGCTGCTCGTTGCCTGACGACCTTGCTGGCCTTTTCTCACCACTGAATTCAAGAAGGGATTTTTTCCATGCAGCAATTCCACTGGACCCCGACATTGCGCGCCGCCGTCGCGGCCGCACTCGTGCTCACGGGCGCAGGCTCGCACGCCGCGTCGCAGGCGCCCGTTGCGGCCGAGCACGGCATGGTCGTGAGCGCACAGCATCTGGCCACCAAGGTCGGCGTCGATGTTCTCAAGCGCGGCGGCAACGCCGTGGATGCGGCGGTGGCCGTGGGCTATGCGCTGTCGGTGGTGTATCCGGCCGCCGGCAACCTGGGCGGCGGCGGCTTCATGACGGTGCAGCTCGCTGACGGACGCAAGACCTTTCTCGACTTCCGCGAGAAAGCGCCCCTGGCCGCGACGCCCAACATGTACCTCGACAAGGACGGCAACGTCGTCAAGGGCCTGAGCACCAACGGCCACCTGGCCGTGGGCGTGCCCGGCACCGTTTCGGGCATGGAATACGCGCGCGAGAAATACGGCACCATGAAGCGCGCCGACCTGATCGCCCCCTCGATCCAGCTGGCCGAGAAGGGCTTTGCACTGGAGCAGGGCGACATCGACATGCTGCGCACCTCCACCAACGACTTCAAGAAAGACCCGGTCTCCGGCGCCATCTTCCTGAACAAGGGCGAGCCTTTCGCGGTCGGCCAGAAGCTGGTGCAGAAAGACCTTGCCAAGACGCTGCGCGCGGTCAGCACCAAGGGCGTGGACGGCTTCTACAAGGGCTGGGTGGGGCAGGCGATCGTGGCCTCCAGCCAGGCCGGCAAGGGCATCATCACCCAGGCCGACCTCGACCAGTACAAGACGCGCGAGCTGGCACCGGTCGAATGCGACTACCGCGGCTACCGCGTGGTGTCGGCGCCGCCGCCGAGCTCGGGCGGCGTGATCATCTGCGAGATGCTCAACATCCTCGAGGGCTATCCGCTCAAGGACCTGGGCTTCCGCTCGGCCGAGGCGGTGCACTACCAGATCGAGGCCATGCGCCACGCGTATGTCGATCGCAACAGCTACCTGGGCGATCCGGACTTCGTGAAGAACCCGCTCGACCGCCTGCTCGACAAGGGCTACGCCGAGAAGATCCGCGCGGCCATCGACCCCAAGAAGGCCGGCGTCTCCAAGGACATCAAGCCCGGCGTTGCGCCGCACGAAGGCAGCAACACCACGCACTATTCCATCACTGACCAGCAGGGCAACGCGGTGTCGGTCACCTACACGCTGAACGACTGGTTCGGCGCAAAGGTCACCGCAGACAAGACCGGCGTGCTGCTGAACAACGAGATGGACGACTTCACCGCCAAGATCGGCGTGCCCAACATGTACGGCCTGGTGCAGGGCGAGGCCAACGCCATCGCGCCGGGCAAGCGTCCGCTGAGTTCGATGAGCCCGACCATCGTCTCGAAGGACGGCAAGCCGGTGTTCGTGGTCGGCACGCCGGGCGGCAGCCGCATCATCACGGCAGTGCTGCACACCATCCTCAATGTGGTCGACTACGGCATGAACGTGCAGGAAGCCGTCGATGCGCCGCGCTTCCACCAGCAATGGCTGCCCGACGTGACCAACGTCGAGACCTTTGCCATCAGCCCTGATACCCGCAAGATCCTGACCGACATGGGCCACAACCTGGGCGTGCCGCAGCCGGCCAACCACATGGCGGCGATCATCGTGGGCGCGCCGTCATTGGGCGGCAAGCCAGTGGGCGCCAACCGCTTCTACGGCGCCAACGACCCCCGCCGCAACACCGGCCTCGCCGCCGGCTACTGACCCTGCAAACCAAAGGCGGCCCTGCCATGCCGGCGCGGCCGCTTTTTCATTTCCATGCACCTGCAAGACATCCTCTATTCCCAAGGCTTCGGCACGCGGCGCGTGTGCGCAGGGCTGATCCAGCAAGGCTACGTGACCATCGGCGGCAAAACCGCCGACGACCCCTTCGACGACCTCGATCCCGAAGGCCTGCTTTTCACCGTGCAGGGCACCGAATGGGCGTACCACGAGAAGGCCTACCTGATGCTGCACAAGCCGGCCGGAACCGAGTGCTCGCAAAAGCCTTCCACCTACCCGAGCATCTACACGCTGCTGCCGTCGCCGCTGCGTCTCCGCCCCAACAAGGGAGCGGTGCAGGGCGTGCAGGCCATCGGCCGGCTGGACCAGGACACGACCGGGCTGCTGTTGCTGACGGACGACGGCCAGTTCATCCACAAGATGGGCTCGCCCAAGCACCATGTTCCCAAGGTCTATGAAGTAACGGCCAAGCACCCGGTGGACGCGGCGCAGATCGAGAAACTGCTGGCCGGCGTGGTGCTCGACGACGACCCGAAGCCGGTGCGCGCCGCCGCCTGCGAATCGGACAGCCCGCTGCACCTGCGGCTGACGCTCACCGAAGGCAAATACCACCAGGTCAAGCGCATGCTGGCGGCCGTGGGCAACCGGGTCGAAGGACTGCACCGCTCGCGCATCGGGCAACTGGCGCTGCCCGAAGACCTGGCGCCGGGCCAATGGCGATGGCTCACGGCGGAACAGGTCGCGGCATTGCGTGCAAAAACAACGGTATAGGCTTGCAAGCACGGTCGGTCAGCCGCCGGTCGGGTCGGGCCGTTGATAATCGAAAGCACTCTTTCGGAACTTCCCCTTGCGATTCCTTGCCCGACCGAACGGCCGCCTCGCGGCTTGCCTGTTTTCTTGCCTGACGGTCTGGGTGGCACAAGCCGCCGCCGCTGCGCCCGCGGAGCCTCCGCCCATCTTCGTGCTCAACTCGCTCGACGCCAGCGTCAGCGTGATCAATCCGGTCGACTGGACTGAAAAGCAGCGCATCGCCACCGGCAAGGAGCCGCACCACATCTACATGACGCCCGACGAAAAGTCGGTCATCGTGGCCAATTCGGCGGGCGACTCGCTGACTTTTCTCAACCCGAGAACGGCCGAAGTGCAGCGCGTGGTCTACGGCATCATCGATCCGTACCAGCTGCAGTTCTCGCGCGACATGAAGTGGTTTGTCACGGCGGCCAACCGGCTCAATCACGTCGACGTCTACCGCTGGGACGGCAAGGACCTGAAGCTCGTCAAGCGCATTGCCACCGGCAAGACGCCCAGCCACATCTGGATCGACCACACCAGCACCGTCGCCTACGTGACCATGCAGGACAGCGACGAGCTCATCGCCGTCGACCTGCCGACGCAGACCATCCGCTGGCGCACCACCACCGGCGCCATGCCGGCTGACATCTACGGCGTGCACAACGACAAGACCCTGCTCGTAGGCCTCACCGGCAGCGACGGCGTGCAGGTGTTCGACGTGGCGGGGCCCGAGCCCAAGCTGGTCGGCAAGATCCTGACAGGCAAGGGTGCCCACGCCTTCCGTTCGGCCGGCGACGGCAAGAGCGTCTTCGTGAGCAACCGCGTGGCCAACACCATCAGCCGCATCGACCTGGCGACGCTCAAGGTCAGCGCCACCTACGCCGTTCCAGGCGGTCCCGACTGCATGGATGTGTCCGCCGACGGCAAGACCCTGTACGTCACCTCGCGCTGGGCCAAGAAGCTCAGCGTGATCGACCTGGACAGCCAGAAGGTCGTGCGCCAGGTCAATGTCGGCCGTTCGCCGCACGGCGTCTGGACCCTGGCCCATGCGAAAAGAATCTGAACGGGTTCCCTCGGCAAGCCGGCAAAGCCGGTTCCGCGGTGTGCCAGGCGTTGTCTTCGCCGTCGCCTGTGCCGCCATGCCCGTTGCCTGGGCGCAGGGTGCCTCTTGCGAAAAGCCGGTCTACCTGACCTTCGACACCGGCCACATGGGCGTTGCGCCGCTGGTGGCCAATGTGCTCAAGCGCCAGAACGTGCGCGTCACCTTCTTTGCCGCCGCCGAGCGCACCCAGACCGACGGCGACAGCCTCGACAGCCACTGGGCGCCATGGTGGAAGGCGAGGGCGGCCGAAGGCCATGAATTCGCCTCGCACACCTACGACCACGCGTACTGGCGCGGCGATCTCAAGGGCGTGGCGCCGAGTTTCCGCATCAAGCCCTCGGCGGGCGCGCTCGCGGGCCGCGAGTTCACCTGGAGCGCGGCCGAATACTGCGCCAACATCGGCAAGGCGTCCGAGCGGCTGGCCGTCATCACCGGCAAGAAGCCACTGCCGCTGTACCGCGCCCCGGGCGGCAAGACCTCGCCCCGGCTGCTCGCCGCGGCCAAGGCCTGCGGCTACGAACATGTGGGATGGTCGCCGGCCGGCTTTCTGGGAGACGAGTTGCCGAGCGAGAAGTTCAGCAACGAAAAGCTCCTGGCGCAATCGCTGGAAACCATCCGCCCCGGAGACATCCTGCTCGCGCACCTGGGCATTTGGTCGCGCAAGGACCCGTGGGCGCCGGCCAATCTCGAGCCGCTGATCGTCGGGCTCAAGGCCAAGGGCTTCTGCTTCGAAACGCTGCGCCAGCATCCGCAGTACCGCGCCTGGATCGCGTCCCACCCCTGAGGCCGTGTCGTGATCGATTGGTTGACGGATACCTTTTCCGCGCTGCAGGGCTGGTTCTTCGAAACGCTGATCCAGCCGCTGGTGTTCGCGGTCGGCCTCGGCGGCTGGACCGAAGACGCCTTCGACGCCACCGGCTGGCTGCTGGTCGGGTTCATCCAGGTCGCGGTGCTGCTCATGGTCATCGGGCCGCTGCAGCGTTGGCGCGCCGTCGAGCCGGTGACCGACCGCCGCGCCATCCGCATCGACGTGCTCTACACGCTCATCCATCGCCTCGGCCTGTTCCGGCTGGCCATGTTCTTCACGCTCGAGCCGCTCTTCGACGAAGCCATCGGGAGCCTGCGCATCGCGGGCTGGGGCACGTTTCACCTCGACGAAGCCTGGCCGGGCGTCACCGATGTGCCGTGGGTCGCCTTTGCGATCTATCTGGTGGTGCTCGACTTCGTTGGCTACTGGATTCATCGCGGCCAGCACCAGCTCAACTGGTGGTGGGGCCTGCATTCGCTGCACCACTCGCAGCGCCAGATGACCATGTGGAGCGACGACCGCAACCACCTGCTCGACGACATCGTGCATGACACCCTCATCGTCATCGTGGCGCAGCTCATCGGCGTGGCGCCCGGCCAGTTCATTGCGTTCGTTGCGTTCACGCAGCTCAGCGAAAGCCTGCAGCATGCCAACCTGAAGCTCGGATTCGGCGCCATCGGCGAGCGGCTGTGGATCAGCCCGCGCTTTCACCGGCTGCACCACAGCATCGGCCTGGGCCACGAGTCGCGCGGCGCCCACACGCTCGGCGGCCACAACTTCGGCGTGCTGCTGCCCTGGTGGGACATGCTTTTTCGCACCGCCAACTTCGAGCGGCGCTACGACCCGACCGGCATCCGCGACCAGGTGGAGCCCGGCGCCGACGGCCGGGTGCGCGACTACGGCAGTGGCTTCTGGGCCCAGCAGTGGCTCGGGCTGAAGCGGATGGTCGGCCGCGGCTGAGCGCCCGGCCCGCGCCCAGGCGTTATCCTTCGCACCCAATGCGTCTGCTTCTCGACTCTTTCTGGCGTGCGGTGGCCTATTGCATGCTGCCGCGCGTGATCGTGCTCTCTTTGCTGCCGCTCGCCCTGATGGTGCTGCTGGCCGCGGGCTTCGGCTACTTCTACTGGGACGCGACCGTGGCATGGACCCGCGAGGCACTCGAGGCCTGGCCCCTGCTGGCGAGCTTCTGGGGCTGGATCGGGCGGCTCTTTTCGGGCGACGTCACGGCCGTGCTGGCGCCCCTGGTGGTGGTGTTTGCCGCCACGCCGCTGATCGTGGTGGTCTCCCTGGTCATCGTGGCCGGTTTGATGGCGCCCCCGTTGACCGCGCTGGTGGCGCACCGCCGCTTTCCGACGCTCGAGCGCAAGAAGGGCGCATCCTTCTTCGGCAGCGTGGCGCGGTCGCTGGGCCTCACCGTGCTGGCGCTGGTGGCGCTCGTGGTCTCGATGCCGCTCTGGCTCATTCCGCCGCTGGTGCTCATCTTGCCGCCGCTCATCTGGGGCTGGCTTACCTACCGCGTGATGAGCTTCGACGCGCTGGCCGAACACGCCAGCCCGGAGGAGCGGGCCACGCTCCTGCGCGCGCACCGACTGCCGCTGCTCTGCATCGGCGTGCTGTGCGGCTACCTGGGCGCCGCGCCCAGCATCGTCTGGGCATCGGGCCTGCTGTTTGCCGCCGCCTTCTTCGTGCTGGTGCCGCTTGCGATCTGGATCTACACGCTGGTGTTCGCCTTCTCGTCGCTCTGGTTCGGCCACTACTGCCTCGATGCCCTGGCGCAATTGCGGGCACAGCGCGCGGCTGCCGCCGTCTCGTCCGCCTCCGGCGGCGCACCGGCCATCGAAGCCGACCAGGCCGTTCTTTCTCAATGGAAATCCCCATGACCCGCGCATTCGGCCTGATCGTCGTCGGAGACGAAATTCTTTCGGGCAAGCGTGCCGACAAGCACATGCCCAAGGTCATCGAACTGCTCGCCGCCCGCGGCCTGCAACTCGGCTGGGCCGAATACGTCGGCGACGAGCCCACGCGCATCACGGCCGCGCTCGGCCGGGCCTTTGCCTCGGGTGACATCGTTTTTTCGACCGGCGGCATCGGCGCCACGCCGGACGACCACACCCGCCAATGCGCCGCACAAGCGCTGCGGGTGCCGCTCGAACTGCATCCCGAGGCCGAGCTGCTGATTCGCGAACGCATGCAGGACACGGCGCGCGAGCAGGGCATTGCCTACGAGCCCGACCGGCCCGACAACATTCACCGCCTCAACATGGGCGTGTTTCCCAAGAGCGCGACGATCATCCGCAACCCCTACAACAAGATTCCGGGCTTCAGCGTCGATCACGTCCATTTCGTGCCCGGCTTTCCCGTCATGGCCTGGCCGATGATCGAATCGGTGCTCGACAGCCGCTATGCCGACATGTTCACCAGCGGCCAGTCGGCGGAAAAGTCGGTCATCGTTTTTGGTGCAATGGAGGCCACCCTCACGCCGCTGATGCAAGCCATCGAGGCCACGCATGCCGGCGTCAAGGTGTTCAGCCTGCCGAGCGTCGACCATCCCCAATATGGGCGGCACATCGAACTCGGCGTCAAAGGCGACCCGGTGCTGCTCGATGCCGCCTATTCCCAGCTGATCGAAGGGTTGCACGCCTTTGATGCCAAGCTTGGCCCAGAATTGGTGCGCTGAAATCGAGTGCACCAAATTAGTGATTATTCGCCTTCTTTTGGGGTTTGTACCCGTCGCCAGGGCCTCTTCGCAACGGGCGACAATGGCACAGAAACTGCATCCCCCCTCCCTGTATTCCTAACCACCATCCAACTCAGGAGAAACTGATGGCAAAGACCGTCGCCGATGTACTCAAGCTCGTCAAGGAAAACGAGGTCAAGTTCATCGACTTCCGCTTCACCGACACCCGTGGCAAAGAGCAGCACGTGACCGTGCCGGTCTCGGCATTCGATGAAGACAAATTCACCTCGGGCCACGCGTTCGACGGCTCGTCCATTGCTGGCTGGAAGGGAATCGAAGCTTCGGACATGCAGCTCATGCCCGACCCGAACACCGCCAACATCGATCCCTTCTTCGAAGAAACGACGCTGATCCTGACCTGCGACGTGATCGACCCCGCCGACGGCAAGGCCTACGAGCGCGACCCGCGTTCGCTCGCCAAGCGCGCCGAGGCGTACATGAAGGCTTCGGGCCTGGGCGACACCGCTTACTTTGGTCCGGAACCCGAATTCTTCGTGTTCGACGGCGTTCGCTGGAAGAACGACATGTCGGGCTGCTTCGTCAAGATCGAGTCCGAAGAAGCCTCGTGGAACACCGACAAGGAATACGAGCACGGCAACACCGGCCATCGCCCGGCAGTCAAGGGCGGCTACTTCCCGGTTCCCCCGGTCGACAGCTTCCAGGACATGCGCTCGGAAATGTGCCTGGTGCTCGAGTCGCTGGGCATTCCGGTCGAAGTGCATCACCATGAAGTGGCCAACGCCGGCCAGATGGAACTCGGCACCAAGTTCAGCACGCTGGTTCAGCGCGCCGACTGGGTCCAGCTGCAGAAATACGTGATCCACAACGTGGCCCACGCCTACGGCAAGACCGCCACCTTCATGCCCAAGCCCATCGTCGGCGACAACGGCTCCGGCATGCACGTGCACCAGTCGGTCTGGAAAGACGGCAAGAACCTGTTCGCCGGCGACGGCTATGCGGGCCTCTCGGACTTCGCGCTGCACTACATCGGCGGCATCATCAAGCACGCACGTGCCCTGAACGCCATCACGAACCCCGGCACCAACAGCTACAAGCGCCTGGTGCCCGGCTTCGAAGCCCCGGTGAAGCTGGCCTACTCGGCCAAGAACCGCTCGGCCTCGATCCGCATTCCGTTCGTGGCCAACCCGAAGGGCCGCCGCGTCGAAGCGCGCTTCCCCGATCCGCTGATGAACCCGTACCTCGGCTTTGCTGCACTGCTGATGGCCGGCCTCGACGGCGTGGAAAACAAGATCCATCCGGGCGAAGCCGCCAGCAAGGACCTGTACCATCTGCCGCCGGAAGAAGACGCGCTGATCCCGACCGTGTGCCACAGCCTCGACCAGGCTCTGGAATACCTCGACAAGGACCGTGCGTTCCTGACCAAGGGCGGCGTGTTCACCGATGCGTACATCGATGCATACATCGAACTGAAGATGCAGGAAGTCACGCGCTTCCGCATGGCGACCCATCCGGTCGAGTTCGACATGTACTACTCGCTCTAAATCGGCGGGCGCAAGCCCCTGACGGGTAAGTAAGACAGAAAGGACGGCTACGGCCGTCCTTTTTGCTTGGCGCGGAACATCTTGTCACCGATGGAGTCGAATTGCAGGAAAATGCGCCTTTGTCGCGGCATCCACCGATTCACATGAAGACTGCTTCTCTCATTTTTCTGGCTGGTTCATTGTTGGCCGTCGCCCTGCCGGCGTCGGCTCAGGAGCGCGTGTGGCGCTGCGGCAATGAATACACCAACAACTCGACCATCGCGCAGCAAAAAGGCTGCAAGGTCATGGAAGGCGGCAACGTCACCGTCGTGCAGGGCTCCGGCATGCCGGCTCCGGCCGCCCGGTCGTCGGGCGGCGGCGGGGGCTCCTCCGCCGCGCGTGCGCCGGCCGGCAGCCCGCGCGTGGAAGGCGTCGACCAGCGCGCCCGCGACGGCGAAGCCCGTTCGGTGCTCGAGTCCGAGCTCAAGAAAGCCGAGGCTCGCCAGGCCGAGCTTCAAAAGGAATACAACAACGGCGAGCCCGAGAAGCAGGGCAGTGAAGGCCGCAACTACCAGAAGTACCTCGATCGCGTGGCTGAAATGAAGGCCGAACTCGCGCGCAACGAGAGCGACATTGCAGGCATCCGCCGCGAACTCGGCCGCCTGCCGGCCAAGCAGCAGTAAACAGCAGGATATTCAATGGCATTTGGGAAGAAGGCGGCCGGCGCCAATCCGCGCTTTCAGTCCTTCGACCTGCTCTCCACGCTCATCGCAGTGGTCAGCACCAACGGTTCGGTGCTGTTTGCCAACGCGGCCCTCGAAGACGCGCTGGGCACTTCGCGCCGCACACTCGAAGGCTCCCAGTTCGGAGCGTGCTTTCATGAGCCGCACGTGCTGCGCACCGCCATCGACGGCGCTCGCAGCAACGACTTTGCCACGCTGCGCTACGAAGCCTTCTTGCGCCGCGTCAATCATGAGTTGATGCCGGTGCAGGTCACGCTCGCGCAGGGCGACAAGTCGGGCGAACTCGTCATCGAGATGTCGCCGCTGGAGCAGCAGGTGCGCCAGGACCGCGAAGAGCGCCTGCTCGACCAGGCCCAGGCCAACAAGGAACTCATCCGCAACCTCGCGCACGAGATCAAGAACCCGCTCGGCGGCATTCGCGGCGCGGCGCAGCTGCTGCAGATGGAGGTCGAGTCGCGCGACCTCATCGAGTACACGCAAGTCATCATCCATGAAGCCGACCGGCTGCAAACGCTGGTCGACCGCCTGCTGGCCCCGCACCGTCGCCCGCACGTGGTGGGCGACGTCAACATCCACGAGGTGTGCGAGCGCGTGCGCTCGGTCATTCTTGCGGAGTTTCCGCGCGACCTGCACATCGAGCGCGACTTCGACGTCTCGATTCCAGAGTTTCGCGGCGACCGCGAACAGCTCATCCAGGCCACGCTCAACATCGTGCACAACGCGGCGCAGGCCCTTGCCGAGCGCCGTGCGGCGGGTGACGCGCAGATCACTTTCAAGACGCGCATCGCCCGCCAGGTCATATTCAACAAGCAGTGGTATCGATTGGCACTGGAATTGCATGTCATCGACAACGGACCGGGTGTGCCGGACACGATCAAGGACCGCATCTTCTATCCGCTCGTATCGGGAAGAGAAGGCGGGACAGGGCTTGGATTGACGCTCGCACAAACTTTTGTGCAACAGCATCACGGCGTGATCGAGTGCGACAGTGTCCCGGGCCGAACCGATTTCAAGATATTGATTCCGCTGCCCTAGCAGCCACGGCAACAAGGAGATGCATGAAGCCGATCTGGATAGTTGATGACGACCAATCGATCCGCTTCGTGCTGGAGAAGGCCTTGTTGCGCGAAGACTTGCCCACGCGCAGCTTCACCAACACGCGCGAGGTGCTGGCCGCCCTCGAACTCGCCGCCGACGACGAACAGCAGGGCCCCCAGGTCCTGGTGAGCGACATCCGCATGCCCGGCGGCTCCGGGCTCGACCTGCTCGACAAGATCAAGGCCAAGCACCCCGGCCTGCCCGTCATCATCATGACGGCGTTCTCCGACCTGGACAGCGCCGTTTCGGCCTTCCAGGGCGGCGCCTTCGAATACCTGCCCAAGCCCTTCGACCTGCCGCGCGCCGTCGAGCTCATCCGCCGTGCCGTCGACGAAAGCCAGCGCGAGGAAGTGGCCGAAGAACGCATGGTCGCCGCGCCCGAAATGCTGGGCCAGGCGCCCGCCATGCAGGACGTGTTCCGCGCCATCGGCCGCCTTTCGCAGAGCAACGTCACGGTGCTCATCACCGGCGAATCGGGTTCGGGCAAGGAACTGGTGGCGCGCGCGCTGCACAAGCATTCGCCGCGCGCCAACGGGCCCTTCGTGGCCATCAACACCGCGGCCATCCCCAAGGACCTGCTCGAGAGCGAACTCTTCGGCCATGAGCGCGGCGCTTTCACCGGCGCGCAAACCATGCGGCGCGGCCGCTTCGAACAGGCCGAAGGCGGCACACTCTTTCTCGACGAAATCGGCGACATGCCCTTCGACCTGCAGACGCGGCTGCTGCGCGTTCTGAGCGACGGCCATTTCTACCGTGTGGGCGGCCACAACTCCGTGAAGGCCAATGTGCGGGTGATTGCGGCCACGCACCAGGACCTGGAGCAGCGCGTCAAGCTCGGCGGTTTCCGCGAAGACTTGTTCCACCGCCTCAACGTGATTCGCCTGCGCCTGCCCGCGCTGCGCGAGCGCGGCGAAGACGTGCCCGCACTTACACGCCACTTCCTGCAGGTGAGCGCACGCCAGCTCGGCGTCGAGCCCAAGCGCATCTCCGATGCCGCCTTGGCCAAGCTCGCCGCCTTCAGCTTCCCGGGCAACGTGCGCCAGCTTGAGAACATCTGCCATTGGCTCACCGTGATGGCTCCGGCCCAGCTCATCGAAGCCAAGGACCTGCCGCCCGAAGTCATGGCCGCTGGAACCGGCGCGGAAGCGCACGCCCACGCCGGTGAAGCTGCCGTTGCAGCAACGCAGACCGCCGTGCAGCCCGCACCGCTGCTGTCGCCCAGCCCAGAGCGCGAATTCGCTCCGGCGAGCGCCGCGCCCGAAGCCGCCGAAGGCCTGGTGGGCGCCAGCAGCTGGGAGAGCGGCCTCGAAATCGAGGCGCAGGCGCTGCTCGCCGCCGGCCGTACCGACGTGTGGGACGTGCTTTCGCGCCGCTTCGAATCGCGGCTCATCCTCACTGCGCTGGCCAACACCCGCGGCCGCCGCATCGAAGCCGCTCAGAAGCTGGGCATCGGCCGCAACACCATCACCCGGAAAATCCAGGAACTGGGCATCGAGTAGCTCGGCCCTGCCGGGCCTTGGCTAGCGGCTTCGCTGACCCAGGGTCAGCGAGTCGAGCTGGAAGTTTTCGCTCTTGTCCCAGAGCCAGGTGTCCACATAAGTGTGGCCGCCCAGGCGCCCGGGGCTCGGCAAGGGCGATGCCGCCTTGATCAGAGCCGCGATCTTGCCCGGCACTTCGGGGGCATGGCTCGGCACGCGGCTGAACGTCACGTTCGTGACGTTGCCATTGGCATCGAGCTCCGTTTCGACCACCACCACCGCATACACCAGGGGAGGAATTTTTCCCTTGTAGATGCGCTGTGCGTAGGTCTTGTAGATCTGCCGCGCGCCCGTCTTGCGATAGGCCCGCACGGCCGGCGTTTGCGCCGTGATCAGGCGCACGGTCGGCACGTCGGTCTTTGCGCCTGCCACTTCATCGGGGGCGGAGGTGGCCGACTTGTCATCGCCGGGCTTGTCTGCTGGCTTCAAGGCCGAGCAGGCGACAAGGGTCAGCGCGGCTGCAACGGTTGCCAGGGTGCGAAGGGTTATTTTCATCAGATACCTTGGTCGAGATCGAGCACCACCGGTGCATGGTCGCTTGGCTTTTCCCACTTGCGCGGCACGCGGTCGATGACGCATCCCTTAACGCGCGGCACCAGCGGTTCGCTCACAAGAATGTGGTCGATGCGCAGGCCGCGGTTCTTCTGATAGCCGAGCATCCGGTAGTCCCACCACGAATAGCTTTTCTCCGGCTGCTCGAACAGCCGGAAGCTGTCGACCAGGCCAAGCTGCAGCAGCGCCTTGAACTGCTCGCGCTCCTCGGTCGTGTGATGGATCGTTTCTGCCAGCCCCACCGGGTCGTAGCTGTCGCGGTCTTCCGGGGTGATGTTGAAGTCGCCCAGCAGAACCAGGTTCGGATGCGCCGCCATTTCGGCCCGCAGCCATTCGCGCAGTGCGCGCAGCCAGCCCATCTTGTATTCGAACTTGTCGGTGCCCGGCGCCTGGCCGTTGACGAAGTAGCCGTTCACCACGCGCAACGGGCCTGCCGCTGTTTCGACGGTGGCGGCGATCACCCGCGACTGGTCGTCCGTGAAGCCGCCGATGTTCTTTGCCACGTTCCGCATCGGCGCCAGGCTCAGGATGGCAACGCCGTTGTAGGTTTTCTGGCCGAACACCGCGCATTCGTAGCCGGCCGACTTGAGCACATCGAGAGGAAACTTGTCGTCGCTCATCTTGAGTTCCTGCAGGCACAGCACGTCCACAGGGTTGGCGATCAGCCAGTCGAGCACATGCTGCAGGCGGGCGGTGAGGGAGTTGACGTTCCAGGTGGCAATTTTCATCAAGCGCTACGTTGTTGATTCATGGGCGAGGCAGTCCTGAAGGGATTGCTTGGGTTTGCATTTGTACCCCACTGCACATACCCCGCTGGGAGCCACTGCGCCGTCGAATGCTTGGCGAGTCGAACTTTACCCACAATGTTCGTGATGGCCGAACTGCGGCGCATCGGGATAACACGCAGACAGGCGTGCATCCTTGAGGTGCGTCCTGCGCCGCCATGTTGTCTGACAACAGTTGTGAATCTGCACATCTATCCCTCGAGATTGCCAAAAAGTTCTCAAAACTTGCTCAGGATGGGGTTGTTACAGTTGTTAAGATTTAAGCATGTTTTCATTTTCGATTAACACCATTTTGGTGCAAGCATCAAGTCGAAGACCGCGCTGACGCGGTAACTCTGCATTTCCCGGCGAAAAGATCGTCTGGAATCTCACTGAATATAAAAAATTGCAAGCTGATGGAGCAGCGGCATTGGATGGCTGCGCCTGAATTATTCATAAGTTCCGAAGAAGAATTGAATTGCAATGCCATGCGCGAATTGGTCCGGTCGGCGGAGACAAATAAAACAAAAGGTTCGTAGGGACTAAAGGGCGCGTGGCTGAAGCTGCTGCACGTCGGTGCGGCTGCTCGTTATTTGGGGGAATCATGGATCTATTGATGTCGGACGTACGGCTTTTTGTGAAGGCCGTGGAGGTAGGTGGGCTGACGCAAGCGGCTGATGCGCTGAGCGTGCCCAAGGCGTCCGCGTCCCGGCAACTGAAGCGGCTCGAGGCCCTGGTCGGCCACACGCTCCTGCACCGCGGGGCGGGCCGCTTCGGCCTCACGGGGGAAGGGCGCGAGTTCTTTTCCACAGCCAAGGACGTCCTGGAGGCGGTGGACCAGGCGCTGTCGCAGCTCTCCAACACCAATGAAGCCCTCACGGGCCAACTGCGGATCTCGGTTCCCGGCTACGTCGGCCGCGAGTTGCTTTCGGCGCACCTGTCGGGCTTCATGGCAGCGCATCCGCAGCTCAAGCTCACCGTCGACGTGGGTTCCGACCGGGTGGACCTGTTCCGCGAAGACACCGACGTGATCATCCGCGTGGGGCTCGAAGGCTGCGAAGACCTCGTGGCAAGGCGCATCAAGAAGCAGCCCCTTGTGCTGTGCGCCGCACCTTCGTACCTCGAGCGCCATCCGGAAATCCGGGGCGTCGACGACCTTGCCGGGCACTACTTCCTGACCAGCGGCCCGGAGCGGCACGCCATGGAAATGGTCATTCCGGGTGCCGATCGGGAGCATGTTGTCAGGGCCGCGGGGGTGTTTCGCGCGAACGATCCCGAACTGCTGCTGAGGCTTGCCTGCTCGGCCGGCGGCATTGCCCTGGTTCCCCTTCTCTGTGCCAGGTCCGCGATCCAGGGCGGCTCCTTGGTGACGGTCCTGCCGTCGTTCGAATTGACGCCGGAAGAGCTGAACCTGATGTATTTGCCCGCCCGGCGCAATACCCGAAAGATCAGAACCTTCGTCGATTTCATCTTCAAGGCTCTAGAGCAAGCCTGATTCGACTTTTTCGCCACGGCTGAAGCCCCTTTGCGGGCTTCGGCGGCTTTTTCACGCCCCTTCTTTTTGCGGCTCCTTCAGCCGAATTTATGCACGCCGATTGCAGGCGTGAGCTTGCGCGTTCAAGAGGCCGGCCAGCAAGTGTTGGCTAAATGGAATGCGAGTTGTCGAAAGTGGAACCTCCAATTTCATTTTTGACATCCGGATTTGGCGCCTGCTGCGGGCAGAATACTTGTTGGTTACAAGTGAAAGCAGGCGTACATATTTGTCAATTGATAAACATTTGTTTTTCTAATTGACGGATGAAAAAAGCATCTATTTGTTAGATGTATTTCTGCTTAATTCTTGTTATTTCCGGCAATTGCTGCCGGTTTGCCGTGTGTTCGTTGAACTGGAGCAACCATGCTTATACAAAAACTGACTCAAACTCTTCTGCGCAGGGCGGCCAGGCTGCCTGCGCTGGCTGCAACCTTCGGCGCCGGCGTGCTTGCCGTGGCCACCCTGGCTGCGCCAGCCTCGGCGCAGCCCGCTGCCGCCCGGTCCGCGCCCGCGGCCGACAAGACCGTCTCCGTCGCCCTGACGCAATTCAAGGTGGTGAAGGGCGCCGACGGCAAGGAGCAGTTGCTGGACGCTTCTTCGGTCAAGCCCGGCGACGTTCTTGAATACCGCGCGACCTACACCAACAACACCGGCAAGACGGTGTCCGGCCTGGTCGCCGATCTGCCCATTCCTGAGGGGCTCGAGTACCTGCCGCGCACCGCCAAGCCCGGCGCCGCGCTGGTCAAGGCGGCCACCAAGGACGGTGTCTATGCCGCCGAGCCGCTGGTGCGCAAGGCCGCAAACAACAAGACCGAGCCCGTGCCCTACAGCGACTACCGCGCCCTGCGCTGGACGCTCGGCCAACTGCCCGCCGGAGGCGAAGCCGCCGTGACCGCGCGCGCCAAGGTCGAAGTCGTGGTTCCGCCCGAGCCCAAGACCTCCGCCCTCGCTCCGCAGGCGCCACCCGTGGTCGTGCAGTCCGCCTCTGGCGCGGCCTCGCGCTGACCGGTCGGCGGTGGTTTTGCCTCCTGGCTTTTCGTTTTTCTGTTTCCTTGATCCCTTTGCTATTGCGCGCAACCCGGCCGCTGTCTTCCGTTCGCGGAATGCCTGAGCCGGGTTTTTTTTGTTCCTTTTTTGACAACCGAGGAGAAACCACGTGAGTCCCACCTTGCCAACCCGGCGCATCGGCTTCAGGCCGAGAGCCACATGGGCTGGTGCCGCAGTTTTGTCGCTGGGCTTCCTGTTTGGAAGCTCGAGCGCACTTGCCGCGCCGCCACCCGCCAATACCGTCATCGGTAACCAGGCTTCGGCCACCTATTCGGATTCGTCCGGCACCACGCAACTGGCCACCTCCAACCTGGTGCAAACCACGGTGCAGCAGGTCGGCTCGTTCACGCTGGACACGTTCAACCAGGTCACGACCACGATCGTCAACACCAAGCTCGGCGCCGCAGGCTCGGTGGTGTACGCACCGCACATCTTGACCAACACCGGCAACGGCTCGGACACCTTCACCATCACGGTGGATGCCGACAACGATGCCTTCTCGAAGGTCGAGGTCTATCCCGACGCCAACGGCGACGGCATGCCCGACAGCACCACGCCGCTGTGTACCGCCGCGCCCGCCGCAGTCTGCAGCGTGCCCGCCCAGACCGTGCCCGGCAACAACGGCACGTTCCAGTTTGTCGTGGCCTACACGATCCCCGGCACGGCCACCACGCCGACCACCCCGTTCGATACCGCCACCATCACGGCCACCCCGGGCACGCCGGCGCTGTACACGGCGCCGAACACCGCGGCAGCGGACAAGGACCAGGTCAACCTGACAACCCAGGCCGCCTTCGGTGCCACCAAGTCGATTGGTGTTCCAGCAGTGGCGGCCCCTCCCGGTGCGGCCTGGCCGCTCGCGAGCACCGGTGGTCCGCGCTCGTCGTCGGCTTCGTGCTCGACGATCTGGGGCGCAGGTATCGCTTCCAGCGACACCTGCAAGTACACGGTCTACACGCTCACCTTCAACAACACCGGCGGAGCGCCCGGCAAGTTCGCCCTGTCGGACACGTTGCCATCGGGCTTCACCTATGTCGCGGGTTCCGCCGTCTGGAGCAGTGCTCCGGGCGTAGCGCTCGGCGACGGTGCCGCTGGCGATCCGGCCGGCATGGCCTTCCAGGTGGCGGGCAACACGCTGAACGTGGTCATCGACTCGCTCGGGCAGAACGTCACCCAGACGATCAGCTTCGTGGTGCTGGTGAACAACACGGCTGTGGTCGGTACTTCGACCACGACCAACGTGGCCCAGTACAACCCGACGGATTCGCCGAATGCCGACGTCACGGCGATCGGTACCCTGGGTTCGACCACCAACCCGGCGGCCTACACCGTCGTCGCCAGCTACGGCCTCGTCGTGGGTACCAACCCCTCGACCGCGGCAACGGCAGTCGACACGGTGGCTGGCACGCCCAACGGCACGGCGGCCGACACGACCACGCAGCCCTCGGTGGTTGCCGGCGGCAGCGTCAAGTTCCCGCAGACGGTGTTCAACACCGGCAGCGGCGTCGACAGCATCAACCTGAGCATTGCCAACGGTAGCTTCCCGGCCGGCACGACCTTCCTGCTGTTCGCGGCGGACGGCGTGACGCCGCTGCTCGACACCACCGGCGACGGCGTGCCCGACACCGGTCCGATTCCGGTCGGCGGCAGCGCCAACATCGTGGTGCAGGCCAATGTTCCGGCCAGCGCCACGGTGGGTTCGGGTCCGTTCAACGCGGTCCTGACCGGCCGCTCGGCGAACGACCCGACCAAGCTCGACGCCACGCTCGACCAGGTCACCATCGTCGTCGGTTCGCTCGTCGATCTGACCAACAGCGCGGCCGGTACCGGCTCGGGTTCGGTGGCAGGCGGTGACTTGGGCCCAGGCCCCAGCCCACAGCCGACCACGACCAACAGCACGCCTGCGGGCACCGGCACGATCTTCACGCTGTTCGTCAAGAACAACGATGCAGGCGGTCCGGCAACGCAGACCTACACGCTGGCGGCCAGCCAGTCCACTGGCTTCCCGGGCACGCTGCCGGCAGGCTGGACGGTGAAGTTCGTGGCAGCCGGCGGTACCTGTGCCGCCGCGGCCATCACCGACGTGACCGTCGCTCGCGGTGCGCAGCTTCAGGTCGACGCCTGCGTGACGCCTCCCGCCACGCAAACGCCTGTGACGTCCCAGCCGATCTACTTCCGCGTGCAGTCGACCGCGGTGGCATCGACCGGCGTGCTCGTGTCCGACGCCAAGCAGGACGCGGTGACCGTGACCACGGCTGCAACGCTGGGCGCCACGCTCACGCCCAACAACGTCGGCCAGGTCGCTCCGGGCGGCACCGTCGTCTATGCGCACACGCTGACCAACATCGGCAACCAGAGCTGCGGCGCGTACACGCTCACGGCCACCGTGCCGGCTGCCGATGCGGCACTGGGCTGGACCACCGCGATCTACCTCGACGTGAACGGCGATGGCCAGATCGATGCGGGCGACACCCTGGTGACCGGCCCCATCGCCGGACCGCTCGCGGCAGGCGCAACGCAGAAGTTGCTGGTGCGCGTGTTCGCACCGGGCGGCGCCAGCGCTGGCGCAACCGACACGACCACCGTGACCGCCACGTTCACCGATCCGGCGCCGAACTGCGGCACGCCCTCGGCGACCGACATCAGCACCGTGATCACCGGCCAGATCCGCGTCCTCAAGACGCAGGCTGCCGACGTTGCCTGCGACGGCACGGCTGATGGCGACTTCTTCGCAACGCCGCTGTCGCTGAAGCCCGGCCAGTGCATCGTGTACCGGGTCGTTGCCACCAACGAAGGCACCGCGCCGATCACCAACATTGCGATCAACGACGCAGCACCTGCGTTCACGAGCCTCGTGGGTGCCACGCAGCCGCCGGCGCTCACGCAGTGCGTCTCGACCGGCGTGACCGGCACCGCGCTGGTCTATGCCCAGACCCCCACTGCGGTGAGCTGCGGCAGCGCGGCCAACACCGTGGCCCCGGGTGGCTCGGCCACGCTGACCTTCGCAGTACGGATCAACCAGTAACACGCGATTGAGTCGCCGGCAGGCCTCTCCAGGCCTGCCGGCTTTACGCGAGGCGCCGCCTTCACGGCTGCGCTTCGCCTTTTTCCCCTGCTGCTTTCCGGCGCGAGTGCTCGCGTGCGCATGGCAGCGGCAGAGGAAAGAGACCCAGGTATTCACGGCCCCAGCAGGCGCCGACGGAAGGTTAAGCGGAGTGCAATTCTTGTCTGACTCATTGATGGGCTGCTGCTTGCAGCGATGGCGCCGAGCCGGCGCCACGCTCGCGATCGGCCTGGCGCTGTTGCTGGCGCTCTTCCTGACGCTGTTCCTGGCGTCCGCCGCGGTGCATGCGGCACCCGCGCCCGGTGGCAGCGTCATCCGCAACGTGGCAAAGGCCAGCTACGTGCCGGCCGGCTTTGCGCAGACCGAAACCTCCAGCTCCAACAGCGTGGTGGCGAACGTCCTCGCGGTCGAGGCGCTGGTGCTGACGCAGGACCAGGCCGTCAACAGGCCGCCCGCCACCGTGGTCACGTTGAACCACCTGCTCACCAACACCGGCAACGTGCCTTCGAGCTATGCGCTGGGCTTTGCCAACAACGTGGGCGGCTGCGCGGCCGACACGCTCGACCTTTCGACCCTGCGCGTCGTGCGCGACATCAACAACAACGGCGTGGCGGACCCGGGCGATCCGGTGCTGCCGCTCGGCGCGCCCGGCGCGCTGGCGCTGCGGCCCGGCGAAACGGCCTCGCTGCTCGTGCAGGGCACGGTTCCGGCCACCGGTGCCGGCGTTGCCTGCACCGCGCTCACGGCGACCACCGCGCTGCAGAACCTGAGCGCCACCAACCGCGACACCGTGACGGTGGGCGACATGGCGGTGATCTCCATCAGCAAGAGCGCGAGCTACCCGGGTGTCATCGTGCCGGGGCAGACCCGCATCGACTTTGCGGTCTCGGGCACCAACATCGGCGCGCGCGATGCGCAGCCCGCCAACGTTGCCGCGCCGACAGGCACACCGGTGCTCGTGAACGGCGCGCCTACCAGCCTGGTGCTGGTGCGCGACCTCATTCCCGCCGGCACGCAGTACATCGCCGGCACGCTGCAGAGCACCGCCGCAGGCGCGGTGCGCCTGTTCCGCATGCCGGGCGATCCGGCCTTCAGCTACCGCACCGCGGACGACGCCGCGGCCGTCGAAGTGGCAATCGGCGTGCCCGCGGCCGTGTCGCGCAACGCCTCCATCGCCATGCAGTTCGCGGTGATCGTGCGCGCGGACCAGACCGGCGACATCCGCAACACCGCGCAGAGCTACTACAACGACGGCACCGCGCCGGTGGTGTCGCCGTCCAACACCGTGCTCATCACCACCAGCCAGAGCCGCATCGGCGTGGCCAAGACTGCCTCGACGCCGCGCGCCAACCGCGGCGCCGACGGCCTGCTCGACGGAACCGCGACCGTGCGCTTCAGCGTCGACGTGCGCAACTACGGAGCCGTGTGGCTCTACGGCGTGCAGGCGACCGACCTGCTCGAAGGCAGCGGCGCCAGCCAGTTCGGCAGCTACACCAGTGCGGCCGTGCCCGGCCCCAATCAATACACCGTCGTGCCCGGCTCCATTGCCATTGCGGGCAACCAGGGCAACGGCACGAGCGGCACCGTGGCCGCGGCCAACAACTCGTTCACCGGCACCGCCGCTGCGCAGAACCTGCTGGCGCCGGGTGCCGTGCTGCCGGTCGGCGCGCAGGTCACCGTGCAGTTCGACGTTCGCATCAACGTCAACGGCCGCACCGGCATGCTTCTCAACAGCGTGCGTGCGCAGGGCGCACTTGCGACCGGCGGCGCGCCGGTGGCTTTCGACGATTCGGTCGACGGCACCAGCCCCGACCCGGACGGCGACGGTAACCCCAACAACAACACCGCACCCACGCCGGTGTCACTGCAGCTTCCGTCGCTGTCGCTCGCCAAGAGCGCATCGCTGCCGCGGCGCGTGATGCAGGGCGTCTACGAAATCGACTACCGGCTGCTCGTCACCAACACCGGTGTCGCCCCCGCACCCCACGTGCGCGTGATCGACAACCTGAACTGCACCTTCGACATGGACAAGCCCGAGGGGCCCGTGGCCTCTTGGGAGCTGGTGGGTGCGCCCAAGGTGCGCAGCGGGCTGCTCAATCCCGCGGGCAGCTTTACCGGCCGCGCCGCCTGCGACCGCGAGGCGCTCGCGAGCGCCGATGCCTTCAGGCTGCCGACCGAGGCGGTGCTCAGCCTCACCGACGGCAGCCGCGGGCTGGAGCCCGGGCAGAGCGAAGAAATCAGCTTCACCGTTCGCCTGACCCAGAAGCCCGGCGCAGGCGACCGCCGCGTGGCCATCGACAACAAGGCCTGGGCGGCGGCGTTCGACCAGAACACGATCAACGTCACGCCCGCGATGCTGGTTGCGGCCACTGCCAACTCGGCGCAGTCGCTGCTGGCCGACCCGGCCGGCACGGTCTACAACGCCGTCACGCGGGCGCCTGTTCCCGGCGCGGTGGTCACGTTCACCCGGCAGTCGTGCAGCAGCGGTTCGGTCACGCCGATGACCGCGGCTGAAATCTACGGCGGCTCGTCGGACACCTACACCTTCAATGCCGACGGCAGCGTGTCGATGACGACCGGCGCGGACGGCAGCTACCAGTTCTACCTCCAGTCGCCGCCGGCCACGGGCCTTTGCACGTACTCGCTGCATGTGGTTCCGCCGGCCGGCAGCGGCTACGTCTATCCGTCGCAGCTGATCCCCGTCACGGCCGGCACCTTCGGCAGTTGCGGTCCGGTGGTGCCCAGTGCGCTGCCGCCCAAGGGCGCGGACCCGACCACCCACTATTTCTCGGTCACCTCCGGCTTCAACGCGTCGAACGCGGCGTGCGACGTGGTGCACAACCACATTCCGCTCGACCCCGGCAATGTGCTCGGCCTGGTGCTGCGCAAGGAAGGCAGCAAGCGGCAGGTCGAGTTCGGCGACTTTCTGGACTATGCGCTGACGGTGACCAACAAGACGGGTACGCCGGTGACCGGCATCTCGATCAGCGACAGCCTGCCGCCGGGCTTTGCCTACGTGAGCAACAGCGCACGCCTGAACGGTGCGGCCATTGCCAACCCGGTCGGCGGCGCGGGCCCGAAGCTGGTGTTCAACTACCCGACGCTGACCCTGGGCATCGACCAGATGGCCATGGTGCGCTACCGAGTGCGCGTTGGCGTGGGCGCGCCCACCAACGGAGACGCCATCAACCGCGCGCGTGCCTACTCGGGCCCGCTGCAGTCCAACCTCGCGAACTGGACCGTGCGTGTGACCGGCGGCGTGTTCTCGGACGAGGCCTTCATGTTCGGCAAGGTCTACATGGACTGCAAGGCGGACGGCAAGCAAGAGGGCAGCGACGAGATCGGCGTGCCCGGCGTGCGCCTGTTCATGGAAGACGGCACCAACGTGGTCACCGACGTGGAGGGCAAGTGGAGCCTCTACGGTCTCAAGCCGCTCACCCACGTGCTGCGCGTGGACCAGACCACGCTGCCGCCCGGCGCCCGGCTTGAAATACTCGACAACCGCAATGCCGGCAGGCCCGAGAGCCGCTTCGTCGACCTGAAGAAGGGCGAGTTCCACAAGGCCAACTTCATCATCGGCAACTGCGACAGCCCGGCAACGCTGGCCGACGTGGTCGCGCGCCGCGCCGCCATCGCCGCCATTCCGGACACCGAGGCCGAAGCCCAGGTGCGCATGCGCCTGAATCCCGAAGGGCAGATCGTTCCCGTCGGCGACCTGCGCTCGCTGCCCGCCAGCGGCCAGGCGCTCGCCAGCGGCAGCACCGGCTCGACCACGACCACGTCCGCACCGCTGATCGCCATGCCCGATGCGCCGGCCAATGCCAGCAGCTTCGTCGGTGCCGCATCGGGCAGCATGAGCGGCACGCTGGGTACCGCCGCATCGGCCTCGCCCACGCCCGCCGGCAGCCTGTTCGCAGCGCTCAACGGCCTGCCGACCGCTGCCCAGGGCGCATCGGCCGCGGGCGGTGCGGCAAGCGGTGTCGGCGCGTTCGCGAGCCGGCCCGTCAACACCTCCGCCGCCATGCTGGAGCCGCGCAGCGCGCCGCTGCTGCCCGAGGCAGTGCCCAGCCCCATCGAGCTGGAAGTGCTGCTGCCGCAGATCGAAAGCAATGCGCTCGGCTTTATCGGCCTGAAGGACGGCGACACCGTTCCCGGCCAGTCGATCAACGTGCGCGTCAAGGGCGAGGCCGGCCTGGCGCTGCGCCTCACGGTCAACGGCCAGGCCATCGACGGGCGGCGTGTCGGCAAGAAGACCCAGCTGCCGTCGAAGAGCATCGGCGCCTGGGAATACATCGGCGTGGTGCTGCAGCCCGGAACCAATCGCCTGCAGCTCGACGCAGTGGACGATTTCGGCAACGTGCGCGGCAGCGAACAGATCGGCATCGTCGCGCCCGACAAGCTGGGCGGCATCCAGGTCGACCTGCCCGAAACCGCCTACGCCGATTTGCGCACGCCGGTGGCTGTGAAGATTCGGCTGGTCGACGCGGCCGGCGTGCCGGTGACCGCGCGCACCCAGCTCACGCTGGAGGCCGACCGCGGCCGCTGGTTCGACGAAGACCTGAACCCGGCCGAGCCGGGCACCCAGGTGTTCATGGAAGGCGGAGCCGCCGAGTTCCGGCTGCTGCCGCCGGGCGAGGCGGGCGACGCGCGGATTCGCGTGACGGCCGGGAGCTTCGTCAAGGAAGTGCGGCTCGCGCTGCTGCCCGAAATGCGTCCGATGATCGGCGTCGGCATCGTCGAAGGCGTGCTCGACTTCACCAAGCGCGGCAGCGTGCCGCTCGGCGCCATGCCGGCGGGCGCGGCCTTCGAGGCCGAACTGACGGGGCTGACCGACGAGCGCGAGAACCGTCGCGCGGGCGCTCGAGCCGCCTTCTTCTTCAAGGGCACCGTCAAGGGCGAGTACCTGCTCACCGCCGCCTTCGACTCCGACAAGGCGCGCAAGGACCGCCTGTTCCGCGACATTCGCCCCGACGAGTTCTACCCCGTGTACGGCGACTCGTCCGTCAAGGGTTTCGATGCGCAGAGCACGCAGAAGCTCTATGTGCGCATCGACAAGAACCGTTCGTTCCTGCTGTACGGCGACTTCACCACCAGCAGCAGCACCGAGGTGCGCAACCTGAGCCAGAGCAATCGCGCGCTCACCGGCCTGAAGCACGTGTACGAGACGGCCAACGTGCGCGCCACCAGCTATGCGTCCCGCACCGCGCAGACGCAGCAGGTCGAGGAGTTTCGCGCCGTCGGTACCTCCGGCCCTTACTACCTGAGCGCGACCGGCGGCGAGTTCGTCGACAACAGCGAGCAGATCGAGGTGGTGGTGCGCGACCGCAACCAGCCCGACATCGTGCTGCAGCGCACGGCGGTCACGCGCTTCGTGGACTACACGGTCGAGCCGCTCACGCGCCGCGTGCTGTTCACGCGTGCCATCGCATCGGTCGATGCCAATCTCAACCCGCAATCGATCCGCGTCACCTATGAGGTCGACAGCGGCGGGCCCAAGTTCACCGTGGCCGGCACCGACGTGCAGGTCAAGGTGGGCGAGCGCCTGCAGGTGGGCGTGGTCGCGAGTACCGACCAGAACCCCGAAAACCACCGCAAGCTGCGTGCGCTCACGGCCGTGGCACGCCTCGGCGACAACACCACGGCCGCAGCCGAACTGGTGCGCACCGAGTCCGACGAAAAGGGCAAGGGCGAGGGTGGCCGCATCGAAGTGCGCCACCAGGACGAGAAGCTCGCCGTGGTGGCGCTGGCCAGCAAGACCAGCACCGGCTTCGACAACCCGGGCGCGAGTTTCTCGGCGGGCCGTACCGAGGTTTCGGGCCGTGCCGAATACAAGATCGACGACAACACCGCGGCCCGCGCCGAAGTGCTCTACAGCAAGGACGCACTGCTCGAAGGCGACCGCAAGGGCGCGAGCGCGAGCCTGCGCAAGAAGCTGGACGACAACGTCGTTGCGGAAGTCGGCGTGCGCCACGGCCAGAGCAACAGCGGCCTGGCCTCCGGTTCCGGCTTCGACTACGGCGAAATCTCCACCTACAACGGCAACCTCGGCAGCCGCGTCGGTGCCGGCAACGTCACGGCGCTCGGCGCCGCCGCCACGGCCAACAGCAGCGGCGAAAGCGAAAGCCTCACCACCGTGCGCGCGCGCCTCTCGGCGCAGGTGCCCGGTGTGCCGCTGGCCCAGGTGTTCGTCGAAGGCGAGCAGGACCTGAAGAATTCCGACCGCCGCACGCTGGCCATTGGCGGCAACTACGCGATCACCGACAAGACGCGTGCCTACGCGCGCTACGAGCTCATCTCCAGCCTGTATGGCGATGCACAGCTGGACGCCACGCAGTCCAACAACGTCGGGATCGTCGGCATCGAGAGCAACTACATGGACGGCGGGCGCGTGTACAACGAGTACCGGCTTGCCGACAGCGTCGACGGGCGCAGCGCGCAGGCAGCCATGGGCGTGCGCAACACCTTCAAGCTCACCGACCGCTTCAGCCTGACCGGCGGCCTGGAGCACACCCGCCAGATGGGCGGCTACACCAACAGCGCCAACAGCGGCACCGGCTATGCGGGCGGGCTGGGCGAATCCACCGCCGTCACCGCGGGCGTCGAATACCTGACGGACACCTACAAGCTCAGCGGCATTCTCGAAGGCCGCAAGGGCGACGACGCGAACACGCGCCTCTTCAGCGCCGGGTTCGGCTACAAGATCAGCCCCGCATGGAGCCTGCTGGCGCGCAGCGTGGTGAGCGACAGCGAAGGGCAGGGCGCGAACGGCGGCAACGAGCGGCACCTGCAGCGCCACCAGATCGGCATGGCCTATCGCCCGGTGGACAGCGACACCTGGAACGCGCTGATGCGCTACGAGCGCCGCTCGGAACGCATCGTGGGCAACGGCAACGCTGCCGGCGCGCTGACCGGCGGCAGCGCCTTCGGCAGCGGGTTCGGCAACGCCAGCCTGCCGGGCAGTACCAGTGCCGACATTCTCTCGGCGCACCTGAACTACAACCCCGAGCGCGGCAGCGTGCTGAGCGCGCGCTATGCGGGAAAGATCTCGCGCACCGACGACGGCTTTCTGGCCAGCACCTACTGGGCGCACCTGCTGCACGCGCGCTACACCCGCGACCTCAACAAGGACTGGGACTTCGGCATCCAGGCCGGCCTGCTCTACGGCAAGGGCGGCTCGCTGCAGAAGACCGCGGGCGTGGAGCTCGGCTACCAGATGGCGAAGGACCTGTGGATTTCCGCCGGCTACAACTTCGTCGGCCTGCACGACCGCGACCTCACGGCCAACGAATACACCAGCAAGGGTGCGTACATCCGGCTGCGCTTCAAGTTCGATGAAACGGGGTTCGGCTTTCCGTCGGCCGGTGCCGCTGTTGCTCCGCCGGCATCGGCGCCCGCATCTCCAGAAGAAAAAACCAGTTCAGAAAAATGAACATGCAAAGACTCAAGAACACGCTGGGCTCCATCGCGGGCACGGCATGGTGGTGGCTCCTGTGCGGGGCGTGGCTCGCGGCCGTGCCGCTTTCCGCGCATGCGCAGCAGGTGCTCAGGCCGCAGACCGGCACGTTGATCAACGGCACGATCGTGGGCGTCAACGCCGGCGGATCGTGGCGGACCTCCTGCATCACCGGTTTTCCAACTGGCCTGACGATGTGGGAGCGCTATCACGGCGCCACGGTCAACGGAACTTTTGCCAACCTCACCGGCGGCTTGCGCGCCTATGAACTGCGCTGCTCTCCGTTCACGGTGACCGAAGGAGCTGCCGCCGCGACCATCACCTGGGGCGCGCCGGCCCAGCGCGGGGTTGCAGGCCGTCCCATCGATGGCATGACGCGGCGCGGCCCGCAGGCGTGCCCGGCCGGCACGGTGATCGCGGTGCTCGGGGGCGTCGACCGCATGTTCAATGGCGCCTCGGGCAACATCTACCCGACGCAGATCACCTTCACCTGCCGGCCGGTCACGGTGGTGGCGGGCGACTGGTTCCGTGTGGCGGCGAGCGGGGGCGCAAGCTACACGCTGGGCATTACGACGAACGACGGCGGCACCGGCCCCGGCTCGGCAGTGCCAGGCCCCCTGCGCGCCCCGCGCACCGTTTGCCCCTACTCGGCCACCAACACCTGCAACGGCCTGGAAGACCTTGGCGGCGGGGAGCTGATCGACGGCTTCTCCGGCGCGCGAAGCGAGTTTCCCGATGCCCGCGTTTCGCAGCGCATCAGCTTCGTCAACTACGCGTGGAGCCAGGCGCTCGGCGCCAGCACGAACACGGCCACCTGGCGCCCGACCGCGGGCCGCTTGCCGTTCTACCCGCCCACTGTGGCAAACAACCCCGCCCGCTACCAGGACAACTACGAGACCTACGTGGCGGGCGGCAGCGTCTACAGCGGCAGCGCGGTGCCCCCGAGCGGCGTCAGCGTCTACAACTTCGTCAGGACCGGTACCTGCGCCACCTCGCACACGCTCGCGACGCAGGAGGACTACACCTGCACGAACATCATCACCGGCCGGCCCGACCTGCAGGTGCGAGTCACCGTGCCGCCGGACGCCTGGACCAGCCACGGGCAGGAGCGCATCGTCAGGCTCACCGCCAAGAACTTCGGCCCCGGGCGCACCACGGCCACCGACAACTCGACCGCGATGCTGGTCCTTCCCGCCGGATGGAACACGGGCACCTTGCCCGCCAACTGCACAAAGGCCGGCTCGCCGGTGGCGGTGACCTGCCAGCTCAACCCCACGCTGCTCGCGGGCTCGAGCGGGCCCGGCATGACGGACGGCGGCGAAGCCAATTTCGACATTCCCGTGTTTCCCCAGCCCACTGTGGCGGCCGGCAGCTACCCGGTCGTCAATGGCGCCCGGGTTTGCGTGCAGGCGGCATCGCCGGGCAACCCGCACTACTGCACGGTGCCCAACGATGCGACCGCGAACAACGACGACGGCATTGCGGTGGATGAAACCGACACCATCGTCCTCGCCTATCTCACGCCGCCGCTGATGCCGCCGCGCGTCACGACCACCGTGGTCTCGAACGGCGGCGTGGGTTCCTTCGCGTTCACCGGCACCAACGATGCGGCGCCTGTCAGCCCCATCGTCACGACGGTGGCCGGCCAGGGTGAATCGGGGCCCACCAGGGAATTGGCGGTCACGCGGAGCGCGACGTTCCTGCAGCAGGCCGTACCGCCCGCTGGCTTTGCGCTGCGCGCCATGTCGTGTACCGGCATGGCCCCGGGCGGCACTGCAACCTACGACCTCGCGCTGCGGCGCGTGACCCTGGATGCGGCCGCCACCGACTACGGCGCCAACATTGCCTGTACCTTCACCAACACCCGCGTGGTCGTTACCGTCAGCAAGGTGACCGAGGGTGGAACGGGCAGCTTCTCGTTCACCGGCTCCAACGGCTTCGCTGCACAGAGCATCACCACTTCCGCGGCCAACACGCCGGAGGAGGGCGATCCATCGGGCCTGACCACCGTGGGCGCCGCGACCACCATCACCGAAGGCGTGCCGCCTGTCGGCTGGCGGCTCAAGGGCATCGCCTGCACAGGCATGGGCGCGGGCGGCACGGCCACCGTGAATCTCGCCGCGCGTGCAGTCACCCTGAACGCGGCGGCCACGGCAGCCGGCAGCAACATTGCGTGTACCTTCACCAACACCAAGCTGCCGACGATGACGGTCAGCAAGATTTCGATCGGCGGCACGGACAGCTTCGCCTTCACCGGCACCAACGGCTTCACCGCCACCAACGTGACGACGGAAGACGACGGCGTTGCCATTGCCGCAGCGGAACAGGTGCTCACGGCCGCGAACACCGCCACCAACATCACCGAAGGCGTGCCGCCGCCCCCCTATGCCTTGACCGGCATCAGCTGCACGGGCATGGGCCCGGGAGGCGCGGCCACGCCGAACCTGGCCACGCGCACCATCGCTCTGAACGCCGCGGCCACCGCACCGGGCGCTGAGATCAACTGCACATTCACCAACACGGTCCAGCCGCAGCTCAAGCTGGTGAAGACCGCCGGCACGCCGAGCTTCGCGGTCGGCGTGGCGTCGAGCTACACGCTCACGCTGAACAACATCGGCCCGGTCGCAACCACCGCTCCCGCGACGATCAGCGACACCGTGCCCGCCACGCTCGCGCTCGGCACCATGCCCGCCGGCTGCAGCGCAAGCGGGCAGGTCGTGAGCTGTACCGTGCCTGCGGGGCTCGCCGCCACCACCGGCACTGCGGCCTTCGTCATTCCGGTCACGCCTTTGCCGGGCGCCTCGCCGAGCGTTGCCAACACCGCGACGGCCACGGGCGGCGGCGACCCGTTGTGCAACGCCACGGGCAACTGCACGAGCAGCGTGACCACGCCGGTGCTGGGCGAACCCCGCATCACCCTGCGCAAGACCAAGACCAACGTCACCGGCACCCACACCTTCGGTTTCACGCTGACTGGCGTTACCAACCCGACGAACAGCATTGCGGTGACCGCATTGGCCACGCCGCAGGCCTCCGCCACGGTGCACGTGGGCAAGCCAGGCGTCGAGGCCACCGTGCAGGAGTCGAGCGTGCCCGCGGGCTGGCCGGCCAACCCGGTGTCGGTGTCCTGCCTGGACTCCGCAGCCGCGACGAGCGGCAACCCGACGACGCAGCTGGCCATACTCAACGGCAACACCGCAACCCTGCCCGCGAGCGTGATGCGGCCCGCCGCGGCCATTGCCTGTACCTTCACCAACACGGCCACCGCGCGCATCGCGGTGGACAAGACCGCATCCGCGACCGCGGGCGCCGGCGGCAGCATCGTCTACGGCCTGAGCTTTGCCAACACCGGCCCGGTGCCCACCGGCACGACGCTGGTGGTGAGCGAGCAATTGCCGCCCGGCGTGGTGGCCAACTCGGTGGTGCCCGGCACGGGTGTCACGTCGGTGAGCTGCGGCTCGCTGCCGAGCGCTCCCGGTGCGCTGCTCAACTGCACCATGACGCTGCCCGCGGGCGGCATTCCGGCAACCACCGGCGTGCGCGGCTTCACGATGAACGCGACCGCGCCCATCGTCGACACAGGTACCGTGCTGACCAACTACGCCAGCACCAACGTGAACGGCGCGGGCTTGCCGGTTACGGCCGCCGGCGCCGGCTGCGTCTCCAGCGGCACGGTGAGCTGCGACAGCGCACAGACCGCCATCGTGGTCGGCCCCGCAGCCGGCAGCCAGTCGGGCGTGCGCATCGTTACCGACAACCAACTGGCCAACGGCACCGCGCAGGACGTGCTCGAAGCCTTCATCCGCGACGAGTCCGGCAACCCGGTCCAGGCCGGCACGGTGGTGACCTTCGGCGCCACGCCGAACGTCGCGTTCAACGGCGGCGCTGTCGGCGCAGCCGGAAGCTGCACCACCACGGCGGCAGGCCTTTGCCAGGTGAGGGCTACCAGCACGGTGGCCGCGGTCTACAGCACCACGCAGGTCACGGTGGGCGGCGCTGTCCTGAGCGGCAACTTCAGCGTCGGCGAAGACAGCTACCTGCCGAGTCCGCAGCCCTACCGGTTCGGCAGCCGTCCGACCGTGACCATCCGCAAGACCTCGCTCGGCGGAGTGGGTACGTTCAGCTTCACCGGAAGCAACGGCCTGGTGGCGCGGAACATCACGACCACCGTGGCCGGCACGCCGGTCGCGACGGCGGTGCAGACGCTCACAGCGGCAAATATCGCCACCACCATCACCGAAGGCGCGCCGCCTGCCGGCTATGCGCTGATCGATGCCTCGTGCACCGGCCTTGGCGCCGGCGGATCGGCTTCGCGCAACGGACGCGTGCTCACGCTCGATGCGGCGGCCACCGCGCCCGGCAGCAACATCGTCTGTACCTTTACCAACGCATTCGACGCGAACCCGCCACCGCCGCCCGTTGCGCCGACGGTGATGTGCTCGACCAACGCCGCGGTCTTCAATACCGGGTTCGACGGCCCCGCCGGCCCGCCGCTGGCCACCGGGCGCGATCCGGTGTGGGAGTCGGGCGTTGGCACCGCCACCGGCGGGCCCGGCAGCGTTCCCACCTGGGCGCGTTCGTATATCGGGAACAAGGCGCCGGCCAGTTGGATCGCGTCTCCCTTCGGCAATGCGAACTGGATCTCGCAGTACCCGACGAACCATGCAGGCAGCGTCGACGTCTACCACCGGTTCACCTTCAACATGGCGCCGTCGGTCAATCCGGCGAGCTTCGCGCTGAAGCTGGACTTCTATTCCGACAACTCGGTCGCGGGGGTCTACATCAACGGGGTTCTGCAGAGCCTTCCGGGCGTGCCGCAGGGGGGGACCACGCCCTACGCCTACGGAGGTTTCCAGGCAGGCACCGGGGCCAGCACCACGCTGACGAACAACTGGCAGTCGGGCTCGAACACGGTGGTCGTCCACGTCAAGAGCGGCGCCCCTGCGCAGGGCTTCCTGGCCCAAGCCACCACCAGCGCGCTGTGTGCGCCCGCGACGGTCAACCTGCAGAAGAACACCCTCAACGGCGCCGGCGGTCCCTTCACCTTCAACCTGACCAACACCACGCAAGCCAGCGGCACGGTCAGCACCGTCGCCGCCGGTACGCCGGCGCAGGTGGACGGCAACACGGCCGCGGCGGGCGTGCAGACCTTCAGCGCCAGTGCGAGCAACAGGGTCATCAGCATCACCGAACCCGCGGTGCCCGGCTGGCACCTGACCGGTGCAAGCTGCACCGACGCCGGAGCACCGGTCGGCAGCCTGGGCACCGGCGCGAGCGGGCGCACCTACACCATTCCCGCGACCAGCGTGCAGCTGGGCAAGTCGCTGCAATGCGTGTTCACGAATTCCGCCTCGGCCACGGTGACCATCCGCAAGGTGTCGTTGGGCGCAACCGGAACCTTCGGCTTCAGCGGAGACAACGGCCTCGCGGCGCAGAGCCTTACCACCACCGTGCTCGGGACGCCGGTGGCGGGCGCCATCCAGACAGTGGCGGTGCCCAGCACGGTAACGACCATCACCGAAGACCCGCTGCCCACCGACTACGCGCTGACCGGCGTGAGCTGTACCGGCCTGGGCGCGGGCGGCACCGCCACGCCCGACCTGCCGAACCGCAGGGTGACGCTGGACGCGGCCGCCACGGCGCCGGGCAGCAACATTGCGTGTACCTTCACCAACGCGTATACGCCGCCGTATCCACGGGTGCAGATCGTCAAGACCACCATCGGCGGCATCGGCAGCAACCTGTTCCGCTTTGCGCTCAGCGGCCTTTCGGCGGCAAGCGACAGCATCACCGTGGTGGGTGACGACAGCGTCGAGGGCGCAGCCAATATCACCGGCACGGCCGGTGTCGGCGTCACGATCAGCGAAACCTCGCCGCAGGGCTGGCCGGCCAACCCGGTGAGCGCCAGCTGCGTGGACTTGAACAGTGCCACCCCGGCCGCCATGTTCGGCACGCTCACGGGCAATCAACTGGCCATTCCCGCTGCCCACATGGTTGCTGGGGCGGCCATCACCTGCACGTTCGTGAACGGCTATCCCAAGAACGTGACCGGCCGGGTGTTCCTCGACAACGGCACGGCGGGCGGCATTGCGAACGACGGACTCATCAATGGCGGCGAGACCGGGCTCAGCGGCATCGGCGTGCGGCTGACCGACTGCGCGGCAACCACCTTCTCGACCGCCGTTACCGACGGCACCGGCAAGTACGCGCTGGCCGTGCCCTTCACCATCGGCACGGGCGACGCGCTGTGCGTGGAAGAAACCAACACGGTGTCGCGCATCTCCACCGGCGCCTCGCTGGGTGTCGTGCAGTTGCCCTCGGGCCAGGCCGTGACCAACACGGGCACCGCCTACACCTACACCCGCGAAGGCACGCCGGACCGCATTGCCTTCACCTGGAACAGCAGCGGCCATGCGGATCTGAACTTCGGCGATGTCGACCGCAACACGCTTGCCACGGACGGCGCCAAGAACGGCCTTCCGGGCAGCACGGTGAGCTATCCGCACACCTTCACCGCCCGCACCGGCGGCGAAGTGAGCTTCGACATCTCGAACTCCGTGGACACGCCGGCGCTCAGCGGCTGGAGCGGCAAGATCTTTGCCGACACCGGCTGCACCGGTGCGCTGCAGGCCGGCGCGGCGCTGCTCTACCCACCGGCCGCGCCGATGACAGTCGTCGCCGGGCAAAACGTGTGCATCGTCATGCAGGAGTTCGTTCCCGCCAACGCAATGAGCGGCAACAGCAACACCAGCACCGTGCAGGCCAGCTTCGTCTTCACCAACGCCAGCCCGGGCCTGAACGCCACCTACACGGTGACCGACATCACGACAGTGTCGACCAGCGCGCTGGAGCTGCGGAAGGAAGTGCGCAACGTGACGCAGGGCGGCAGCTTCGGCATCAACAACCAGGCCAAGCCGGGCGAGACGCTGGAGTACCGCATCACCTACACCAACAACGGCACCACGCCGATCAGCGGCTTGACGGTCAACGACACGACGCCGCAGTACACCGCGTTTGCCGGCGCGCAGGCGGACACCACGCCCGCCACGCTCGCAAGCTGCCAGAAGCAAACGCCCGCCAATCCGCCCCCGGCGGCTGCCGTGGATTGCGCCGCTGCGCAAACCGAGGGGGGAACGGGCGCGCTGAGCTGGAAGTTCACGGGCCCGCTGGACCCTGGCGCCTCCGGAACGGTCCTCTTCACAGTCAAGGTGAACTGAACATGAGCAGTCCAATTTCAAACGTCGTGGCCATGAACCAGGTGGATGCCCGAGGCGAATTCGCCAAAGGCTCGGTGCTGGCCGCCGAAGCGGTCAACGACAGCAGCGAGCCGGGTGCCCGGCCGGCCGCGGCATGGCACCGCAGGGCCCTGCACCCGATGATGTTCGTCAGGCCCGAAGGTGTGCGCATCGCAGTGGTCGACCCCGAACTGCGCACGCGCGAATACGCACGCCGCGCCGTCAGGAGGTTCGGACACCAGCCCGCGGCCTTTGCGAGCACCGCGGAGATGGCCGGTGCGGGCACCGCGTCCCCCTCCAGATTCGACATGGTCTTCCTGGCGGTGGCGAGCGACGCCGAATCGTCCGTTCTGCAGCTGCAGGAGGTCAAGGCGCTGGTGGGGCACCACACGCCGGTGTTGTGCCTTGCTTCGCGCAAGCAGTTGCCGTCGCTTTCGGACCTGCACTGGAACGCGACCAACGAAGTGATCGTGAGCCCGACCTCGTTCGTCGAGTTCTGCTGCGTGGCGCGCATGTTCATGCGGCGCTTCGGCGTGAGCGTGCCCGACGCCGACCCGACGTGGGACTGCTACCGTTTTTCTCTCACGAGCGACGTGGTGGAGGTGTCGGGCGAAAGGGCGCATCTGCGTGCGGTCGAGTTCGACCTTGCGCTCGAGCTCTTCTGCCATGCGGGCCACACGCTCACGCGCGACTGGCTGTATTCGGTCGTGTGGGACAAGGGCGAAGACACGCAGTCGCGCTCGCTCGACGTGAGCATTTCGCGCCTGCGGCGCACCCTGGACCTGAAGGCCAATGGCTGGGACCTGCGGGCCGTGCAGGGCCTGGGATACCGGCTGGAGCGGCTCCCCGGAAAGAAGCGTGCCAACGCCTCGCCCGCCGCGCGCGTGTAGAACTTGTCCTGCATCAACCATGGAAAGCGGCTGGCAAGGGGCGTTTTTCCGGCGGTGAAACTGCCGTCTCCAACAACCTGGAGAGCCCGATGCCGGACGATATGGAGATTCGCGTTCCGCAGAACGACGAGCACATCGACATCACCGACCTGAAAGAGGTCGACTACTGGACCAAGTGGTTCGGCGTCAGCGAGACCCGGCTCCGGTTGGCGGTGGCATCCGCGGGCACCTACAAGGACGACCTGCGGGTCTACCTTGGCCTTCCCTGAAAAGCAGCGGGGCCGCGGGCCGGTTCTGGGCCGCACCCCCTGATGGATGGCTGAATCCAAGGTTGCCATCTACGGCGCGATCGGCGCCAACGTGGCCATTGCCGCGACCAAGTTCGTGGTGGCCGGCATCACCGGCAGTTCGGCCATGTTGTCGGAAGGCATCCACTCGGCAGTCGACACCTTCAACGGCGTATTGCTGCTGGTGGGCATCAGGCTGAGCCAGCGGCCCGCAACGCCCGAGCATCCGTTCGGCCATGGCAAGGAGCTCTACTTCTGGAGCCTGATCGTCGCGGTGCTCATCTTCGGGCTGGGCGGCGGGGTGTCTTTCTACGAAGGCATCCAGCACATCCGCAAGCCGGAGCCGATGCGCGACCCAACCTGGAACTACGTCGTGCTGGCCCTGGCCTTCGTGTTCGAAGGCACCAGCTTTCTCATTGCGTTGCGGCAATTCCGCGCCCAGGCGCGGGGCGTGCCTTTCTGGCGCGCGCTCGGGCAAAGCAAGGACCCGACCACCTATACCGTGCTGGCCGAAGACTCCGCGGCGCTCATCGGCCTGGCGGTGGCCGCGCTGGGCATCTACCTGAGCCACCGCTTCGGCATGCCCGAGCTCGACGGCGCGGCCTCGGTGGTGATCGGCCTGTTGCTGGCCGGCGTGGCGGTGCTGCTGATCGGCCAGGCGCGCGGGCTGCTCATCGGCGAAGGCATCCGCCCCGAGACGGCGCGGGCCATTCGCAGCCTGGCCATGGAGCAGCCCAGCGTCAGCGACGTCGGCCACGTGCTGTCGATGTACATCGGCCCCGACGAGGTGCTGGCCATCGTCGACGTGAACTTCAAGGAGGGCACGGCCACTGGCGAGGCAGCCGACGCCATCTCGGCCATCGAAGGGCAGGTGCGCGCGCGCTTTCCGATGATCCGCCGGCTTTTCATCGAGGCGAGCGAAGCGCCGGTGGAAACCGTCGCGCGCGCCTGAGGCGCCGGCCGCATCGTCGGCCTTGGCTGACCCGCGCTGCCGCCTTTGCCTGAGCGCTCCGGCCCGGCGCTTGCGCCACTGTCGGCCTTCATTCAGGAGATTGCCGCATGAACACGCCAACACCGCCGCCGGCCCCGCGCCCGAAGCGTTCCCCCGACGAACCCGAGATCACGCAGGAGGAGTCCGTCCCCACCGACGGCAGCGACACCGAGGGCGAGGAAATGATGAAGAAGGTGCAGAACAAGAAGCTCGAAGACCCGGGCGAGGCCGAGCACAAGACGCCTGAAAAGTCCTGAGCGGCGGGCGCTTTGTCCTCTCGCGAAAAAGGCGGCGCCCTACAGCTGGGGCCCGGCGCCGCCGCTAAAAATCCTCCTGCGGGCATTGATGGCCCGGCCTGCGAAGTCGTTTCCCCGCAGGCAGATCGCAAGCAGACAACAGGGCAGAAAAAGACCGTCTGCCCCATACGATGGAGGAAAAAATGAAACAAGACCGCGCGGCCGGGGCGGCCATGCAGGAAAGCCTGATGAAGGTCGGCGTGCCCGGCCTCGACGATGTTCTTGGAGGCGGGCTCACCGCCAATCGCCTTTACCTGGTCGAAGGCACGCCCGGCGCGGGCAAGACCACCATCGCCCTCCAGTTCCTGATCGAAGGGGCCAAGCGCGGCGAATCGGTGCTGTACGTCACGCTGTCGGAAACGGCGAATGAGCTCAGGGGCGTTGCGGATTCGCACGGGTGGGACCTGAGCGGCATCGAGGTGCGCGAAATGCTGCCTTCGGAAACCGCACTGGAGCCCGACGAGCAGTACACGATGTTCCATCCCTCGGAGGTCGAGCTCAGCGAAACCACGCTGCGGATCCTGTCGGATGTCGATGTGATCAAGCCCTCGCGGGTCGTGTTCGATTCGCTCTCCGAGCTGCGCCTCTTGGCGGGAAGTTCGCTGCGCTACAGGCGGCAGATCCTGGCGCTCAAGCAGTTCTTTGCGGGCCGGCAGTGCACCGTGCTGCTGCTCGACGACATGACCGCCATGAAGCACGACCTGCAGGTGCAAAGCATTGCCCATGCCGTGCTGCGGCTGGAGCAGATCAGCTCCGACTACGGCGCCGCGCGGCGCCGGCTGGTGGTCAGCAAATACCGCGGCCAGCAGTTTCGCGGCGGCTATCACGACTACCGCATCGAGCGCGGTGGGCTGCGCGTGTTTCCCCGCCTGGTGGCGGCCGAACATTCGGCGGCGCTCACGCAGGTGCGGATTCCGAGCGGCATCGAGTCGCTCGACGCCTTGCTGGGCGGCGGTATAGAGAGGGGAACGAGCACGCTGTTCGTCGGAGCGCCGGGTACGGGCAAGTCGACCGTGGCGGTGCAGTTCGCGCTTGCCGCCGCGCAGCGCGGCGAGTGCGCGGCGCTCTTCGTTTTCGACGAGAGCATTCATACCTTGCGCACCCGCTGCGAAAGCATGGGAATGGACCTGGGGCCGCACATCGATGGCGGCCGCATCAAGGTGCGGCAGGTCGACCCTGCCGAGTTGTCGCCCGGCGAGTTCGTGCACCTGATCCGGCTGGCGGTGGTGGAATCCGGGGCGGCGGTGGTGGTGATCGACAGCCTGAACGGCTATCTCAACGCCATGCCCGACGAGCGTTTTCTGATTGCGCAGCTGCACGAACTGCTCTCCTACCTGGGTCAGGCGGGCGTGGCCACGCTGCTGGTTGGCGCGCAGCACGGCCTCATCGGCATGCAGATGCAGACACCCGTGGATGCGAGCTACCTGGCCGACGCCGTGGTGCTGCTGCGGTACTTCGAGCTCGACGGCGAAGTGCGGCAGGCGATCTCGGTGCTGAAGAAGCGCGGCGGGGCGCATGAGCGGACCATCCGCGATTTTTCCATGACTGCCACGGGCCTGAAGATCGGCGAGCCGCTGCGTAACTTCAGGGGCATCCTGTCGGGCATTCCGATTCCCATCGACGGCGTGCAGCCCCAATCGTGAGCGCAGCACCGGCACCCGTCGAGCAGCGCATCCTGTTGCGAACCGCGACCTCCAGGGACGCCTTCATGGCCAATTCCGTCCTGGCTCGCGCGCAGATCGACACGCGCTCCTGCGCGAACCTGTGCGAGCTGGTGCGCGAGCTGCAGGAGGGCGCGGGCGCCATCATGCTGGCGGAAGAGGTGCTGGCCGACCCGGCCGCGGCTGCGCTGAACGAGGTGCTGGGTTCGCAGGCGCCATGGTCCGACGTTCCGGTGCTCATTCTTGCCCGCCAGGGCGCGGACTCACGCGTCATTGCCGAGGCCATGGACAAGCTCGCGAATGTCACGGTCATCGAGCGCCCGATGCGGGTGGCGTCGCTCATCAGCACGGTGCGCACGGCGCTGCGCGCGCGCAACCGCCAATACCAGCTGCGCGACCTGCTCGACGGGCTGCGCGAAGCCGACCAGCGCAAGACCGAGTTTCTTGCCACGCTGGCGCATGAGTTGCGCAATCCGCTCGCGCCGATGAGCACCGCGCTCACCCTGCTGATGCGAAAGCCGCATGAGGCCGCGGAAGCCATGCGCTACTACGAGTTGATGGGCCGGCAGATCGAGCACATGGTGCGGCTTGTGAACGACCTGATGGAGGTCTCGCGCATCACGCGCGGCAAGATCGAACTGCGCATGGAGGCGGTGGCGCTCGAATCGGTCATAAAAGATGCGATCGAACTGAGCCGCCCGTTGCTCGAAGGCGCGAAGCACGAGCTGACCACGGAGCTGTGCGCCGACCCGCTGGTGGTGCGGGGCGACGGCGTGCGGCTGACGCAGGTGTTTTCGAACCTGCTCAACAACGCTGCCAAGTACACGGCCCCGGGCGGCAAGATCAGGATTGCGCTGCGCGAGGAAGGGCGGCAAGCCGTGGTCGAGGTGTGGGACAACGGAACCGGCATTGCGCCCGAAATGCTGAAGTCGATCTTCGAGATGTTCGTTCAGGTCAGCGGCACCTCCAAGGCGGCGCAGGGCGGGTTGGGCATCGGGCTCACGCTGGTGAAGAGCCTGGTCGAACTGCACGGCGGCAGCGTCGAAGCCATCAGTGCGGGCCTGGGCCGGGGCGCGATGTTCTGCGTGCGCCTGCCGCTCACTCGCATCGGCTCGGGCGTGCCCAAGCCGCCGGCGACGGCCGTTGGCGGCTGGCCGCCCTCGCTGCCCAGCACGGTGCTGATCGTGGACGACAACCGCGATGCGGCCGATGCACTCAGCGACCTGCTGCAGTCGCTCGGAGCCTCGACCCACGTGGCCTACAGCGGCGACGCGGCGCTGCGCGCGGTGGCCGAAGGCGTGCTGCCCGGACTTGCGATCCTGGACATCGGCATGCCGGGCATGGACGGCTGCGAGCTGGCCATCAAGCTGCGCGCCAATCCCGCGCTCAAGGGGCTGATCCTTGTCGCACTGACCGGCTGGGGCCAGCAGGGCGACAAGGACCGCATTGCCATGGCCGGGTTCGACCACCACCTGCTCAAGCCGCTCGACCTTGCGGCGCTGGTCTCCGTTCTGTAGCAACACCATGAATCACGACGCCACCACGCTCTCGGCGCCCGGCCCCTCCACCGCGAGGCCGTCTCTGTGGCGGCGCTGCCGCCGCTGGCTGCTGCCGCTGCTCGGGCTCGCGGTGCTGGGCCTGCTGCTTTCGCATGCGCACAAGGTAGATTGGGCCGGCGCTTGGCATGCGTTGCAGCGCTACCCCGCCACGCTGCTGCTCGGCGTGCTGGGCATTGCAACCGCGAGCCATGCGCTTTACGGATGCTTCGACCTCATCGGCAGGCGGCACACGCGCCACCGCGTGCCGCGCTGGCGCACCTGGGCCATCGCCGTCACGAGCTATGCCTTCAATCTCAACCTCGGGTCTCTGGTGGGCGGCATTGCGCTGCGTGCACGGCTCTATGCGCGCGCCGGGGTGGACGAAACCACCGTGGCGCAGATCGTCGGCATCAGCCTGGCGACCAACTGGCTGGGCTACGGGCTGCTGGCGGGTGGCCTGTTTGCGGCGGGCGCCATCACGCCGCCGCGCCAGGCCAACATCGGGACGGACGCACTGCGCGTGCTTGGCGTGGCGATGATCCTGCTGGCCGCGGCCTACGTGGTGGCCTGTGCGTTCTCGCGCGGGCGGCAATGGCAGGTGAGGGGGCGGCGGCTGAAGCTTCCCTCAGCGCAGCTCGCGCTCGTGCAGCTCACGCTTTCCACCGCCAACTGGGCGTTGATGGGTTGCGCCATGTACCTGCTGCTGGGCCGGCAGGTGCCGTATGCGACCACGTTGAGCGTGCTGCTCGCCGCTTCCATCGTCGGGGTGATCACTCCCATTCCGGCCGGGCTGGGCGTGCTCGAGGCGGTGTACCTGGCGCTGCTCTCGGGCACCGTGCGGCAGGGCGCGTTGATGGGCGCCGTGCTGGCGTACCGCGCGCTCTACTACCTGCTGCCGCTGGCCGGCGGCGTCGTGCTTTACCTCTTGCTCGAACGCTATGCGGCGAGCCATCCGCAGGACGCGGGGAGCGACACACCATGGCGCGCGCAAACCCGCTGAAGCGCTACAAGGAGAAGCGCAACTTCGGCGTCACGCCCGAGCCGGAGGAAGGCGGTGCATCGGCGCCCGGCACGCTGCAGTTCGTGGTGCAGAAACACTGGGCAAGCCGGCTGCACTACGACTTTCGCATCGAGCTCGACGGCGCGATGAAAAGCTGGGCGGTGCCCAAGGGCCCGAGCTACGACACGCACGACAAGCGAATGGCCGTGCACGTCGAGGACCACCCCATTTCGTACAACCAGTTCGAAGGGGTGATACCGCCCAGGCAGTACGGCGCGGGCAAGGTGATCATCTGGGACAAGGGCACCTGGACGCCTATCGGCGATGCGCGCAAGGGCTACAAGGCGGGCAACCTCAAGTTCGAACTGCACGGCTACAAGCTCCGCGGCAAGTGGGCGCTGGTGCGCATGCACAGCAGCAAGGACGACAAGCAGGATGCGTGGCTGCTGATCAAGGAGCACGACGACTACGCCCGTCCGGCCGCCGAGTTCAGCGTGGTCGACCAGTTTCCGGACAGCGTGGCGGAGATGCCGATGCCCACGCCCGGCGCCGCGGCCGCGGCGCCCACGGCAGAGGCGACACCTGCACGTAAAAAACGCGGCAAGGCAGCGGGCAGCGGCATGCCGGCCGATGCGGTGAAGACCGCCATGCCCGACAAGCTTTCACCGCTGCTTGCCACGCTGGTCGACGGCCCGCCGGCCGACCCCGACAACTGGTTCTACGAAATCAAGTTCGACGGGTATCGCCTGCTCGCGCGAATCGACGCGAAGAAAGAGGTGCAGCTCATCACGCGCAACGGGCACGACTGGAGCAGCCGCATGCCGCAGCTGGTGCGCGCCATCAAGGCGATGAAGCTCAAGCCCGGTTGGCTCGACGGCGAGATCGTGGTGCTCAACGAATCCGGAAGCACCGACTTTCAAGCCTTGCAGAACGCGTTCGACAAGGAGAAGACGAGCAACATCGTCTACTTTCTTTTCGACCTGCCGTACTACGACGGCTTCGACCTCACCGGCGTGCCGCTCGTGGAGCGGCGGGCCTTGCTGCAGTCGCTGCTTGCCAAGGCGCCGCCTGAAATCCGCTTCAGCGAAATCTTCGATGCGCCGCCCGAAGACATCGTGGCGTCGGCCTGCAAGATCGGGCTGGAGGGCGTGATCGGCAAGCGCAAGAACAGCACCTATGCGTCGCGCCGCTCACCCGACTGGATCAAGCTCAAGTGCTCGCGGCGGCAGGAGTTCGTGATCGGCGGCTATACCGATCCGAAGGGCTCGCGCGTGGGCATTGGCGCACTGCTGATCGGCGTGCACGACGAAAAGGGCGACCTTGTTTATTCGGGCGCGGTGGGCGCGGGCTTCAACGGCCGCACGCTCAATGAAATGCTCGAGAGGCTGAAGCCGCTCGGCACCGACAAGCGTCCGTTCAAGGACCCGACGGAGAACGACCGCCGCGCGCATTGGGTCAAGCCGGTGCTGCTGGCCGAAGTCACTTTTTCGGAATGGACGAAGGACGGCCATGTGCGGCACCCGGTGTTCCACAGCGTGCGCACCGACAAGCCGGCCAAGGCCATCATCCGCGAGAAGCCGGTTCACCAGCCGAAGGCCAAGCCTGCAGCGGATGCCGGGCCCGAGCCTTCGGCCACGATGCCGGCCAACTTCAAGGTGTCGCATGCCGACCGCGTGGTCGACCCGACCACCGGCATCACCAAGGTCGAGGTGGTGCGCTTCTACGGCCTTGTCGCGCCGCTGATGATGGAGCACCTGAAGAGCCGGCCGGTGTCTTTCGTGCGTGCGCCGCAGGGCATCAAGGGGCAGCTGTTCTTTCAGAAGCACCTCGACGAGGGCCAGATGGCCGGTGTGCGGCAGCTCGATCCGGCGCTGTGGCCCGCGCACCCCGAGCTCATCGAAGTGGCCAATCCGCTCGGTCTGTTGAGCGCGGCGCAGATGAACGTCATCGAGCTCCACACCTGGAACGCAGTGAAGACGCTCATCGGCAAGCCCGACCGCATGACCTTCGACCTGGACCCGGGCGAGGGCGTCGGCTGGCCCATGGTGCTGCAGGCGACGGAGCTGATGCGCGTGGTGCTCGACGAACTTGGCCTGCCGTCTTTCTGCAAGACCAGCGGCGGCAAGGGGCTGCATGTGGTCGTGCCGCTCAAGCGGCAGTACGACTGGGACACGGTCAAGGATTTTTCGCAGGCCATCGTGCGGCACATGGCCCGCACGGTGCCGCAGATGTTCGTTGCCAAGAGCGGCCCGAGCAATCGCGTCGGCCGCATCTTCATCGACTACCTGCGCAACGGCTTCGGTGCCACCACGGTGTGCGCATGGTCGGTGCGTGCGCGTCCGGGCATGGGGGTGTCGGTGCCGGTGGAGTGGGCCGAGGTGCCCACGCTGGCAAGCGGCGCGCAGTGGACGCTCCGAAACATCCATGCCCGGCTCGACCGCGGCAACGACCCGTGGGCCGGCTATGCGAAGGCCGCAGTCAGTCCGGGTGCCGCGATGAAGCGGCTGGGGTTCGAGGCCGCGAAGCTCAGAGCTCGATGAAGGCCGAGGTGGCCTTGTTCAGCGCCAGCTTGCCCTTGGCGGTGATCGATTCCACCTGGGCGAGATGGCGTATCGCGCGGTCGTCCGGCGCGTGGCCGGTGGACGGCGGGATGAAAGCGGTCACCAGCTCGGCCGCACGCAGCACGCGCACCCTGTCGATGTCTGCTGGCGTGTGGACGACGTATGGCAATTTCTGTTCGGCGATGACGCGAAGAAACTCCATGGACATGAGCCGTCTCCTTGTCTAGATGGCGGTACAAACATTTTGCGGAAAAAATCACGTTTGTGCCTAATCCCTGCGCCGCGCACGACTTTTGGGTGTGTACCGAAGTGTTCGTTTTTGCGGACGCCTGAAACGAAGGTGCTGAATTTTTGTGGCGGCTGAAACCGCTTACCGCGCGACCTGCGTCGGGGACGGTCCCCTGTCGGCGGGAAGAATCTGCCAGCGTGCGGGGTCGATGCCGTCGAATGCCGTTGCATAGCGCCCGGAAGTGCTGTCTTCACCGGTTACATCGCGTATCGCGATGCTGTCGATGCGGCTGGGATGGGTGCGCGCCACCTGGCCGTAGATTTCGGGGTCGCTTTCGCCCGAATCGCCCACCAGCATGAACCGGCGGTGCGGAAAGTCGGCCAGCAGCCGCTCGATGGTGCCGAGCTTGTGCGTGCGCGAATCCTGGTCGCCCGGAATCAGCGTGCGCCAGCTGGTGCTCTCGCGCAGGTGCATGCTGCCGGTGGGAAAGCCCGCATCGCGAACGAAGTCGGCCAGCGCGGGGTAGAGCTGCATCGGGCTGGCCGAAAGATAGTGAAACCGCGTGCCGGGCGTTTGCGCCAGTGCACGGTAGTAGGCCGCCATGCCGGGCGCCGCCTCGAAGCGCCGTGCAAACGTGTTCAGCAGCATCTCGCGCCGGTCACGCACCTGCGTGCGCTTGATGGTGTCGTCGATGTCCGAAATGATCGAAAGGCCCTCGGCGGGAACGATCAGCGCCTGGCCCCTGAAGCGGTGCAGCAGCTCGCCGGGGCCGGTCACGGCATGGAACTTCAGCCATTCGTCCGAAGGCGATGCCTTGGGCGCGTCGATGACGATCCGCATGTCCATGCGGCCGTTGGCGCCCGAAGGCTGCGAACTCACGCGTGCAGGGCTGCCGTCGAAGTCGATCTCGAACACCTTGCCTTCTTCCGACTCGGCGTGGAACAGCGCCGTGCGCTGGTTGAAGCGCAGGCGCGCCGCGGGTGAGAGCTTGTTCAGGCTCAGGCCCAGGTAGCGCGCGAACGCGGCGTTCAGGCCCCAGCGCCGCTCGGGTTCGTACACCCAGGCGTGAATGTCGACCTCGAACCGGCCATCGCTGGTGGGGCGCGCCGTGCCCGGCATGAAGAGCGCCTCTTCATCGGGTTCGAGCCGCTCGGCCGCCTGCAGCGCCCGCATCGGTGCCAGGCCGCAAAGCAGTGCGGCGCCGGCCAGGAGGGAGCGGCGCCGCAGCGGCGGGACAGCGGGGCGTTGTTGGATGCCGCCGCTCATGCCTTGGGTGATTCCACGCGTTCGTAGGTCACGAAGCTGAAGTGGAGGCCTTCCTTGGCCGAGACGTGCGGCTCGCGCTTTGTCTCGCGCCACTCCGCGGGGGAGAGTTCGGGCGCGTGCGCATCGCCTTCGTAGTCGTGCGCAAGCTCGGTCACCACGGCGTACTGCGCGAGCGGTTCGGCTTCGGCATAGATCTGCGCGCCGCCGATCACCCATACATCGGGCACCTGCGATTCTTCGCACAGCGCGAGCGCTTCCTGCAGGCTGCCCACGCGGTGCGCGCCTTCGGCTTTCCAGTCGTCCTGCCGGCTGATGACGATGTTGTGCCGCCCGGGCAGCGGCCTGAAGCGCGGCGGCAGCGAATCCCACGTCTTGCGGCCCATGACGACCGGCGCGCCGGCCGTCTGCTGCTTGAAGTGCACCATGTCTTCGGGCAGGTGCCACGGCATGGTGCCCTTGGCACCGATCACGCCGTTGGCGGCGCGGGCGAAGATGAGGTGCAAACGCGGTGTGGGCATATCGGGCGGAGCAGTGCGGTCACACAGCCACGGGCGCCTTGATCGCCTCGTGGTGCTTGTAGTCGAGCACTTCGAAGTCTTCGTACTGGTAGTCGAAGATCGAAGCCGGCTTGCGCTTGATGTGGAGCGTGGGGTACGCGTAGGGCGTGCGGCTCAGCTGCAGCGCCACCTGCTCGGCGTGGTTGCTGTAGATGTGGCAGTCGCCGCCGGTCCAGATGAAGTCGCCCACGTCGAGGTCGCACTGCTGCGCCACCATGTGCGTGAGCAGCGCGTAGCTGGCAATGTTGAAAGGCACGCCAAGAAAGATGTCGGCGCTGCGCTGGTAGAGCTGGCAGCTCAGCTTGCCGCGCTCGCCGGGTGCCTGCGGCGGCGCCACGTAGAACTGGAAGAAGGCATGGCAGGGCATGAGCGCCATCTTCGAGAGCTCGGCCACGTTCCATGCGCTCACGATGATGCGGCGCGAATCGGGGTTGGTCTTCAGCGTCTTGATGACTTCGGAGATCTGGTCGATGTGGCCGCCGTCGGGCGTGGGCCAACTGCGCCATTGCACGCCGTACACGGGGCCCAGGTCGCCGTCTTCGCGCGCCCATTCGTCCCAGATGGTGACGCCGCGCTCCTTGAGCCAATTGTTGTTGCTGGAGCCGGTTAAAAACCACAGCAGTTCCTGGATGATGGACTTCAGGTGCACCTTCTTCGTGGTGACCAGTGGAAAGCCTTCGTTCAGGTCGAAGCGCATCTGGTGGCCGAACACGCTCTTGGTGCCCGTACCGGTGCGGTCGCTCTTGAACACCCCGTGGGTGTCCACGTGGCGCATGAAGTCTTCGTACTGGGAGCGGACGGGGCGGGCGGTCGAGGTCATGTTGGGAATTTTACGGGGCGGCGCTAGCATCGGCAGATGACCGGCCCCGACCACTCCCATGACCACTCCCACGATCACTCCCACGACCACAGCGAACTCGGCGAAATGGACCTGCGCGTACGGGCGCTGGAAAGCGTGCTCACGCAAAAGGGCTACATCGACCCCGCCGCGCTCGATGCGCTGATCGACACTTACCAGACCCGCATCGGGCCGCGCAACGGGGCAAGGGTGGTGGCGCGGGCCTGGGTCGACCAAAGCTTCCACGACTGGCTGATGGCTGATGCCACGGCCGCCATTGCCTCGCTCGGTTATACAGGTCGCCAGGGCGAGCACATGGTGGCGGTAGAGAACACCAATGACCGACACCACATGGTCGTTTGCACCCTGTGCAGCTGCTACCCCTGGCCCGTGCTCGGCCTGCCGCCCACCTGGTACAAGAGCGCGCCGTACCGTTCGCGCGCCGTGAAGGACCCGCGCGGCGTGCTGGCCGATTTCGGCACGGTGCTGCCCGAGACGACACGCATCCGAGTCTGGGATTCGACCGCCGAGGTGCGCTACCTCGTGATTCCCCAAAGGCCCGCCGGCACCGAAGGATGGAGCGAAGACGACCTCGCCACCCTCGTTTCGCGCGATTCGATGATCGGCACGCGGCTTGCCGATTCGCCAACTGCCGCAAGGAGCACCGCATGAGCTACGTGACGCATGCCGACCTCGGAGGCCAACCGGGCTTCGGGCCGGTGACGCCCGAGCCCGAGGGCGAACTCTTCCACGCCGGCTGGGAGCCGCGTGCGCTGGCGCTCACGCTTGCCATGGGCGCAACCGGCTCCTGGAACATCGATGCGAGCCGCGCGATGCGCGAGACGCTGCCGGACTACCGCGACCTGAGCTACTACCAGATCTGGCTGGGAGCGCTCGAGCAGCTGATGCTGCAGCGCGGACAGGTTTTTGCCGACGAGGTCGCGTCCGGCGAGATGCGCCATCCGGCCGCGCCGGTCGCCCGCGTGCTGCAGGCCCAGAACGTGCCCGCGGTGCTTGCGAAGGGCTCTCCGACGGAGCGCGCAGCGCCAGGCCCCGCGCGCTTTGCCGTCGGGCAGGCTGTGCGCATGCACATCGGCAAGGCCGACCATCACACGCGGTTGCCCGGCTATGTGCAGGGCAAGCGCGGCACCATTGAACATGTGCACGGCGCGCATGTGTTCGCCGACGCGAATGCACAGGGTCTCGGTGAACAGCCGCAGTGGCTCTACACGGTCGTCTTTGAGGAAGCCGAGCTCTGGGGCGATGCGGCGCCGCGCCAGAACCTCTCGGTGTCGGTCGATGCGTGGGAAAGCTACCTGGAGGCGGCCGCATGAAGGCCGGCATGAAGATCGACGTGCCACCGCTCGCGCTCGCGCCGGGCATGCCGCGCGATGCCGATGGCCCGGTGTTCCGCGAGCCGTGGGAAGCGCAGGCCTTTGCGATGACGCTCGCGCTGCACGAGCGCGGCCTGTTCAGCTGGGTGGAGTGGGCCGAAGCGCTTGCCGCGCAGATCACCGCCGCGCAAGCCGCCGGAGACCCTGATGCCGGAGACACCTATTACCGGCATTGGCTTGCCGCGCTCGAAGGGCTCGTGGCCCGCAAGGGCGCGAGCTCGGGCGACGAACTCGCGCGCTACCGCCACGCCTGGGACCACGCGGCCGACCGCACGCCGCACGGCCAGCCGATCGAGCTGCGCGGCGAAGACTTTCCAGGTTGAGTGTTTTGTCTTGCTCCTTCCCCCGCTGGGGGAAGGTTGGGATGGGGGCTGCCCCCGCATTCATCGCAGCGCGGGGTTGAAGGCCGCGTGCCCCCACCCCGGCCCTCCCCCGGGAGGGGAGGGAGAAATATCCGCAGGCCTTAGACGCGGATCACGCGACCCGGGTTCAGGATGTTCTTCGGGTCGAGCCCGCGCTTGATGGCGCGCATCATCTCCAGCGCCACCGGCGACTTGTGCTTCTCGAGCTTGTCGACCTTGAGCGAGCCCACTCCATGCTCGGCCGAGAACGAACCGCCGAACTTCTCGACCGCGTCGTACACCAGCGTGTTGATGCGCTCTTCCTCGTTCTTCAGGAAAGCCTTGGTGTCGATGTTCTCGGGTGCCTGCACGTTGTAGTGCAGGTTGCCGTCGCCCAGGTGGCCGAAGTTCACCAGCCGCACTCCGGCAATCTCGCGCGCCAGCAGCGCATCGGTCTCGGCCACGAAGGCCGGAATGCTGGAGACGGGAATCGAGATGTCGTGCTTGATGTTCAAGCCCTCTTCGGCCTGCGCAAGCGGAATGCTCTCGCGGATGTGCCAGAGCTGGTGCGCCTGCGCAAGGTTCTCGGCCACCACCGCATCGGTCACGCAGCCGTCTTCGAAAGCCGTTTCGAGCAGCGCCTCGAAGCGCGAACGCGCATGGTCTTCCGATTCGTTGTCGGAGTTCTCGAGCAGCACGCAGTAGGGCACGGCTTCATCGCCGATGAACGGCACGCGCAGTTGCGGCATGTGCTTGTCGACCAGGCTCAGCGCAAACTTGCCCATCACCTCGAAGCCGGTGAGGCCCGAGCCCAGGTGCTTGTGCGCAAGGCCCAGCAGCGTGACCGCATGGTCTAGCGAGGGCACCGCGGCCCACGCCGTGAGTTGCGCGGCGGGCAGCGGGTAGAGCTTCATCGTGGCTGCGGTGATGATGCCCAGCGTGCCTTCGCTGCCGATCATCAGGTCGCGCAGGTCGTAGCCGGTGTTGTCCTTGCGCAGGCCGCTGGTGCCTTCCCAGATTTCACCCTGCGGCGTGACCACTTCGAGGCCCAGGCACAGATCGCGCGTGTTGCCGTAGCGAACCACCTGCGTGCCGCCGGCATTGGTCGCAAGGTTGCCGCCGATGGTGCAGCTGCCTTCAGCCGCAAGGCTCAGCGGGAACAGGTAGCCTTGCTTCTCGGCCGTTTCCTGCAGCGTCTGCAGGATGCAGCCGGCCTCCACCGTCATCGTGAGGTTGGCGGCGTCGACGGTGCGGATGGCGTTCAGCCGCTGCAGGCTCAGCACCACCTGCGTGCCGCTGTCGTCGGGAATGGAACCCACTGCCAGCCCGGTGTTGCCGCCTTGCGGCACGATGGCCGTGCCGGCCGCGGCGCAGGCCTTGACCACGTCGGCCACCTGCTGCGTGTTGGCGGGCCGCACCACGGCCAGCGACTTGCCGCGCGCGCGCTTGCGCCAGTCTTGCTCGTAGGCGGCGAGGTCGCCCTCGTTCAGCACGTGCTGGGCGCCGACGATGGCGCGGAGTTGGTCGATGAGGGGAGCGGAAGAAGTCATTGGCGTCATCAGGTAGAAGCCTCCATTTGGCGGGCGGCCTTGGCGTTGCGAAGGCGCAGCCGCACATGCCAGGCGCAGGCGGCAAAGAGCATGAGGCACAGCAGCACCTCGACCAGCGCGAGCACCTGCCCCACGCCATTGGTGTCGCTCCATGCGCGCACCACGCCCTCGGTGAAATAGAGCCAGATCATCAGGCTGACCCAGCGGTAGGTGTACATGCGGTTCTTGTAGAGCCCCGCAAGCGGGATGACAAGCGGCAGCACCTTCAGCGCCAGCAGCGAGCCGCCCGGCCGCAGCGGTGCCAGCCACAGTTCCCACGCCAGGCCCAGCACGATGAGCCCGACAAGGCTGCCCACGGCAAGCCAGCGGGTGGCGCGGACGGAAGAAGAGGCGTGCGGTGTGATGATTTGCATGGATGGAACACCGCGGAGCTGGCGACACGAAGTGTGCAAAGACGAGGAGAGGGTTCGGGTTCTTATGATACCGGCCATGAATCGTCGTCAGCTGTGGAGGGATCTTTCGCGTTTTCCGTGGGGCAACACCGCGGCGGTGCTGGGCGAGCGTTTTCGCGAAGACCGCCTGGGCCTGACGGCCAGCAGCCTTACCTTCACCACCACCATTGCAATGGTGCCGTTCTTCACGGTGGCGCTGGCGCTTTTCACGGTGTTTCCGATGTTCGCCAAGCTGCAGGGGCGGCTGCAGCGCTGGTTCATAGAAAGCCTGATTCCGGACAACATTGCGCGCCAGGTGCTGGGCTACCTGAACCAGTTTTCCAGCAAGGCCGGCGGGCTGGGCATTGCGGGCCTGGTGGTGCTGCTGATCACCGCCATTGCGCTGATTCTCACCATCGACAAGACGCTCAACAACATCTGGCGGGTGCGCTCGCCGCGGCCTCTCGCCCAGCGTGTGCTCATCTACTGGGCCGCCATCACGCTCGGTCCGCTCATCCTTGCGGTGAGCCTGTCGACCACTTCGTATGTGTTTGCCGCGTCGCGCGACGTGGTGGGCGGAAGCATCCTGAAGCTGTTCTTCGACACCTTTGAATTCGTGCTGCTGGCGGCGGGCATGGCGTCGCTTTATCACTATGTGCCCAACACCAACGTGCGCTGGTCGCATGCATGGGCCGGCGGCATCTTCGTGGCGGCGGCCATCGAAATTGCCAAGCGCGTGCTGGGCTACTACCTGAGCCTGGTGCCGACCTATTCGGTGCTCTACGGCGCCTTTGCCACGGTGCCGATCCTGCTGGTGTGGATCTACGTGGCGTGGGTCATCGTGCTGCTGGGGGCGGTCATCGCGGCCTATCTGCCCAGCCTGCTGACCGGCGTGGCCCGCCGCGGCGGCCGGGCAGGGTGGCCGCTGCAGCTGGCCATGGAAGTGCTGCAGCAGCTGGCACGCGCGCGTGCCACGCCGGCCAAGGGCATGGGCGCGACCGAACTCGTCACGCGCATGCGGGTGGACACGCTGCAACTGGTGCCGGTGCTCGAAACCCTGGTGGCGCTCGACTGGGTTGCGCCCCTGGCGGAGGAAACGCCGAACGAAGACCCGCGCTACGTGCTGCTGGCCGATCCGTCCACGCCCATCGAGCCGCTGCTCAGGGAGCTGCTGATGCCCCGCGCCGAGCCGCTCGAAGACCTGTGGCAAAAAGGGCCGCTGCGGTCGCTGCGCCTGGGCGATGTGCTCCTTATTTAGTAGCGATCAGATCTTGACCTTGCCCAGCCAGATGTCGCGGTACATCGCCCAGTCGCCCATGAAGGAATAGAGCGGGCGCTTGAACGAGGCGGGCCGGTTCTTCTCGAAACCGAAATGCCCGATCCAGGCAAGGCCGTAGCCTGCGACCAGCGCGGCCAGCAGCCAGAGCGGATCGAGCGTGATCGCCAGGGCCACCAGGCACACCAGCGAAATGGTCGAGCCCACGAAGTGCAGGCGCCGGCAGGTGCGGTTGGCGTGCTCGGTCAGGTAGAAGGGGTAGAACTCCGCAAAGCTCTTGAAACGTCGCGGATCGACAGCAGATTCCGGGGCAGTCGTGGTGTTCATCGTGCGAGTCTCCTGAGCGCCAAAGGCGCTTTGTTCATAATAGCCACGACCTCGCGGCCGCACCACTGCGGCTTTGTATTCACACCTTCACCGCATCAGCTTTGAGCGCTCTTCCCGCCGCCCCCGAATCCGCCGAGCCGGCCGGCGCTGCGCCATGGGTCGTGTGCCTGTGCGCCGAGTGGTGCGGCACCTGCCGCGACTACCGGCCGCTGCTGGAGCAGGTGGCGCGGGCGCACCCGCAATTCCGCTTTGCATGGGTCGACATCGAAGACCACGCCGAGATTGCCGATGCGTTCGACGTGGAGACCTTTCCCACGCTGCTGATCGCCGGCGCCGAGGGCACCCGCTTTCTGGGCCCACTGCTGCCGCATGCCGAAACGCTCTCGCGCATGCTCGGCGCGCTGCAGGCGCCGCAGCCTTCCAGCCTGGACGTCGACCTGCTGCTGGCCGTGCTCGAGAAGCGGCCCGCCGAATTCGCGGTCTGACCGCACCCCGCATGAACGTACCGATCTTCGGCGCCCCGGATACGCCCCCGGGGCGCTGAAGCTCATGCGGTTGCTGGCGCCGCCGCACCCACAAAGTCGCGCAGCGCAAACAGCACTTCGTCGGGTGCCTCGCTCATCAGCGAGTGCCCCGCATGCACCGTGACGACTTTGCCTTGCTTTGCCTTGCCGGCGAGTGCCTTGGTGGCGCGCGGCGGCGTCATCTGGTCGGCATCGCCAAGCAGGAACAGCACGGGGCATTGCACGGCTTCGATGGCTTTTTCGCCATTGGCGTAGTCGTTGCAGGCCTTGAAGCCGATGTGGAACACGTTGGCATTGCGGTTGCTCGCGAGCACGCGGCGCATCAGCGCGCGCGAGCTGCCGTAGAGCCAGGTGCCCGGTCCGAGCGAGGAGGGGGGCGGCGCCAGCAGCGAGTGCGAGAAGGTGTTGACCATGGCAATGGCGCGCTGCGGATCGTTGAGCGCGCCGTCGAGCAGTGCGGGCGACACGGTCATCGGATAGGCCGTTCCCACCAATGCAAGATGAGTGACCCGTTCGGGCGCGCGTGATGCGGCTTCGAGCGCAATCAGTGAGCCGAAGCTGTGGCCCACGAGCGCGGCTTTCTGTACGCCGGCCGCATCAAGCAGTGCGATAACGAACTGCGCCGCGTCTTCCACGCTCGCAGGCGGCGGGCCTTCGCTTTTGCAATGGCCGGGCAGGTCGAGCGCCAGCACGTTCCAGCCGTGGTTGGCGAACCAGCGGCTTTGCAGGATCCAAACACTGTGGTCGTTGAGCACGCCGTGGATGAACACCACGGTGGGCTTGTTTGCATCGAAGGTCTTGCCGCCTGTGTAGCAATAGGTGGTGTGGCTGTTGACGGTGTAGTTCATGTCAGTTGCTCCGCCGTGCGTTGTGTTGCGGGCTGCTTGTGTTCGTGGCGCGTTCGTTCAGGGCGCGTGCAAAGGCCACCGGGTACTCCCCTCCGCGAATGTCCCCCGCCTTCGGCTCCTCCTTTATTTCGCTGCGGGGAG